>NZ_CP090976.1:1275730-1594662 GCF_021513235.1 Kaistella sp. 97-N-M2 | reverse complement strand
TGTCGCCTGGGAAGCCTCTTTAAGGCCGGACAGAGATGCCATCGAGGCCGAGATTGTCGGTTAAACTTTAAAATCCAGCCATTCAAGAAATTGAATGGTTTTTTTTGGAGCATCGGGTGCCGTCTTTTTCCGGCTGGTAGTGCGCGCTCTACATTACAATATTTTGCGGGTTTTTTTGGCGCGGCTTTGCCGCGCCAAAAAAACCCGCAGAAGGATTTCCATTGCGATCACGGCTAGAATTCCGCGGCGTCTTCTTGCAAATCGATGCTTATTGCCTTCAACTCAATTTATACCAATCACTCAATTCCCCCAACCACAATAGCAAAAGAAGGTATCTTCCGTGAAACATTCGTGCACTCCGTGCTATAACCCGCCGTCGGAGATAAATTTAATGCCTCTTAATTTCTTAATGTGCAAATTTCCCATTCCTTGAATTTTTCTTCAAGGTTCCCTTTCTCACGCCGTCCAATTCAAAAAAAATCAGGAAATTAGCCGCGTGAAAAAACTCATCTCCATCGTCGGCACCACCGGAATCGGCAAAACAAAACTCGCCATCGAAATCGCAAAACATTATGCGACCGAAATTATCTCCTGCGACTCCCGTCAGTTTTTCCGCGAAATGACCATCGGCACGGCAACGCCCTCCAGAGAAGAACTTGCTGAAGTTCCGCATCATTTCATCGGCAATCTGTCCGTAGAAAATTATTATTCCATCGGCCAGTTCGAAAAAGAAGCCATTCAAAAAATCGAAGAATTATTCACCCAGCATGACGTCGGCGTTTTAGTCGGCGGCAGCATGATGTACGAAAAAGCCGTTCTCGAAGGCCTCAACGATTTACCCGAAGCCGACGCCCGCAATCAGAATAAATTAGAACAGATGTTACGGGACGAAGGGATTGAAAAGCTCCAACAGATGTTGCAGGAATTAGATCCGGATTATTTTGGAACCGTGGATCAGGATAATCCGCGCCGGCTTTTCCGTGCGCTCGATATTATCTGGCAAACCGGAAAAACCTACACCGAAAACATCGCCGGGCACGTCCAAAAGCGCGATTTCGACGTCATCAGAATCGGCATTGAAGCGCCCCGCGAAATCATCTACGAAAGAATCAACCAGCGCGTCAATAAAATGTTGGCGGAGGGATTGGTGGAGGAAGTAAAATCGCTCCTTCCTTTTAAAAATAAGCTGGCATTAAGAACCGTCGGCTATTCCGAACTCTTTAAATATTTTGAGGGCGAATGGACTTTGGATTTCGCGGTAGAAGAGATCAAAAAAAATTCGCGGCGTTTCGCAAAGCGCCAGTTAACGTGGTACCGAAAGGAAGAAAATATCCACTGGGTAAATTTTGAAAATTCGGTCGCAGAATCCTTATCTTTGCTGAAGACTTTAATTTAAAAAAAATACAATGGCAAACACACCTTCCAATATGCTCGCCCTCGGTACCAAAGCTCCTTTTTTTGAGCTGCCGAATCCCTCGCACAACAACGAACTCGAATCGCTTCACGATTTAAAAGGCGAAAAAGCCACGCTTATCATTTTCATGTGCAATCATTGTCCGTTCGTGCTTCACATCATCGATAAACTGGCGGAACTTTATGAAGATTATCAGGAAAAAGGCATCGAGTTTATTGCCATTAACGCGAACGACGCCGATAAATATCCCGCAGATGCGCCCGATAAAATGGCGGAATTTCAGGTGGAAAGAAAATTCGATTTTCCGTATCTCTTCGATGAAAGTCAGGCGATCGCAAAAGCCTACGACGCGGCCTGTACACCGGATTTCTTTCTTTTTGATGAGAAACTGGATCTTATTTACCGCGGCCAGATGGATGATTCCAGACCCGGAAATACGAAAGAAATTACAGGTGAGGATTTAATCATCGCTTTCGAAAATGTACTTGCCGGCGAACCGCAGGACGAATCCCAACGACCAAGCATGGGCTGCGGCATCAAGTGGAAATCGTAGAAAAGACAGACTAAATAAAAAAAAGCCAGCTTTAAGATTGAATCACATTCTTAAGCTGGCTCTTTTCTTTTTCTTTGGCTCTTAAAAGAAAGGATTATGTTTTTTCTCAAAACCTATAGTCGTAGGATTTCCGTGGCCGTTGTAGACTTTTGTGTCTTCGTCTAAAATAAATAACTTTGTTTTGATGCTGCTGAGCAATTCTTCGGAATTTCCTTTATACAGATCGGTTCTTCCGATGCTTCCTTCAAACAGAACATCGCCGGAGATCACCAATTTTTCTGCCGCGTTGTGAAAAGCAATGTGCCCGGGCGAATGTCCCGGAACGTGCAGAATTTCGAACTCGTCTTTGTCTAATTTTAAAATTTCAGTTTCTTTTACGTAGTGAATTTCGCCGTCGAAAGGTTTAAAGAAAAATCCAAAGCGGTTTGCGTCCATGGGATTTCTGTCCAGAATTTCCTTTTCGGTTTGGTGCATGAGAACCGGAACTTCATATTCGTCAAACGCCTTTTGCAAACCCAAAACATGATCGATGTGCGCATGCGTTAACAGAATATTCTGAACTTTTAACTTATTTTCTGCAACAAATTCATTTAAAGTTCGGGTTTCTTCCGCGCTAAAATTTCCCGGATCGATGAGGAATGCCTTTTTATTTGCATTGAAGACAACATAGGTATTCTCTGAAAAAGGATTAAAAGCGAATGATTTTATGGTGATCATAAGTGGTGTTTTTAAATCGGGACAAAAATACGATTTTAAGTTTGGCCCTTTAAATTGTACAAAAATTTGGCGCAATTTTCATTATCTTCGTCTCAATGAAATATTTACAAATCTTCCTCCTCTTTGCATGTATCGCTCTTTCGGGGCAGCAGATCCGAAGCGTGCAGCTATTTAATCCAAAAACCAACGACGAAACTCCCGTTATCGGCTTCAACGAACAGCTGATCCTGAAGTTCGACGACCTGTCCAATTCCAGCACCATTTACCGGTACACGCTGAAACATTTCGACAGAAACTGGCAGGACGACGGTCTTTTTTTTACGGAATATGCGAACGGAAGTCTGAATGCCCTGATCGATCAGTTTCAATATTCCTTCAACACGCTGCAACCGTACACGAATTATACTTTAACTTTTCCAAACAGAAAAATTCAACCTAAAATTTCGGGAAATTTCGAGATCGTGGTTTATCTGGATTCGGCGGATAAACCTTTGTTCACGAAAAGATTCTGCGTTGTGGAAGGCGGCGCCAATCTCGCGCTGAATATTACACGAACCGCCGATGCGAGGAATCCGGAAATTAACCAGCGCGTGGAAGTTCAGGCTGTTGGAAACAACGCGTCTTTGATCCAGAATGTTAATTCGGTAAGTTTAAATGTGGTGCAGAACAACAACTGGAATATCGCGCTTTTCAATCAACGGCCCAGCGCCACTTTAGGGAATAAGTTGCTGTTTCAGCAGATTAATCTTGCGTTTCCGGGAAACAACGAGTTTTATTATTTCGACAATAAAGATATGAATCAGGCTTTTGACATGGTTTCGGGTGTAGAACGCATTGAAAATCAAAACTTCACCTATCTTTATCCGGTTTGGGCTTTTCCGTTGAGCTACCAATACCAGCCCGACGTGAACGGCGCCTTTTATTTCCGCAGAAACGATCTGGGAATCGAGCGCGATGCCGATAAAGAAGGCGATTACTCCTGGGTTTACTTCGCCCTGGAGTCGGAGAAAACGGATAAGGAAATTTATGTTTTAGGAAGTTTTAACGATTTTATCCCGTCCAACGTAAACAAAATGACCTACGACGAAAAGTCCAAAAGTTTAGTCGCCAGAATTTATTTGAAACAGGGATTTTACAACTACATCCTGGCCACGAAAAATACGGACGGTTCTTTAAATTTCGGAGAAATCAACGGGAATTTCTGGCAGACGGAAAATCTGTACCAGGCATTTTTATATTACCGTCCTTTCGGCCGAAATTATGATGGATTGATTGGTTACGGGGAATTCCGCGCACCGGTGAGGTAAATTATTTAGTAAATCTCTTTTGAAGACTTTATACCAAATAAAAATCGTGCAGCTTTTCTTCGCACAGCGTTTTCACTACCTCGATCCACCGGTCTTCGTCATTTAAGCACGGAATGTAATGGAAGTTTTCTCCACCGCCGTGCTCAAACTGCTCTTTTCCTTCCACCGAAATTTCCTCCAGCGTCTCCAGACAATCCGATACAAAAGCCGGACAAACGATCGCCAGATTTTTAATGCCTTTTTTGCCCAAACCTTCCAAAGTTTCATCCGTGTACGGCTCCATCCATTTGTCATTTCCTAATCTGGACTGAAACGTTACCATCACTTTCTCTTTCGGTAAATTCAGTTTTTTAATCACTTCTTCCGTTACTTTAAAGCACTGATGGCGGTAACAGAACTGATGACTCGGATTGTCCTCGCGCGAACAGCAGTCGTTTAAGTTACACGTATTCGTTGGATCCGTTTTGTAGATATGTCTCTCGGGAACGCCGTGATAAGAAAACTGCAACGCGTCGAAATGCTCCGGTAATTTCTCCCGGATGCTTTCTGCCAGGCAGTCGATATAAATTTCGCGGTTATAAAATGGCTGAATATAATTAATTTTAATATCGGGGAAATATTTTTTCCGAACTTCCTCAGCTTTCTCGATCACCGTTTCCGTTGTGCTCATCGCGTACTGCGGATAAAGCGGGAACAAAACAATCTCCGTAACGCCTTGCTCTGTAAGTTTGCGGATTCCGGTTTCAATGCTGGGCTCCGCGTAGCGCATTCCGATTTCCACGGGAACGTCGACCACTTTTTCCAACTTTTTCTTAATGCGTTCAGTGATGAAAATTAACGGCGAACCTTCGTCGGTCCACACGGTTTTGTACGCTTCGGCAGATTTTTTCGGACGTGTATTCAAAATGATGCCGCGAACGAGCAAAGCCCGGAAAAACCAGCGGTAATCGATCACTTTTTCATCCATCAAAAATTCGTCAAGATATTCCTTTACGTCTTCTACTTTTGTTGATCGGGGCGAACCGAGATTTACGAGCAAAATTCCTTTCTGCGACATATAATTATTATTTGGGCGCCTTTTTCCGCCTTCCACTCCCGCTTTTTTTGCGCCACTGCGTTTTGCAAAAAAGAGCTCCGTTCAAGTCGGGGCGCGGCCTTGGGTTATTTTTAAAATTGGTAATTTTTAACTAGAACTCTCAAAGTGTATCTATCCGTTTACGGCTTCTACATTTTCTACCAACTCCGGCAAAAACTGTTTCAAAACACTTTCAATACCGCCTTTCAGCGTTGCGGTAGAACTTGGACAGCCCGAACAGGCGCCCTGAAGCAGCATTTTTGCCGTTTTGGTTTCCGCCACATATTCCATTAACGATATTTTGCCGCCATCACCTTCAACAGCGGGTGCCACGTATTCATTCAAAATATCCGAAATTTTCTGTTCGGTTTCAGTATAATCTCTGTTGATTAAATTTTCAACAGGACTTTCATGCTTTTGTGGCTGCAGGTCGGAAATTGTGCCGCCATTTTGAAGATATTCTGCGATGAAGGCTCTTACCGGCACCATAACTTCATGCCATTCCACGGAAACATTTTTCGTCACCGCAACAAAGTTATCCGAAATAAACACTTCTTTAGCAAAGTCGAATTCGTTAAAAATCGCCTGCGCCAACGGAATAGCCGCGGCTTCCTCCTTCAATTTTACCTCCACAAAACCATCCATCAGCATTTTGGTCGAAACAAATTTCATAACCGCCGGATTAGGCGTCATCTCCGAATAGATTTGATACATTTCTCTTTTCTTCTGAAGGTAAAGCCGCGGATTTGCCAGCAGTTCATCTTCGATCACGTTTTTTAAACTTTCTACAACATGCTCCCACTCTATGGTATCCTGTTTCGCTACGGCGATAAAATTAGCAGTAACAAAAATTCTTTCTACAAACGGATAATTGAAAAGTTCCTGAGCCAACGGAATTTCCGAAATATCCGAAGTTCTGTCCAGTTCCAGCGATCCCGGGATCAGGTTGTAATCTGCTACAAACTTCATCACTTTTGGGTTTTCAGTAGGCTCTATAATAATTTGTCTCATTTTATTTCCTTAAATTTGAGTACAAAAATACGGATAAGATATCAGATTCCCGCAGTCCAATTGTAGAAGCTGTCAATGACATTAATACAAAAAAAGGCGGCCATGTGCGTCGCAGTTTTTGAAGGGATAGAAATGATCTGCTTTTTAAAACATCCGTTTCATTTCAGAAAAATTAAAAAAAATTATGGCATTAATTAAAGAACTTTTAGGAAAAACACCGCAAATCGGTGCAGACACTTTTTTAGCGGAAACCGCAACCATAATTGGCGATGTAAAAATGGGAAGCGAATGCAGTGTTTGGTACAATGCTGTAATTCGCGGCGACGTTAATTTTATTACGATAGGCGATAAAGTTAACGTGCAGGATAACGCCATGCTGCACTGTACGTTCGAAAAATTTCCCCTAATTATTGGAAACAATGTATCGATTGGTCATAACGCTATTGTTCACGGTTGCACGGTTCACGATAATGTGCTGATCGGTATGGGCGCCATTGTAATGGACGACTGTATGGTGGAAAGCAATTCCATTATTGGTGCGGGATCGGTCGTGGTCCAGGGAACGCACGTTAAATCCGGCGAAGTTTGGGGTGGAATTCCGGCCCGTAAAATTAAAGATATTTCTACCGAACTTCTGGAAGGTGAGGTTAACCGAATTGCGAATAATTATGTAAAATATTCCTCCTGGTACAAAGTTGCCGGAGAAAAACCGGAAGAAATTTTAGATCTTTAACTTCCGATGAATGATCTGCCTGAACTGTACACCGAACGACTGATTTTAAATCGGCCCACTCTGCATGATCTGGAGGATTTTCTTTTTCACATCAATTCCACCGAAGATTATTCTAAAAACCTTTTTAACATCAGTTTTCCCTTTTCGCCCGAGCAAGCCGAAAAATGGCTGGAACGCTGCGATCTGGGAATCGACTCCGGAGCCTCGCTGCGGTTTGCTGTTCGCGAAAAAGAAGCAGGCAAATTAATCGGTACCATCGGGCTTCACCTTAACCAGGAACATCAAAAAGCAGAACTCGGGTATTGGTTAGGGAAAGATTTCTGGGGAAAAGGATATTTAACGGAAGCTTTGGCAGCGGTCCTAAAACTCGGCTTTGAAGAACTAAATCTTAATAAAATTTACGCCACCCATTTTCTGTATAATCCCGGCTCCGGCAGAGTGATGCAGAAAGCAGGACTGAAATTTGAAGGTTTGCAAAAACAGGAATATTTTCAGCACGGCGAGTTTCTGGACGTTCACCGCTATGCTTTGCTGAAAGAAGATTTTACCTCTTAAAAAAACCTCGTACCATGAAACATATAAAACGCGGCTGGAAAATTTTGAAAAAAACTTTCGAAGACTGGAATAATTCCTCCGCGTCGAAAGATTCCGCGGGCATGGCTTATTACGCCATTTTTTCTTTGCCGGGTTTACTCATCATCGTTATCTGGATCTCCGGATTATTTTTCGGGGACGAAGCCGTTCGGGGCGAAATTACAGATCAGGCAAGCGGAATTGCAGGAAAAGATATTGCCGACAGCCTGCAATCTATGGTTTTAAGCGCCGTGTGGGACCATCAAAATATATGGATGAAAATTTTAGGCATTTGCACTTTAATCTTTGGGGCAACCACGTTGTTTTTTCACATGCAGCGCAGTTTAAATCTTCTGTGGGAAGTGGAAGCGGAACCGAAGAAAGCCTTTCAAAAATATATTATCGATCGCGCTAACTCTCTGGGAATGATCCTGATTATCGCCTTTTTACTCCTCATCAGTTTAATTTTATCTTCCGTTTTGGGCTTAGCCAATAACTGGATCACCCGCAATTTCGGTCTGGAAACTTTTATTTTCGCGCAGGTGCTCAATGTGGTCATCAGTTTCTTCGTGGTTATCGTTCTTTTCGCCTCGATGTTCAAAATATTGCCCGACGTCGAAATCGAATGGCGTTCCGTGTGGATCGGCGCGCTCGTAACGGCTGTTCTTTTCAGTATCGGTAAATTCCTGCTCGGTTATTATTTTGAACTGTCGAAACCTACCTCCATTTTTGGCGCGGCGGGCACCATTATTCTGTTAATGATGTGGATTAATTACACGTGTCAGATCGTATTTTTCGGTGCCGAATTCACAAAAGTCTACGCCCGCGAGATGGGGCATTCCATCAAACTTTCTTCTCACGCGAAGTGGATTGCGGCAAAAAAAGTGCGGGAAACGGAAGAGGAAAAAGAAAATTAAACTTCCGATTATTGCACCTCTGCGTTGGAGGAGCCGGAACCGATTAAAACGGCTTTTCCTTCCTGACAAACTATTTCTGAAGGCGGCATGACCATCATACAATCCGAAATCATTTGATATTTTTTATTAAACGTTACCTGCATAGCGGTAAATTTTTCAATTTTCGGCAAAATTTCGCTTTCTAACTTCTTGGGATAAGCGATATACGAACTTGGTCCACCGCAAGGTTTTGCGCCAATGGCGGCAAAACTGTAGTCCGAGGCATCGTTGCAGATTTCAGAGTTGGCTAAAGAATCAATTTCTTTAATATAAAAATTTAAATTTTCCCGATCCTGCTGCTGCGAAAGATTGTTCTCGGGTTTCAGTGCAATGTCTTTCGGGAGCTTATCTGCATTTGCGGTCGATTTTTTAGACAGGCACGATGATAAAGATAAAACTGCGACACCGACGATGATTACATTTTTCATTTTTTTTATTTAAAATCCACTACAAAAATAGAATCTTTTCAACAAACCGGGAAATATAATTTGAAACCTCCACACTGATTTCGATGCCTGTTTTCACGGCAATTTTCTTAAATTTGACCGATGAACGAATCTCTCTTCAACTTAGCTGAACATACGAACCGCAGTATCTTTCTCACCGGAAAAGCCGGTACGGGAAAGACGACTTTTCTGAACGATTTTGTAAGCAAAACCCGCAAAAAACACATCGTGGTGGCGCCCACAGGAATTGCGGCCATCAACGCAGGCGGCGTTACAATTCACTCCATGTTCGGGCTTCCGTTGAGAACGTTTCTACCTACTACCGAGCGCATCGACAGTAACATGGCGAATAATATCGCCGACCTGATGCACCATTTTAAATACAGAAAAGACAAGCTTAAACTCCTGCGCGAAATCGAAATTATTATTATTGATGAAGTCTCCATGCTGCGCGCGGATGTTTTGGATATGATGGATTTTTCTCTGCGTTCCGTTCGCCGGAATCAACAGAAATTTGGTGGTGTTCAAATGCTTTTCATCGGCGATCTTTACCAGTTGCCGCCCGTTGTGCGCGACGAATATGTTTTGAAACAATATTACGACTCGCCGTTCTTTTTCGACAGTTATGCTTTAAAAGAATTGCCTTTGATCACGTTGGAATTAACGACGGTTTACCGCCAAACCGACGAAAAGTTCGTGGAAATTTTAAATGAAATCCGTGACGGTGCGGTGTCCGATATCGATTTTGAAACCCTAAACGAAAGATATATTCCGGATTTTGAGCCGACGAACGAACCTTATGTTTACCTGACCTCGCACAACCGCATGGCAGACGAAATTAACCAGAAGAAACTCGCGGAACTGAAAGGCAAATCTCATTTCTACAATGCGGAAATCACGGGCAATTTTAATGAAAACCAGTATCCGAATGACGAAGTTTTGGAGCTGAAAAAAGGCTGCCAGATCATGTTTCTGCGGAATGATGCAAGCGGCGAAAAAAGATATTTCAACGGAAAACTAGCGGAAGTTGTAGAAGTTGACGAGAAAGAAATTTCCGTCATCATCGACGGCGAAGACGATATTTATACATTAAAGAAGGAAACGTGGGACCAGAAACGCTATTCTTTGGGCGATGACAAAAGTATTCAGGAAGAAGTTTTGGGAAGCTTCAAACAATATCCCATCCGTTTGGCGTGGGCGGTTACCATTCATAAATCGCAGGGATTAACGTTCGACCGCCTCATTATCGATGCGGGAAAATCTTTCGCCTCGGGGCAGGTTTACGTGGCGCTGTCGCGGTGCCGGACTTTGGAAGGGATCGTTTTGAAATCGAAAATTACACCCAACGTCATTTTCGCGGATAAAAGAGTTTCGAAATTTCAGGACGAAACACATGCGAACGATCGAGTGGAGGAAATTCTGAACACGGAAAAGTACGATTACAGCATCAAAAAGATCAGTAGCCGGCTGGACTGCAAATGGATCGCCGGGTCTTTGGAAATGTGGTACAACAGCGCAAAATTCAGCAAATTTCTGGATCAGGATAAAGCCAAGTTCATTTATGGAAGTTTAAAACCCGACGTCAGTAATTTTGGCGTGATCTTCGAAAAATTTGAGAAAATTATTCAACAGAAAACGCATAAATTCATACAGGGAACGGAAGAATGGGAAGAGATTGAAACGAAGGCAAAAGGCGCGGTGAATTTCTTTTTCAGCAACATTAATGAAAAGGTTTTCTCGCCTTTGAAAGAATTTTACGCGGAAAGCAAAGGTGTAAAAGGTTTGAAACAGTACAACGAGGATTTCCGCGTTTTTCTGGATGATCTGGAAGATTACCTGAATGATCTAAAAACCGTTCACCTTCTCGAAACACCACTTTTCGACAAAAGCCTCGACGTTCCGGTGACCGCGAAGATCGCCAAAATCCCGTCGCATATTTTGACTTTTCAATTGTTTGAAGACGGAAAAACCATCCCGGAAATTGCGAAAGAACGCGGTTTGGTAACCGAAACGATTTATGGTCATCTTGCGAAATTCGCCGAACAGGGCCTGCTTGAAATCGCGCGGATCTTCGATAAAGAAAAAATTAAAACGTTTGAAAAGGAATTTAAGAAATCTTCCTACGAAACCTTAAACGACTGGAAAAGAGTTTTGCCGAATGATTTTGAATTTAATGAAATCCGGCTGCTGCTGAATCATTTTAATTTTCGGAAAAAATAAGATCACCTTGCTTCGTATGGGCCTTGAAAGTCATTTTCCAAAACAAGAGGGGACGCTTCGCGCAACTTTTTTAAGCGGTCGTCGAAATAGCAGAAGTAGGTTTCATCGATGAGATTTTGCAATTTTAAAAGCGTTTCTTCATGTTCTTTTTCTTCCGTAAAATCCAGCAGCACGAAATAGCAGATGATAGAATAGTATTTTTTCCAGCCAAAACCGAGATTTTCTAAGTTAATTTCATTTAAATAGATTTGGGTTTTTGCCCTGTCGCCAATTTTATGATAACCCGCGGCACAAAGAATGTTCCAGACTTCATCGTGCGTTTGCTTTCTTTGGGAAGGTACGTAACTTTTGTCGTCATCCTTCTGAAACGTTTGGTTTTCTATTAAAAACTTAATTTCTTTTAATCGGTTGGTGAAGATAAGCGATTCCAGCACCGTGTACTCAAAACTGCAAACCGATTTCTCGGAGTCCTTAATATAGGCTAATCTCGCATTTTTTAAATTGTTGAAGGTTTTCCTGAAAAAATGTTCGTTACCGGAGATATCCGCAAAAAGTAATTCCACCCCAAACTTTAAGGCGGCCGGTATAACGTGAATTTTCTCCGAAATTTCGGTGTCTTTGATTTTTTTGTAACAGAGTTCTACGAGTTCGGAATTTTGCTGTAGAAATGCACTTTGAAAGAGAAATCCATACGCAAAAATCTTGGATTCTGCGGTTTGACTGTATTTTAGATAGGCTAAAAAATAGTGCGAATACAAGGTTCCCAACATATCGCGCATGGGATGATTTTCGATGAAATATTTGCGCGCGATGGGATAAGACATCAACTGATGGTGCGTACTGCTCAAGAGTTCCGGAGATTCTGAAATCTGTCGGCAAAGCTGTTCGCTTTTCTGCCAGTAGTCTTTTTTTGGATTTTCTGTTTCGCCGAAAAACAGTTCCAGTTCGCTGTTGGCATAAATTTTCCGGAAATCTTCGTAATCGCGAAATCCGCAGAACATGGAGAGAAGATTTAAAGTGAACGTGCCGGGCTTGGAGGAAGATTTGATGATCCCAAAAAAACGGCGAATGGTTTGCGCACTGATGTTGGACCCAAAATTTTTATGAAGCAGGCTGGCGAGATTCTCGCAGTCGGTGGCAGTAACAATATTTTTGCCGAAGTTTTTTACAACATTTTGCCGAAGATGGCTTATCATAGTGAAATCTCTGCTCATAAACGTTAATTGTTAACCAAATATAGGAAATAAGTCTTTAAAAATTTTGTACTGCATTGTACAGTAAAAAAAACAATTGTTTTCTCTACTTTTGCACCACACAAATGATGGAGAAAACATATCTTAAAAGCGGGGGTCACTCCCTTTTCGACGCCTTGTTTTCCGCTAAAAAGAAATCCCGAATCTTTGAGAAGAATCGGGATTTTTATTTGTAAAATGGCAAATCTCTTATTCTTTTACTTCCACCCCTTGCCAAAAAGCGACATAATTTTTGATGTTCATCGCGGCGTCGTTGGGACTGGGATAGAACCAGGCGCCATTTTCGTTCGTTTTGCCGTCGACTTCGATGTTGTAATAGGAGGCCTGACCTTTCCATGGGCAGGAGGTATGATGATTGGTTAAGAAGAAAAAATCTTTGTTCAGGCTATCGTCGGGGAAATAATGATTGTTTTCGACGACAATGGTGCTGTTGCTTTCGGCGAGTATTTTACCGTTCCAGATTGCTTTCATATCGGGTGAATTTTATTGCGTACTTTTTTCTATTGATAAAGTTACTATTATTTGGAGGCTCTAAATTAAAACTGTGGTGAAATTATTAAATATAATCTTAAAATATGTAGGAATTTACTTCTGCGGAAGATAAAACCCCCTTTCTTCTAGCCGCGATGGCAGCGGCATCCTTTTTTGCGCCGGACGTGCCCTCTGGTTGATTGGCCCCTAGTGCGCAAAAAAGATAGAGCGGACAGCGCGTACGTGGTTCTGAGAGTGCTGAAATGTTGGTGCTTCTAATTTAACTATAAAAAATCCCGGTTCAAACGAATGAACCGGGACCTGTATAATGTAAGGTACAATTATGCCTGTACGTTGTTTTGTCCTAAAACGAAAGGCTCAACTTCTTTGATCTCTCCGAACTGTTGTTCGTAGTTGGTGATGTTCTGCTGAAGAGCTGTTAAGACTCTCTTGGCGTGTAGTGGAGCAAGAATTACTCTTGATCTTACGTTAGCCTGCTGAACTCCCGGCATCATTTGGATGAAATCTACTACGAATTCTGAGGGAGAATGATTTACTAGAGCAAGGTTGCAATAAACGCCTGCAGCAATCATCTCGTTTAAATTGATGTTGATGTTGTTTGGATCCTGATTTTGGTTTTGGTTTTGGTTGTTGTCCATTTTTGAAAAATTTTAAATTTTAAATTTTAGATTTTGATAATAGATGATAGACTAATAGATAATAGAAGGTGCTGTTTTAAAACAATCTAAATCTATTATCTATCCGTCTATGATCTAATGTCTGTATTAATTAATGTCTTCGAATTCTTTTTTGGAACCTACGATCACGTTTTGGTAATCTTTCAGACCTGTACCTGCCGGAATTCTGTGTCCAACAATTACGTTTTCTTTCAGACCGCTCAGGTAATCTACTTTCCCGGAAACCGCTGCTTCGTTTAAAACTTTGGTTGTCTCCTGGAAAGAGGCTGCAGACATGAACGATTTGGTTTGAAGGGCTGCTCTCGTAATCCCCTGCAATACCGGTGTGGCGGTTGCAGATAAAGCTTCGCGAACTTCTACCAAGGCCAGATCCTCACGTTTCAGTTTGGAATTCTCGTCTCTCAGTTCTTTGGTGGTAATCATTTGCCCAGGTTTAAATTCTTTCGAATCGCCGGCTTCTACAACTACCTTCAAGCCGAATACTCTGTTGTTTTCTAATAAGAAATCGTATTTGTGCTCTAAAGCTCCTTCTAAGAAATGCGTGTCTCCACCATCAACAATTGAAACTTTGGTCATCATTTGACGAACAATAATCTCGAAGTGTTTATCATCGATTTTCACGCCTTGAAGACGGTAAACCTCTTGGATTTCGTTAACCAAATATTCCTGTACGGCGGTTGGTCCTTTAATTTTCAGGATATCATCCGGTGTGATGGATCCGTCAGAAAGTGCCGTTCCTGCTCTTACGAAGTCATTTTCCTGCACTAAAATCTGGTTCGATAGCTTCACCAAATACTTGGAGATTTCTCCAGTTTTTGCTTCCACGATCAACTCACGGTTACCTCTTTTGATTTTTCCGTAAGAAACTACACCGTCGATTTCTGTTACTACCGCTGGGTTTGAAGGATTTCTCGCTTCGAACAATTCGGTAACTCTCGGTAGACCCCCTGTAATATCTCCGGATTTCGCGGATTTACGAGGGATCTTGATCATTACTTTACCGGCCTTAATTTTCTCCCCGTCGTTCACCATTAAGTGGGCGCCGACTGGAAGGTTATAGGCTTTTTGCTCTACTCCTTTGGAATCTACAACTTTTAAAGTTGGTACGGCTTTCTTGTTACGGGATTCAGAAATTACTTTCTCCTCGAAACCGGTCTGCTCATCAATTTCCAACTGGAATGAAATACCCTGGATAATATCTTCATACTCTACTTTACCAGCAGATTCTGCAATAATTACCGCATTATACGGATCCCATTTCGCAATGGTATCTCCTTTTTTAACTTTGTCGCCTGGTTTTACCAATAGTTCCGAACCATAAGGTACAACAGCCACCATCAAAGGTGTTCTTGCTGCATTGTCTGCGACCAAACGGAATTCTGTGGAACGTGAAACCAAGATCTCGGCTTTTTTACCTTCTTCGTTTTCTGAAGTTACGGTTCTTACCTCATCCATTTCAACAATACCGTCTCGTCTTGCAACGATGGAAGGATTCTCTGTAATATTACTCGCAGTTCCCCCTTGGTGGAAGGTTCTCAATGTTAACTGAGTTCCCGGCTCACCGATGGATTGTGCGGCAATAACTCCTACCGCTTCACCCATGTGAATTGGTTTACCTGTTGCTAAGTTACGGCCGTAACATTTCGCACAGATTCCTTTTTTCGCTTCACAAACAAGTGGTGAACGGGCTTCAACCATATCGATGCCGGCTGCTTCAACTACTTTTGCCAAAGCTTCGTTAATCAACTGATCTGCCTCGACAAGAATTTCATCGGTTTCCGGATCATAAATATTGTGAAGAGAAACACGACCTAAAATACGCTCGGAGATTCTTTCAACAACCTCGTCGTTTTTCTTCAATGCTGTAATTTCAGTACCTCGTAAAGTTCCACAGTCGTTTTCAGTAATGATCACATCCTGTGCAACGTCTACCAATCTACGGGTAAGGTAACCAGCATCAGCCGTTTTCAAAGCGGTATCTGCAAGACCTTTACGCGCACCGTGAGTGGAGATAAAGTATTCCAAAATTGAAAGACCTTCTTTAAAGTTCGCCACAATCGGGTTTTCGATGATTTCAGCTCCGGTAGAACCTGCTTTTTGAGGTTTTGCCATCAAGCCACGCATTCCGGAAAGCTGACGAATCTGCTCTTTGGAACCCCTAGCTCCGGAATCAAGCATCATATAAACGGAATTGAACCCACCTTGATCGGTTTTCATTCTGCTCATAATCATCTCGGTTAATCCGGCGTTGGTGTTTGTCCAAACATCGATTACCTGGTTATATCTTTCAGTATCTGTAATTAGACCCATGTTATAGTTGGCCTTAATTTCGTCTACATTTTCTACTGCAGTTGCAATCATTCCTTTCTTTTCGGCCGGAATGGCAATATCTCCCAAACTAAAGGACAGTCCACCTTTGAATGCGTTTGAATAACCTAAGTCTTTCATATCATCCAGGAAGCGTACGGTTGTTGGGAAATCGGTATCTGCCAACACTCTACCAATGACGTTTCTTAATGATTTCTTAGTTAAAAGTTCATTAACGTAACCGGATTCTTTTGGAACAATTTGGTTGAATAAAATTCTACCAGTCGTTGTTTCAATTAATTTGGTTTTGATTTCGCCTTCTTCTTTTACAGGAAGTCTACATCTTACTTTTGCGTTTAGGGAAACTTTTCCTTCGGCGTAAGCAATCTCCACTTCTTCCGGAGAATAGAAAGTTAAGCCTTCGCCCAATACTTTTCTCTCGTCCGTTGAAGCTAATTCTTTGGTCATGAAATAAAGACCCAAAACCATATCCTGAGAAGGTACCGTAATTGGCGAACCATTTGCGGGATTCAAGATATTCTGAGAACCTAACATTAAAAGTTGGGCTTCCAAAATAGCTTCCGGTCCTAAAGGTAAGTGGACCGCCATTTGGTCACCATCGAAATCCGCGTTAAATGCCGTAGTTACCAAAGGGTGAAGCTGAATTGCTTTACCTTCGATCATTTTTGGCTGGAAAGCCTGGATTCCCAGTCTGTGCAAAGTAGGTGCTCTGTTCAAAAGAACAGGGTGACCTTTCATAATCCCTTCCAGGATATCATAAACAACAGGTTCTTTTCTGTCGATGATTCTTTTTGCGGATTTTACGGTTTTTACAATTCCTCTTTCAATCAGTTTTCTGATGATGAACGGTTTGTATAATTCCGCGGCCATATCTTTTGGAATTCCACATTCGTGCAATTTCAGGTTTGGACCCACAACAATTACGGAACGCGCTGAATAATCCACACGCTTTCCAAGTAAATTCTGACGGAAACGGCCCTGTTTTCCTTTCAATGAATCTGAAAGTGATTTCAATGGTCTGTTGGATTCAGATTTTACGGCTGAAGATTTTCTTGTATTATCGAACAATGAATCTACAGACTCCTGCAACATTCTTTTTTCGTTACGAAGGATTACTTCCGGAGCTTTAATTTCCAAAAGTCTCTTCAAACGGTTGTTTCTGATGATTACACGACGGTAAAGATCATTTAAATCTGAAGTCGCAAAACGACCACCATCCAATGGAACCAAAGGTCTCAATTCTGGTGGAATTACAGGAAGAACACGCATAATCATCCATTCCGGACGGTTAACCATTCTGGTATTTGCACCTCTGATTGCTTCTACCACGTTCAACCTTTTTAAGGCTTCAGTTCTTCTTTGTTTCGAAGATTCGTTGTGTGCTTTGTGACGTAAATCGAAAGATAAAGCATCAAGATCGATTCTGCTTAACAACTGCTCCACCGCTTCAGCACCCATTTTGGCGATGAATTTATTCGGATCGGAATCATCAAGATATTGGTTTTCAGCCGGAAGCGTATCTAGAATATCCAGATATTCTTCTTCTGTTAAAAACTCTTTGTCGTCAAAATCTGCACCATCGGCTCTTTTTGCCATCCCTTGCTGAATCACGACATATCTTTCATAATAGATAATCATGTCGAGCTTTTTGGAAGGCAAACCTAAAAGGTAACCGATTTTGTTTGGTAAAGAACGGAAGTACCAGATGTGAGCCACAGGCACAACCAGACCAATGTGTCCGATTCTTTCTCTACGCACTTTTTTCTCGGTAACTTCTACACCACAACGGTCACAAACGATTCCTTTGTAGCGGATTCTTTTGTATTTTCCACACGCACATTCGTAATCCTTAACAGGACCGAAAATTTTCTCGCAGAAAAGACCATCTCTTTCCGGCTTGTGCGTACGGTAGTTAATTGTTTCGGGCTTTAGAACTTCGCCGCGGGAATCCTGTAGGATGTTCTCCGGAGAAGCAAGACCGATCGTAATTTTAGTAAAATTACTTGTTTTATTTTTATTTGACATTTCTTAGATTTTAGATTATAGATTTCAGATTTTAGATTTTCTGAACGCAAGCATTCAAAATTTATAATTTAAAATCTAAAATTATTCTTCAAGTCTTACATCAAGACCAAGACCCTGCAACTCATGTAACAATACGTTGAAGGATTCCGGAATACCTGGTTCAGGCATTGCTTCTCCTTTTGCAATTGCTTCATAAGTTTTCGCTCTACCAATAACGTCGTCGGATTTCACGGTTAAGATTTCTCTTAGGATATTCGAGGCACCAAATGCTTCGAGTGCCCAAACCTCCATCTCACCAAATCTTTGGCCCCCAAACTGCGCTTTACCACCCAAAGGCTGCTGCGTAATAAGGGAATATGGCCCGATAGAACGCGCGTGCATTTTATCATCAACCATGTGACCCAGTTTCAACATATAAATGATACCCACAGTTGCCGGTTGAGTAAACCTTTCTCCGGTACCACCATCATAAAGATGCGTACTTCCGAATTCCGGTAATCCCGCCTGGTTTGTGTATTCTGTAATCTGGTCGATGTTTGCACCATCGAAGATCGGCGTGGCAAATTTCAATCCTAATTTTTGACCAGCCCATCCTAAAACGGTTTCGTAAATCTGACCAATGTTCATACGGGAAGGTACACCCAGTGGATTCAAAACGATATCAACCGGAGTTCCGTCTTCCAGGAACGGCATATCTTCTTCACGAACAATACGGGATACAATCCCCTTGTTACCGTGACGACCCGCCATTTTATCTCCTACATTAAGTTTACGTTTTTTCGCCACATACACTTTCGCAAGTTTAATGATTCCTGCAGGAAGCTCATCTCCAATAGAGATCGCAAATTTCTCACGGTTTTTAACACCGTTTAAGTCATTCGACTTAATTTTGAAGTTGTGGATCAATTGTTTGATCAACTCGTTACGGTCTGCATCTACGGTCCAGTCTGCGCCACTTACGTTCACATAATCTTCAACAGATTGAAGTAATTTTGTGGTAAATTTCACGCCTTTTCCGATGATTTCTTCATCAAGATCATTATTAACACCCTGAGACGTTTTACCGTTCACAAGCGTTCCTAATTTTTCAAGTAACAGATTTCTTAATTCGTCGAATTTCGCTTTGTACGTGTTTTCGATTTCTTCAAGTTTCAGTTTCTCTTCAGATCTTTTCTTTTTGTCTTTGATATTTCTGGAGAACAATTTTTTGTTGATAACAACTCCCCGTAACGATGAATCTGCTTTCAGGGAAGCATCTTTCACGTCTCCGGCTTTGTCGCCAAAAATCGCTCTCAATAATTTTTCTTCCGGAGTTGGATCGGATTCTCCTTTTGGAGTAATCTTACCAATCATAATGTCGCCAGGTTTTACATCGGCGCCAATTCTGATCATTCCATTTTCATCTAAATCTTTTGTCGCTTCTTCCGAAACGTTTGGAATATCTGCGGTTAATTCTTCCATACCTAATTTGGTATCCCGAACTTCCAAAGAATATTCATCAACGTGGATGGAGGTAAACCAGTCTTCGCGGACTACTTTTTCGTTAATAACGATCGCATCCTCAAAGTTGTACCCTTTCCAAGGCATGAAGGCAACAACTAAGTTACGTCCAAGTGCCAATTCGCCGTTTTCAGTCGCATAACCGTCACAAAGAACCTGTCCTAAATGAACTTTATCACCTACTCTTACGTTTGGTCTCAAAGTAATGGTTGTGCCCTGATTCGTTTTACGGAATTTGGTCAGTTTGTAGGATTTCGTAGCAGAATCGAATGAAATTAAATCACTGTCTTCGCTTCTGTCATATTTAATGGTAATCTTATCTGCATCCACATATTCTACGGTACCGTTTCCTTCTGCATTGATCAGGATTCTGGAATCTTTCGCAACCTGCTGCTCAAGACCTGTACCCACGATTGGTGCTTCCGGTTTCAACAATGGAACTGCCTGACGCATCATATTGGATCCCATCAACGCTCTGTTCGCATCATCATGCTCCAGGAACGGAATTAAGGACGCAGAAATACCGGAGATCTGGTTCGGTGCAACATCGATCAAATCAACCTGTTGCGGCTCTACCACAGGATAATCGCCATCTAAACGCGCAATTACTCTGTCGGTAGAAATTGTACCGTCTTCTTTCATTTCAACGTTGGCCTGTGCGATCACTTTATCTTCTTCATCTTCAGCATTAAGGAAAACCGCTGCGGTTTTAAGATCAACTTTACCGTTGTTTACTTTTCTGTAAGGTGTTTCGATAAATCCTAAACTGTTGATTTTTGCATAAATACCAAGGGAAGAGATCAAACCAATGTTTGGTCCCTCGGGAGTTTCTATCGGACAAATTCTGCCGTAGTGCGTATGGTGAACGTCGCGCACCTCAAAACCTGCTCTTTCTCTGGATAATCCACCAGGTCCTAGGGCAGAAAGTCTACGCTTGTGCGTGATCTCTGATAATGGATTGGTTTGATCCATGAACTGCGATAACTGATTCGTTCCGAAGAAAGAATTAATTACAGAGGTTAAGGTTTTTGCGTTTACCAAATCGATTGGAGTAAAAATCTCGTTATCTCTAACGTTCATTCTCTCTCTAATCGTTCTCGCGATTCTGGAAAGTCCAACACTGAATTGTCCTGACAGCTGCTCGCCAACGGTTTTAATACGTCTGTTTGAAAGGTGATCAATATCATCGACTTCCGCTTTCGCGTTTACCAATTCAATAAGATGTCTAACGATGGAAATAATATCTTCTTTCGTTAAAACTTCTGTTTTTTCCGGAATATTTAATCCTAACTTTTTGTTCAGTCTGTAACGTCCTACTTCACCTAAGGAATAACGCTGCTCGGAGAAGAATAATTTTTCGATAATTCCTCTGGCAGTTTCTTCATCTGGCGGATCTGCATTACGCAACTGACGGTAAATATATTCAACCGCTTCTTTTTCGGAGTTGGTTGGATCTTTTTGTAAAGTATTCTGAATGATAGAGAATTCGTTGGAATTTTCTTTGTGAATTAAAATTGATTTCACGCCCGCTTCAAGAATAAGATCTAAATGTTCTTTTTCAAGAATGGTTTCTCTATCCAGGATGATCTCGTTTCTTTCGATAGAAACTACTTCACCCGTGTCTTCGTCCACGAAATCTTCAAACCAGGTGTTCAAAACTCTCGCAGCCAAAGTACGGCCTTCTACTTTTTTCAATGCTGCTTTAGAAACTTTTACTTCTTCGGCAAGGTCGAAAATCTGAAGGATGTCTTTATCGGACTCGAAGCCGATTGCTCTTAATAAAGTTGTTAACGGTAATTTTTTCTTACGGTCGATGTAAGCGTACATTACGTTGTTGATGTCGGTTGTAAATTCCATCCAGGATCCTTTGAAAGGGATGATTCTGGAGTAATACAACTTCGTTCCGTTGGCATGATAAGTTTGACCAAAGAACACACCCGGAGATCTGTGCAACTGCGTTACAATAACACGTTCGGCACCATTAATAATAAATGAACCGGAAGGCGTCATATAAGGAACCGGACCTAAATAAACATCCTGTACAACGGTCTGAAAATCTTCATGTTCAGGATCGGTACAATAGAGTTTTAGTCTGGCTTTAAGAGGAACTGAATACGTCAATCCTCTTTCCACACACTCGTCGATGGAGTATCGTGGAGAATCTACCAAATAATCCAAAAATTCGAGAACAAAATTGTTCCGGGAATCGGTAATTGGGAAATTTTCTTGAAAGGTTTTGTACAGAGATTCGTTGAGTCTCTGCTCCGGAAGGATATCCAACTGGAAAAAATCTTTGAAAGATTGGATCTGAATGTCCAAAAAGTCAGGAGTTTCAATTTTTCCTTTAGCTATGGAAAAGTTGATTCTTTCGTTCCCCTGAGCTTTAGCGACTGCTTTAGATTTACTCATAAAAATTTTAAAGAATGAAGGGTTAAAAAATATTTTGTTTAAAAAATATCAGGGTTTAGACTAGAAAATGACAGATCGAAAGATTTCAACTTTTAAAAACTGCATCCGATTTGAGAATTTGAAGGTGTTTGAAGCCGATCTCGGAGTACGTTTTGCAGATTAACTATCTTTTTGCGGACACTTTTGCATCTAAAAACCTAACTGCAACACCGGTATATCTTTTCACGGGGTAGTGCAAAATATTTTTTCTGTAAGAAGCTGATTGGTTTATTAGGTAAGAAAACGACAAAACCCTTTTAACTAAATAAAAGAGTAAGTTATTGATTTTCAATAGATAATATGATAATTGGCTTCAAACAGGACTGCAAATGTACAACCTTTTTCTGTAAATAGCAAGTGTGGTGTGGTAACATTCGCATTTAGACAGGCTTACAATTTTTTTGCGACCATATTTCGCGCCAACGAAACCCATTGATGATACGAAGGGCACCTCTAAATACAAAAAAGATCTTTCCAAGCGGAAAGATCTTTAATGATGATGTTGGTAAGTAAATTATTTAACTTCTACTTCAGCACCTGCTTCTTCTAATTGTTTTTTCAAAGCTTCTGCTTCGTCTTTAGAAATTCCTTCTTTAATTGCAGTAGGAGCGGTATCTACCATATCTTTAGCTTCTTTAAGTCCTGCACCAGTTAAATCTTTAACTAATTTTACAACTGCTAATTTAGAAGCACCTGCAGCTTTCAGGATCACATCGAATTCTGTTTTTTCTTCTACAGCTTCTGCGCCACCGCCACCTCCGGCAGCTACAGCTACAGCAGCTGGTTCGATTCCGTACTCATCTTTAAGGATGGTAGCTAATTCATTTACGTCTTTAACGGTTAAGTTAACAAGCGTTTCCGCTAAGTTTTTTAAATCTGACATTTTAATAATGTTTTAATTGTTGAACGATTTATTTTGATTTGTTTTGAGTCTTATTACTCTGCACTTGGTGCATCTGTAGCGGCAGCGTCTGCAGCCGGAGTTTCTTCTGTTTTCTCTTCTTCCGCAGCGGGTGCAGCTTCTTCTGCTGTATCCGGTTTGTTTTGAAGGGCAGAAAGTACATTTCTAAGTGGAGACTGAAGCAATGTGATGATTTCACCAATCATTTCTTCTCTAGACTTGATGTTTACAAGTGTATCTAAATTTTCGTCGCCTACATAGAATGTATCTTGCAAATAAGCAGATTTCAACGCTGGAACTTCTGCTTTTTTTCTGAATCCCTGAATCAACTTTGCCGGAGCATTCGCTGTTTCAGCAACCATCAAAGCAGTATTTCCTTTAAAGCTTGGGAACATTTCGGAGTAATCTACATCACCTTCCATTTGTTCCATCGCTTTTTGCAATAGGGTATTTTTTACAACTTTAAGTGTAATATTTTGCTTAAATGCCTGTCTTCTGAAATCTGAAGTTGCAGCAGCATTCATTCCTTCAAGGTTTGCTACATAGACTACTTTCGCGTCCTGCAACATTCCTTTTATATCTTGTATTACTAATACTTTATCTTCTTTTGTCATTGTTCTTCAGATTTTAGTTTACAGATTTAGTATCAATTGCAATACCCGGACTCATGGTAGAAGACAAATAAATGCTCTTTACATAAGTACCTTTGGAAGCGGTTGGTTTCAATTTAACTAAAGTCTGAATTAATTCCGCAGCATTTTCTCTGATTTTAGCAGCATCGAAAGATACTTTACCAATTCCAGCGTGGATGATACCGTACTTGTCAACTTTAAAATCAATTTTACCTGCTTTTACTTCAGCTACAGCTTTACCAATATCCATGGTAACAGTACCGGATTTTGGGTTTGGCATTAAACCTCTTGGCCCAAGAACTCTACCCAACGGACCTAACTTACCCATTACTGCAGGCATAGTTACAATCACATCAACATCGGTCCAGCCATCTTTAATTTTCTGTAAATATTCGTCAAGACCTACGTAATCTGCACCTGCTGCCGTAGCTTCCGCTTCTTTATCAGGGGTTACCAATGCCAAAACTTTTACATCTTTACCAGTACCATGTGGAAGAGACACTACCCCTCTCACCATTTGGTTGGCTTTTCTAGGATCTACACCTAATCTTACTGCCAGGTCAACAGAAGCGTCGAATTTTGCAGTATTTACTTCTTTTACCAAAGCCGAAGCTTCGTCCAGGGTGTAAATTTTATTTTTTTCTAATTTGCTTAAAGCTTCTTTTTGCTTTTTTGTTAATTTTGCCATATCTATAAGTTTTAAGCGTTAGTTGGTTTAGTTCCTGTTACTCTTAAGCCCATAGATCTTGCAGTACCTGCCACCATTGTAAGGGCAGCATCCATTGTAAAGCAATTAAGATCTACCATTTTGTCTTCAGCAATTTTTTTAACCTGATCCCAAGATACAGCACCTACTTTGATTCGGTTCGGCTCTCCAGAACCTTTTTTCTGCTTAGAAGCATCTAAAAGTTGGATTGCTGCGGGTGGTGTTTTAATAACGAAGTCAAATGATTTGTCTTCATACACCGTAATTACTACAGGTAAAACCTGTCCCGGTTTATCTTGAGTTCTTCCGTTAAATTGCTTACAAAACTCCATAATATTCACCCCGGCAGAACCCAAAGCTGGACCTACTGGTGGAGATGGGTTTGCTGCTCCTCCTTTTACTTGGAGCTTAACCATTTTAAAGACTTTTTTAGCCATTTTGATTTTTTAAAAAATTAAGAAATTTATGAATGTGGAAGCATTTATAAATCTGCAAAGCGTTATCTCATCTAACTGCTCTACATTTCGGATTGCAAAATTAAGAATATTTTTTGATTACGCAAAGGTAAGATGCTGATTTTTAGAAAGTATTTTTGCGTAAACTAAAAAAGTTGCTTCTAAATGAAGCAACTTTGTAGATATATTGGAAGAAATTAACCTTCCTCTGTATGTTTTGTATTGTTGAACTCGAAAAAAATCATCAAAAAAACATTATTAAACCTTCTTTAAGATGAAGAGAACTTTAAACTTTCTCTACCTGCATATAGCTTAACTCCATTGGGGTCTTTCTTCCGAAAATCATTACTGAAACTTCGACTTTCTTTTTGTCTTCCAGAATTTTTTCAATTGTACCGTTAAAACCATTAAAAGGTCCATCGATCACTTTTACATTTTCGCCAACCACGAAAGGAATATTGGCTTCAACCGCAAATTCGGACAGTTCATCCATTCTTCCCAGCATTCTGTTCACTTCAGATTTACGCATCGGAACGGGATCGCCGCCTTTTGTTAAACTAAGAAATGAAATAACCCCCGGAATGTTTTTAATGATGTGAGGAATCTCTCCTACCAACTGCGCTTCTACCATAAGATAACCTGGATAATAGGGTTTTTCCTTCGGTACTTTTTTTCCATTTCTCAACTGGATCACTTTTTCCATAGGAATGACCACTTGCGTAACGAAAGCTTCCAGATTATGGTGCTTCATTTCGTTTTCAATATAGGCTTTCACCTTATTTTCCTGTCCGCTGATGGATTTTAGTACATACCAGTTAGTGTCACTCATTTTGGAAAATAATTTAATTGAAGAGATTGATAAAAATAGATAAGAAATTTGAAATTGACTTACTGAAAAGTGAATCTACCCCAAAAACAAATAATGCCAAAATAACGGTTCCAATCGTTACTACAATGGTAGACGACTGTAAATCTGGCCACTTCGGCCACTCTACTTTATCTTTGAATTCGGTATAAGAACCTTTTAAAAAATCAACTAAGCTCATTATCTTCTTTTTGCACGGGCACAAGGACTCGAACCCTGATCAACGGTTTTGGAGACCGGTATCCTACCATTGGACGATGCCCGTAGATTAAAAAATGTTCCGTAAGTTTCCCTACGGAACATTATTATTTAGTTTAGAATTAATCTAAGATTTCAGTTACCTGACCTGCTCCAACTGTTCTACCTCCTTCTCTGATCGCAAATCTAAGACCTACGTTAAGAGCGATTGGCTGTAACAATTCTACAGTAATAGAGATGTTATCTCCTGGCATTACCATTTCTACACCTTCTGGCAAGAAGATCTCACCTGTAACGTCTGTAGTTCTTACATAGAACTGTGGACGATACTTGTTGTGGAATGGAGTGTGACGACCACCTTCTTCCTTAGAAAGGATATAAACCTCAGCTTTGAATTTTTTGTGTGGTTTTACAGATCCGGATTTTACGATAACCATCCCTCTTTTGATATCGGTTTTCTCAATACCTCTTAATAGGATACCTACGTTATCTCCTGCTTCACCTCTGTCAAGGATTTTACGGAACATTTCTACTCCGGTTACAGTTGAAGTTAATTTTTCATCACCCATACCTACGATATCTACACCGTCTCCAGTGTTGATAACACCAGCTTCGATTCTTCCTGTAGCTACAGTTCCACGACCTGTAATAGAGAATACATCTTCGATAGGCATCAAGAATGGTTTGTCAACGTCTCTTGTTGGAAGTTCGATCCAAGAATCTACAGCCTCCATTAATTCGTCGATTTTAGCTACCCATTTGTCATCTCCGTTAAGTCCACCTAAAGCAGAACCCTGGATTACCGGGGAGTTATCACCGTCATATTCGTAAGCAGAAAGAAGTTCTCTTACTTCAAGCTCAACAAGCTCTAGTAATTCTTCGTCATCTACCATATCAACTTTGTTCATAAAAACAACAATTCTAGGTACGTTTACCTGACGACACAAAAGGATGTGCTCTCTAGTTTGAGGCATAGGTCCGTCTGTTGCAGCTACTACCAAGATAGCACCGTCCATTTGAGCAGCACCTGTAACCATGTTTTTTACATAATCGGCGTGACCTGGACAATCTACGTGAGCGTAATGTCTGTTTGCAGTTTCATATTCGATGTGTGAAGTATTAATTGTAATACCTCTTTCTTTTTCTTCTGGTGCAGAATCAATAGAAGAGAAATCTCTTGCTGTTCCGAATCCTTTGTCAGATAATACTTTACTGATTGCTGCAGTAAGTGTAGTTTTACCATGGTCTACGTGACCGATGGTACCAATGTTCAAATGCGGTTTGCTACGATTAAACGTTTCCTTTGCCATGATATAAATTATTTATTAATTAATTATTTTATTTTTCAGTGTGCAAATATAGTAATTTTTTGAATATTGAAAATTTATTTTAGGAAAAAATTCAAAATTCAAAATACTGCGTATTGCAAAACTGCGCCGAAGCTAAAAATATTGGACTGCAAATTTACGGAAAATAATTTTCTTACAAAAATTCACACCCTTTGAGAAAAAATATAATCTTTGATAATCCTTATATAAATTATAAACCTGTTGTTGAAAATTTAAAGACAGTAAAAGTTGATAAATAAGCACACGGGGATTGTCTCTTTAATTGTATTCTAAAAGTTAGCGCAAAGACTACTTTTACTTAAACAAAAAAAATCTCCCAATATCTGAGAGATTTCTAAGAGCCAACTATGAGATTTGAACTCACGACCTCTTCCTTACCAAGGAAACGCTCTACCCCTGAGCTAAGTCGGCAATAAATTAAAAAAAAATCACAAGCCGGTATGTTGGTTGTGATTTTAGAGAGCGGAAGACGAGGGTCGAACTCGCGACATTCAGCTTGGAAGGCTGACGCTCTACCAACTGAGCTACTTCCGCATTTTTGTTTTCCAAAAACTGTTGGTAAACGGTTTGCAAATCTACAATAAATTTACAAGTTCGCAAAAACTAAGTAATCATAAAAAATGTGGGGAGGGTAGGATTCGAACCTACGAAGTCGTAAGACAGCAGAGTTACAGTCTGATCCATTTGGCCACTCTGGAACCTCCCCAATTTTTATTTTTTACGTGAGCCTCCAGAGGGACTCGAACCCACGACCTGCTGATTACAAATCAGCTGCTCTAGCCAGCTGAGCTACGGAGGCAAAGATTTTTAAAGAACTACTTATCTCTTTTTGCGAGTGCAAATATAAGTGAGTTTTTTTGAAATCTGCAAATTATTTATAAGATATTTTAATATTTTTTTTTAGGCTAATTCTTTTTTCTTGATTAGCAGCTTTTTAGCAACCTCAGCACAAAGGTCTAAACTCTCTTCAAAACTCGCAGTGGTCTTTTTTACCATCAAATCGTCACCGGGAACGCCTAATAAAATCTCTACCGTCTTATTTTCCTTATCCGATTTGTTTTCAACTTTTAAAAAAACTTTGCACTCTACAATCTTGTCGTAATAATTTTCAAGTTTGCTCAATTTTTTCTCAATATGTTCTTCAAGAGGCGAATGTGGCGTCAATCCCATTGACTGTACTGAAATTTTCATAAATTTACATTTTTTTTCGCCCGGGGATGGGCATTGTTAAACACTTTTTTCAATTGTTCAATATTGGCACTCGTATAAACCTGCGTGGAGGCAAGCGACGAATGACCCATTAACTTCTTCACTTTAGAAATTTCAGCCCCATGCTCTAAGACGTGCGTTGCAAAACTGTGTCTTAAAATATGGGGACTTTTTTTCTTCTTGGAAGTTACAAGACTAAGGTAGGAATTTACGGCAGAATAGACAAATTTGTCCGTGAGTTTTTTGCCTTTAGCATTAATGAAAAAGTACATCTCCCACTCTTTCAACGGCTTTCTCTCCATCAAATATTTTTCAAAACCAAGCCCCAGTTTTTCGGCGATTGGAATGATGCGTGCCTTATTGCCTTTACCGATGACTTTAATTTCTTTTTTACCGAAATCCACATTCTCCACCAGTAAATTTACGAGTTCTGCCCGGCGCATTCCGGTCTGATACAGCGTTTCGATGATCAGCTCTTTCAGAAAACTGCTTTTCGCCGGGTGAAATTTTTCGAGCTGATGATTATTCATTTCCTCTTCGGAAAAAGGAATTTGTTTTTCGGCGTAAAATTTTAAGGACTGAATGTTTTCTAAAGGAGAAACCTGCACGTGGCCAACTTTCAACAGAAATAAGTAAAAACTCCGCAGAGAAGAGAGTTTCCGGTTGATGGAACGTTTGGAAATTTCTTTTTCCGTGAGCTCTACCATAAAATTACGGATGATCTTTTTATCGACGAGATGATAATCTTGGTGCGCTTCTGTTTTCAACAAAAAAACAGAAAAATCCTTCAGATCTTTGCTGTAGCTCGTTAAAGTGTGTGGTGAATACCGTTTTTCCACCGAAATATAATCTAAAAACCTTTCTATCATCATATACCAACAAAAAAATCACTCTTCAAATATAAGTATTTGAAAAGTGATTTCAGTATTTTGCGGAGAAAATTTTGACTTAAGCCTGTTCTTCCTTGCTCAAATTTCTTTGCTTGTGAGCAGCTTTCACATTCGCCTGTCTTTTAACAACAGACGGCTTGTTGAATTGTTGACGACTTCTAAGAGCTCTGATAGTTCCTGTTTTGTCAAATTTCCTTTTATATTTTTTTAAGGCTCTGTCGATGGATTCACCATCTTTTACTGGGATTATTAACATAATTTACATCTCATTTTGGATTGCAAAAGTAAGTTTTTTTTTCTGAATGACAAATTATTTGGTACATTTAAACTCAATTATTTCTTATGCTGCAAAAAAATTATACCGTTATTAACGCTTCCGCAGGTTCGGGAAAAACGTACGCGCTGGTACAGAATCTTTTAGCAATTTGCCTAAAGCATCCTTCGCAACCCGATAAAATTCGGAATATTCTTGCTTTAACGTTTACCAATAAGGCCGCAAACGAAATGAAGCAACGGATCATCGAGTGGCTGAAAGACTTCTCTGCGGACTCCTACCAAACGAACCAGGATTTGATCAACATACAGATAAAACTGAAAAATCAGGGCTATTCGGTTTCGCTACCCGAACTTCATCAGCGTTCGAAAAAGATTCTGGATTATGTGCTGCACCACTACTCCATTTTGAATATAGGTACAATTGATAAATTTAACGCGCGTTTGGTGCGCAGTTTTTCCTATGAATTGGGCTTGGCGCAAAACTTCAATCTGGAAATTAATCCGGAACCGTTCCTTCTGGAAGCCGTGGATAAAATGCTGGAAGATATCGGAGAAAACACCCAGGTTTCCGGCGCATTTATGGATTTTGTGAATTACAGTTTAGATAACAACGACCGCGTTAACCTCAACAAAACCCTTTATGATTCGGCAAAAGAATACGTGCAGGACAAACATTATTTCCGCCTCCACGAGAACAAAGATTTCGATTGGGAAGTGTATGAAAAATCCAAAAATAACCTTCGAGAAGATCTAAGAAACCTCAAAAAGGAAAATATTGAACTGCTGGAAAGCGGCATCCAAATTATGCAGGAAAAAAGTCTTCAGATTGGAGATTTCGCGGGCGGAAACAGCAACAGCATTGCTAAATTTTTCTTTGAAGCTCTTAAATATTATAAGGCGGAGCGTAAAGATTTTCCCTTTCCATCCAATGAAGATACTGCACTCAGTAAATTCCGCGCGGGGGCCTCTGCTACCAGCAAGAACAGGGAAGGTGAAATACTGGAAATTATCGATTACCTGCTGGAAAGCAGACTGAAGATCATCATCAATTACATCCTTTCCCAAAAAAAGGAAAAAATTCTGCAGGCGATTTTGCCCCTAAAAGTAAATAAAGACATTCAGGATAAACTGGCAGAAATCGAGGCGGAAAACGATTTGGTTTTACTTTCTAAATTCAACATTTTAATTCACGAAAACCTGCGCGAAGAACCTTCCTCCTTTATCTATGAAAAGGTGGGAACCAAATTTTCCCACTATTTCTTTGATGAATTTCAGGATACTTCTTTCCTGCAATGGCAAAATTTTATTCCGCTGCGCGACCACGCGATCTCGTCGAACGAGATGAGCTTTACGCTTGTGGGCGACCCAAAACAAAGCATTTATCGGTTTCGGGGCGGCGATTCGAAACTTATGCTCGACATCATTAATAAAAAGGAAAAATCTTTGGTTCTTGCAGAACTGGAAAATTTAGGAAGCAACTGGCGCAGCGCGAAAAATATCGTCGATTTTAACAATCAGATGTATCTGTATTTTTCCGATCACACGTTAGAAGAACATAAAGAAATTTTCGGAAAAGGTTCGCAACAACTTGCAGAATCGAAACTGGAGGGCCGCGTACGCATTAATTTAATTGAAAATGCCACGAAACCAATCTTTTACGAAGAAGTTGCGGGAAAGATGCAAACCGATCTTCAGGCCTGTATTAACAATGGTTTTAAGCTGTCGGACATCACAATTTTGTGTCGTGGAAATTTCGATATTTTTAGTTTTTCCCAATTGCTGGGTAATGTAAAAATTAATTATCAGGGTAAAGAAGAATTTATAAAGACCATTTCTGAGTCGGGACTTACATTAAATTTGTCGTCGACCTTAAGAGCGTTAACCGAATATCTGCGCTGGGAACAAAACCCAAAGAATTTTCAGTTTGCGGTTAAAATGCTTTACTATCTAAAGGTTTTAGGACGAATCGAAATCGTAGATTTTACGGCTGATATGATGGAGATGCTTCAACTCGGCAATAAAGATGCGATGGAGGATTTCATCGAAAAGAAATACGGTCTTCAGCTTAAAAACACGCATGTGCTGCAGCTGAATCTCTATAATTTCATTGAAAATTATTTACAGGAATTTTCTGTTCAAAACAAGGAGACCGATTTCCTTTTCAACTATCTCGAAATGCTTTATGCATATTCCCAAAATACAGGTTCTACGCTGAAAGATTTTTTACGCTTTTGGGAGGAAGAGGGCCAATCGACGACTATTCAGGCATCAGACAATCTGGATGCGGTGAAGTTGATGACGATTCATAAAGCCAAAGGTCTGGAGTTTCCGGTGGTTTTTTTACCCATGCAAAATGCGCATAAAGATGCCAAATTCACCAACTGGCTGGATATTGAGGAAAACGGCTTGTCCGCCGTAAATGTAAATGCTTTCGCCAAAGAACTGGAGGTCTACGATGCGGGGATGGAAAAATTTAATCAGGAAAATATTTATCAAAACAAAATCGACCGTTTCTGTCTGCAATATGTGGCGACAACCCGCGCGGTGGAACAGCTTTTTTTCTACATCGAAAAACCGAACAAGACTAAAAACAACCTGGAGATCTACGACTTTCTACAGAGCAAAGTTCCAAAAAATGTGCAGGGTGAAGAAGTTCTATCTTTTGATTTGTATGATATTTCTGAAGAGCATCTGAAAAAGCGGGGCAGCGAAAAAACCGCGGATCTTTTAACGAAACCCATCAATTTTAAAAGTGAAAAAAAATCAGATTCCGAGGCTATTAAAATTGCAACGCCTTCAAAAAGTTATCAAAACAGGGTCGAAAAGGTACGGATCGGGATTTTTACGCACGAAATTTTAGCCCAAATCAATTCTGAAAAGGACATTGAAAAAACGCTGCAAAATTATGTTTTAGAAGGAACGATTACCGAAGAAGAAAAATTGAACATCAGCGAAAGAATTTATGCCATCATTAAAAATGAGGATTACGCAAAATATTTTGTTGAAAATCAAGTGGTTATTAACGAGAAGGACATTATGATTTCGGAAAAAGGCGAATCTGCGATTTATCGTCCGGACCGAATGATTGACACAGGAAACGGAATTATTGTAATTGACTTTAAAACGGGCGACGTAAAAGAAAAACATCAACTGCAGCTCGACGAATACCGGCGGGTGCTCGAAAAATTAGGAAAAACGGTGCGGGAAACCAGGATTGTATATGTATAAAAAAAGCGGAAAATTTTATTTTCCGCTCCACTTAAAAAAACTAAAATTATGAACTAGTTTTTCGCAGGCATTTTCATCATTTGATGGTGCTGCATGTTTTTACGTTTATTTTGCATTTTATCTTTTTTGCTGGTTTCCCACTTTTGATACTGCTCCGGCGTTAAGATTTGCTTCATTTCATTATTCCACTGATCATGGTTGGCTTTCATGGCCTCCATTTTCGATTTTCTTTCGGCCTGCACCTGCGGAGCCATTGCTCTTTTTTCCGCCATTTTTTTCTCCTGTAATGCCTGGATCTTTGTCATCTGTGCATCAGACAGGTTTAGTTCCGATTGCATCATTTTCATTTTGTCCTGTCTTTTCTGCTCCATCTGCGCGGGATCCTTCTGCTGCATTTTGGACGTGTTCTGCTGAGCCATCGCAAATGTTCCTAACGCTAAGAAAGCTGCACTTAAAATTATTTTTTTCATTGTTTTACAATTTTGTTGTTATTTGATGTTTTGATAAATTATTTACGTCGTAGTTAAAGAAGGTCCTCATAAATTTTTGTTAAAATAAATATCAGGTAAAATACAAACCTAATCATTATGAATTTACTTTTTTAAAATAAAGGCTATTTTTAAGATATTTCCGTTCAAAATAAAAGAGCAGGTGTCACTCGCTGCTCTTTCGTATTGTTAACAATAAATCTAAAACTATTGCGAAGTAAACCGCTGTCCCGATCTATTGGAAGTTCTTTGTACAGGCGCCTGTTTCCGCTGCGACCCGGAATTGCTTTCGATTTTTCGCTGCGGCGCGACATTTCGCAAACCGGAGTCATTACTTCTGAAACCACCGTTATTATTAGACGTTGCCGTTTCAGTTCGTGTACCTGAATTATTTCTTATCCCCGAATTTTCGTTTTGGGGAAGATTTTGGGTTCGTGTTCCGGTGTCATTTCTAAAGCCGCTGTTCCCGGAAGTATTTTGCAGACCTGAATCACTTCGAAAGCCGCTGTTATTTGAATTGTTTTGCATGGGACTGGTTCGGAAACGACCGTCCGTGGATTTTCGCGGAGTATTCGTAAAACCGATCTGAGTGCGCGGATTTGTTTGATGATATTGTGTGCGGTCCACCCGATAGCGGTTAATGTTGATATTACGGTATCTTGGCACTACATAAATATTGGTCACATAATGTTGTCTTCTGTAATTCTGATAGTAAATGATCGGGTTATACCCATTGTAATAACTGTTTTGAAAAACGACGAAAACCCGTGGTCCCAATATTCTTTCCAACGCATAAAACCGGTCGTAATACCATCTGTCCGGATTATATCTGTAATAAGAATTCCAGACGGAATATGACGGATAGCTGTTGTTGAGCATAATGATCTGCTCCACCTGCCACGGCGCCAGTCTGTTGCTTCGGAAAAAGCGGTTCCAGTTGATATCATAAATGCTTTGGCGGTAATCATTATAAGAACTTTGATAAAAATCCTGTGTATAGTAATCAGAAGGATATTCGTAGTAATAATCTTCGGGAAAAAAGAACTCATCGTCCTCATCGCCATAGTAGCTATTAGTGTTTGTGCTGCTCGGATAATAATCCGGATAATTCTGCGCGGAAATCAACGTTACAAAGAACACCGAAAATCCAAAAAGTATTTTTTTCATGATATCAAATTTGTTGTTGTTAATTATACTTTTCTCATAGAAAAGTATGCCAATTATTTGCGGAAAATTTCACTAAACCTCTTTAAATAAAGGAATTAGAGACTTCCTACAGTGTTTGATTCAAATAAAAAAGAGAAGTTAAAACCAGGGTTCCAACTTCTCTTTTGAATTTCGTAATGTTCTCGTTATCAAACCTTAAAAAACAATCATTATTTAAGATTTTTTGAAAAAAAAATTTCAGTTATTTCACAATTATTTCTTCAAACTCGGTTTGAATCCAGAATCCAACCGCCAATTTTTTGGTTAAAATCCTCTTTTTTCAGCAGTTCTTCCACATTCAAATGCATCCGATACCGCCAGTAATGAGGGAAGACCGCGGGATTGTTAATGCGTTCATCGTCGGTATTGGGATTTGTAAGTTCGCGATCGGTCGCAAAAAATTCCTGAATCGGGAAAATCGCCAACATTGCATCATTATAAAGATGCTGCTTCATGATAATTTCCGCGAGTTGCGGTTCCAAATTCCAGGGTGCCGTTCCGGACTGGCCCAACTGACGGTTGAAATATTGCTGCGTTAAATTTCGGTCTTCATGCCACCATTGGCGCAACGTAGAACTGTCGTGCGAGCTGGCTGTAACAACATTAAGATAAGCGGCGTTCTTGGGATTATACCACGGAATATTGTCGGAAGGCATCCGTTGAACTTTCAAAGCAGTAATTCCCAAACGGTCCATCACCTGCGGTACAGAATCGGGAACGAGACCGAGATCTTCGCCACAAATCAACATGTCTGTCGCGTTCAATATAACGGGAAGTTTTTCCATGGCTTTCTGGTACCAAAGTCCATCCTGACGCTTGTAAAAATAATCAACGTATAAATCTGAAACCGCTTTCTTTTCCCACTCCGGAAGATACTGATAGGATTTTGTTTGATTGATGTTGAACCTTGGATGATACACGGTTTCGCCACTTTCAGTTTCTTCGGGTAGAAAAAGTACGTTGGCGCAGAGGGAAATCAACTGATCTTCTGCCCAGCCAATTGGATGTTCTTTAAAGTAATCCGCTAGTTTTCTCTGCGTGTTGAATTCTTCTTTAAAGGAGTACGTGCCGTTAAAATGATTGTTCATAAACTGGTTATGAATGGCATCTCTCTCATCGCCGAAAAAATCCCAAAGAATCTGGTCATTGATGAAAGGTTTGCAATACCGGTCTTCATTAAACGGAATATTCCGCGCCCAAAACTCTTCCATCTTTACCGGAATGGCCGGATAAAAATAGCCAAGAATTCCTTGCGTAGCGCTCATCGGCATGCGCCAAATCCGGAAAAAGCCTAAAATATGGTCAATCCTCATGGCATCGAAATACTGCTCCAAAGCTTTGAAACGGTTTTTCCACCACCGGTAACCGTCTGCTTTCATGGCATCCCAGTTGTATGTTGGAAACTCCCAGTTTTGGCCCAAATCTGTAAACTGATCCGGCGGTGCTCCGGCCTGAAAATCCATACCGAACAATTCCGGTTCCGCCCAGGCTTCTACAGAATAGCGATAAATTCCGATAGGAAGATCTCCTTTTACGGAAACCCCGAGGTTATGCGTGTAGTCGATGGCTTCTTTCAACTGCAAATGCAGCTGGTATTGAACCCAGGCATGAAGCATTGAAGTTTCATAATCTTTATTTTTCGGCGTAAAAAAGGGCGCAATTTTTCCCGCGATAAATTTTTTATGTGTTTTCCAGTCGTTGAAGTTGGGTGTTTTGTATTTGTCGCGCTGCACACAGAAGGCGGCGTACGGAAGAAGCCACTCTTCATTGTCTTTTATAAATTTTTTGAAATTGCGGTCTTTCAAAATCTTCTCCTTGTTAAGATAGAAAATGGCTTTCACAAATTTCCATTTGCCGGAAATCATTTGCTCGTAATCGATCAGATTCAGGGCATTGAGTTCCGCTTTTTTTGTGTTGAATTCCGGAACGAGATCCTTCGGCAAAGCAAAATCTAAATTGTCGAGGGAAAGATATTGCGGATGAAGCGCATAAACAGAAATGGCAGCGTACGGATAAGAGTCTGTCCAGGTGTAATTGGCGGTGGTATCGTTGATGGGTAAAATCTGCAAAACAGATAAATTGGTTTTCTTCGCCCAGTCGGCGAGAATTTTGAGATCCGGAAATTCCCCCACACCGAAACCATTTTCAGAGCGCAGTGCAAAAACCGGAACGGCAACTCCGGCTGCGTGATACATCTCAAAAGATTTAAATTTAAAAAAATGATCGGCTTTAATCTGCAAAACATTTTTTTCCGCATTGGGTAAAGCCCAACGGTTATCGCCGTATTCGATATCGAAAACCTGCCCGGAATCGGTGTTGAGCAAGCCATATTTATACTGTATCAATTGGTCGGTTGGCAGGTCCAGCGCCACTTCCCAAATCCCGAAATCGGTTTGCGCCATTGGCACGGCCCGTAAATATTCCCAGTTTCCGAGCGCATCGTTGTTTCCGAGAAGAACCACTTTCCAGTTCGGGTGATAAATGGGCGCTTCGAGGCGAAATAAATGCGTATGCTTTTTTAGAACCGGCATTTTTTTCGGCTTGAAACCGCTTAATTTATTTTTGAGGATTTTATTGTTAAGATAATTTTCGGGAAAATTCTTTTTATTCCAAACGTCGAAAATATCAAACTCTTTATAATTATGGGAAAAATTAAGGTGGTGCAAAGAAAATTCTTCATCCAAAACAGTTCCGTCGTCGTTCACCAGTTGATATTTGTACGTGAGAGATTTGGAGAAATAATCCACTTCGGCTTCCCAGTTTCCGTTGTCGATATAGGTCAAAAAGTGGTATTTGTCTTCGCTGCCATCTTCAAGGACTAATAGCTGAAGTTTTTCACCCATTTTGGTGCGAAAATTAATTCTAAAATACAATTTCATAATCTTATCCTTTGAAATCGCAATTTAGGAAAAATACATGACATTTTAGTGATGAATTTGACTCATTTAAATCAAGCTTATGATTTGAAATTCAACATGTTACAACGAGCCTAATACAAGACGGCTAAAAATGATAGGTTTTAGAAAATCTTATTTATAAAACAAAAACCTTTCGCAACTTTACGAAAGGTTTTGAGGTATTTTTTAATGCACTTGGATTTCAATTTTTTTGCCGGAAATCATCTTTTGGAGAAAATTTTATCTATGAAATGGAATAACTTGTTCCGTCTCTTCCATCTTTCAGTTCAATGCCTTCAGCAAGAAGGCGGTCACGAATCTGATCGGACAGTTCGAAATTTTTGGCTTTACGCGCCTGATTTCTCAGTTCGATCAGAACCTGCAACGTTTGATCGAGTTTTGCATTGTTGTTTTCTTCGATATTCTGTAAACCGAGTACTTCGAAAATAAAGTCGTTCATCAGTTTTTTCAGCTCTTCTAAATCTTCAGCCGAAATACTTTCTTTTCCTTCTTTCAATTTAAAAATAAAATTCACGGCTTCAAATAAGTGCGAAATTAAGATTGGCGAATTGAAATCGTCCGTTAAGGCCGCATAACATTTCTCCTTCCAAATTTTTACATCAAAAGAAGTCTCTTCGTCATTTTCTGAAGCAGCTGAATTATTCAATATTTTCAAAGCTTCCATCAAACGTTGATAGCCTTTTTCACTCGCCACCATGGCTTCGTTGGAAATATCTAAAACACTTCTGTAATGCGCCTGCATAAAATTGAAACGCACGATGGAGGGATGAAATGGTTTTTCAAAAAAATCGTTGCTTCCGGACACCAACTCCATCGGCAGGATATAATTTCCTGTCGATTTACTCATGCGCTGACCATTCATCGTCAGCATATTCGCATGAAGCCAGTAATTGACGGGTTCGGTACCGTTGCAGGCTTTTCCCTGCGCAACCTCACATTCGTGATGTGGAAATTTTAGATCCATTCCACCACCGTGAATATCGAATTTTTCGCCTAAATATTTCGTGGACATGGCGGTACATTCCAAATGCCAACCCGGGAAACCTTCGCCCCAGGGTGAATTCCAACGCATGATGTGTGCAGGAGAAGCGGCTTTCCAAAGAGCGAAATCCTGTGGATTTTTCTTTTCTGACTGTCCGTCCAGGTCGCGGGTGTTGGCAAAAAGTTCTTCCACATTTCTGCGGGAAAGTTCGCCATAATTCAGCCCTAATTCATTATAATACAAAACATCAAAATAAACGGAGCCGTTGCTTTCGTAGGCAAAACCTTTGTCGATCAGTTTCTGAGTCAATTCGATCTGCTCTAAAATATGCCCGGTTGCGGTTGGTTCAATGGTGGGAGGTAGGAGATTGAAAGTTTGCAAAACCTTGTGAAAATCTACGGTATATTTTTGTACGATCTCCATCGGTTCCAGTTTTTCCAAACGCGACTGCTTCACAAAACGGTCGTTGTTCACATCGCCATCATCGGTTAGATGCCCGGCGTCGGTAATATTTCGGACGTAGCGAACGTTGTAGCCCAAATGCACCAAAGTGCGGTAAATGAAATCGAAAGACATAAAAGTCCGCACATTTCCGAGGTGAACATTGCTGTAAACCGTCGGTCCACAAACGTACATCCCGACGCTGTTTTCGTGAATGGGTTTGAAGATTTCTTTTTCTCCGGAAAGGGAATTGTATAATTTAAGATTCATTTTTGGATGTTTGAGATATGTCGGATGAGGGATGAATATGGGTTTTAATCCAGTTTGGTGTGACTTCCAACGTAATGCAGGAATTCCTGACGCGTAATTGGATTGGTGCGGAAAATCCCGCTGAGTTCGGCGGTAATTGTGGAACTTGCGGTATCTTTAATTCCACGACAATTCACGCACAAATGTTTTGCATCGATGATGCAGGCAACATCTTTTGTGCCGAGCGCAGATTTTAAGGCATCGACGATCTGCATTGTCAATCTTTCCTGCACCTGAGGGCGTCTGGCGTAATGATCGACGAGTCTGTTGATCTTTGAAAGGCCAATTACTTCCCCGTTCGAAATATACGCAACATGCGCTCGGCCGATAATAGGCAGGAAATGATGTTCGCAGAAAGAATAAACAGTAATGTCTTTTTCGACCAACATTTGGCGGTATTTGTACTTATTGGAGAAGGTTGAAATCCCGGGTTTATTTTCGGGAAGAAGACCACCAAAAATCTCATTCACGTACATCCGCGCGACGCGTTTTGGGGAATCTTTCAGGGAATCGTCTTCCATATCCAGACCCAGAGTTTGCATGATCTGGTGAAAATGGTGGGTGATAATTTCTATCTTTTCGTGCGGAGATTTTTCGAAAGCATCGTCGCGCAAAGGAGTATGGTCCTTGCCGGTAAACACATCGTCGTCGTTATCGATATCGTGATTCATAGTATATGGTAATGAAGCCACAAAATTAACGATTTAATTTTTATATCAAGGACGTATTGGGTTGGATGTTTTGGGGAGGTAATTTGAGTCCTCACCCTAAATCCCTCTCCAAGGGAGAGGGACGTTGATTAGGAAAAATATTGAGGTTTTTGTTTTGTATTTGAGGGACTGGTTTTCACGAAAAATCCCGCTCGGGAGCGGGATTCGATAAGAAATTTATAACTTTTTAGAAACCACCGCTGCCCGCGAAAGTGAAAGTTGCAGTTAATCCGGCTCTTATGGTAGAAAGAGGAAAGGCTGTGGAGATCTTATATTTCGTCATGAGTTGGTCGTAGAAAAAGCGAAGATTAAAATTTTGCGACATGTTATAATCTGCGGAAAATTTAAAGCTCATCATTCTTTGTCCGCCCGTAATCTGCGAGTCGTTTTGCAAAATATTGGTAATTCTTGTCTGGCTGTCTCTCAGGGAAAAGTCGCCGCGAATATTTAAGTCGCTTTTGATGGTTCGGGATTTTCCTTTGAAATTCATCTTCATTTTCAAATCCTTCAGAATATATCCAAAACCAACGATGTATTCGTTGCCGGAATCTTCCGTTAAAGTCTGATTAACCAACCCCAGCATAAACAACCTGTCGCGGTTATATTGGGCACGGAACTGCATATTGTTTCGCATCGTAACATCTGCCCCGATCAGTGGTGCAAAAGCTTCTACATAGCCCACCTGGGAGAACGTATAAGGATTGAAATCGTTCCCAAAAGTATCGGCTGCAGGCGCAGATGGATTATTCTGTTTGTTGTAATAATCAACGCTGGACTGAATTCCGGTAGCGGTATACGTTGAGGAATACCCGTGAAGAATATCAAATTTGGAAAACTGGCTGTTAATTAAAGGAATGTTCTTCAAGCCCGAATACGTCACGCGCCAGTTTGGAAGTGGGAATCCGGATTTTTTCGGATCTGAAAGCCGTCCATTTGGCGATCTTCCTTCAACGGCCGCCTGAAAGGCCGGAATCAAAACATACGCATCGGCTAAACCGCGGCCACTTGCAAAATCGGCTTCATTATAAACTCCGCCAGATTGGCGATAAATCTGTTTCGCATTCTCATACATCGTATCGTAAATGCTTTTTCCGTCTTTAAAAGCTGTATTAAACGTCCAGGTAGTTTTGGAATAACTGATTAAATCTGTACCAAAAGAGTTCTGGAAACCGTTTGCCGGGTTCGAATCTGCATCTACATTATAGCCGCCCTGAATAAAATTGCTGTTATAATTTTTCAGGAAATTCACATCAATCCGGAAATCGTTGATTGGCGCGATCTGTACATTTGCGAGGAAGTTTTGGTTTTTCATCTGCGAGTAAGGATCGTTCATATAGGTTGAATTAGATACCCACCCGTTTTCGATGATCGTTCTGCGGATATCTGCCTGCGAGCCTAAAAGGAAACCGTAGGTTGGTCCGCCCAAAGTTTGCCCGTAACCATACCAGTTTGGTGCGGAAAGCAAGCCCGGCAGCACCGTACCATTATTTTCGTTGTAGGAAACATCGATCTGCTTGATGGACGTTAAAGCGTAGGCAATTCCCTGCACAGGATTTAACTTATTTTTGAATTTATAGCTTTTGAAACTTTTCTTTTTACCCTTTTTCTGCCAGGCTAAATTATAGGCGTTGTTAAGGGAATCAATTTCCTGCTTGCGTTTTTGCATGGTGGTATTGATCTTCTGGAAATATTTGAACTTACTAAAGAACTTAGGCACATCCACCGCCGCGGTGGCCACCACATTATTCGTGTTTTGGCCAATATTTCCTAAACTTTCAGCCTGGTTTGTATCGGGATTTACAAAATTGGTCTGCACGGTACTTCTGGCATTCCAGTTATAAGTAAAACCGTAGCCGAGTTCTGCATTAATAAAATCTAAATACGGCAAATACTCGAACGGAAATTTGTAGTTTAACTGAACCCTGTGGTTATAAAGAACAGGTCTTCCGGCGCGGAACGGATTCGCAAAGATGGATTTATTGTTCAGATCATACACATTCAGGTTATCATTCAGCGTTCGCATTGCCGAATTAATTTCAAGTTTTAAAGATTTAGTAAAATTAAAGCCAAGACCGTATTGCCAACCGAAATAGAAATTTCTGTTTTTAATAACGTCGAAATCCTGTCCCGTGTTTCCATTAAGAATAGACTCAATGTTTCGGAACTGAAGCTCGTTATAATTTCGGTCGATTTCTGTACGGAAGGAAACCCTTGTTGGAACAGGATTAAAGTTTACCTCTTTCACCCATCTTAGATATTTGTAAGATTTTGCCGTGTCGCTCACCAATTTATTAAAGGGACGAATAACAAACGGTTTGAAAGAATAGTTGTAATCTGCATAACCGCGTAAATACTGGCGGTAATTTTTCTTGGTATAAACGTCTCGGAAGTAGTCGTCGTTGTAAACCGCAGTCACAGAAACGTTTTCAATATCGTAGAATTTTGGCTTACGGTTCGGGTTCATTCTTTCTTTTCGCATATTTACTACGCCCAAACTTCTCTGTTGCGTATATGTTCTCGCAACTTTTTTCAGTTCCTCTTTGTTCGGCGCCTCATCAAAAGTAACATCGTTATCCAAGGGATTGTATTTTGGATCTTCTATGGTTTGCGTGTAGGAATAATTCACGGGAATCTTCATCCCAATTTTTTCCGGTAAAAATTTATCCACGTTCACCGTCGTATTGATGTTGAATGCTGAAAGTGCCGACTGCGCTCTTTCCGCGGGCTTTTCGGTAATTCCCCCAAAACCGATGGTCGAATAAGATCCGTTCGCATTCACCAAAGCGAAATCTCCAAGGTTGAAATTCACACTCGCGTTTCCTGCGTAACCGCCTTTATTTTCAATTTCCGACAGACGGATTTCATTAACCCAAAGGACTAAATCTTTCGAATTGATCTGATCTTTGTTTCGAACCCCCAACATTATGGTGGTCACATTGCCTAAACTTGGACGACCTTTAATGTAAATTTTCTTGTTCGGATCCAGCGCGGCGTATTCGGAATCTTCGGTACGTTCATCGATTTCGATCACCGAATTTTGATCTCTTCTCAATTTCGCATCTACAAATTTTTGAATTTCCAGATTCACCGTGTTTTCCGACGGCCAAATCTCCAGCGGAGAAGTTGCATTTTTCGGTGTATATTTTAAAGAAGTTTCATATTCGTAATAGTTATCGGTCGCATCGCTTCCGAAACGGATAAAGAATTTCGCATCCGGATCCAGACTGTTGCTTTGCGCACCCGCTCTTACATCTTCTGCATGGACAAAAAGTTCTAAATTTTTGTAACGACGCATGTCCAAAGCTACATTTTTGAAAACCCCTTTTGAAGTTTTTGCCTCAATAGGCGCGGTTTTAATGTAAAGTGAGGCTTCGTTTTGTCGCTGTGCGCCCGCATTTCCGCTTAAAATTTGTCGGTCGATTCCCGGAGGCAGCACATACGGCGGCTGGCTGAGTCCGTTTTCTTCCAGATTTACACTTCCCACATCAACAAATTGATTGTCGGCAGGATTTACACCTTCTGTATCGGTAATGTTTGTGGCGATATCTTTTGTATATTTTCTCCAGTCGCTGCGTACCAGATCTAAAGTTCCGAAACGAATGGTGGAGGCCTGATCGAACCCTGTTAAAAGCATTCTTGCAAACCGAACGTTGTTCAAAATGGAAAGGTCTTTCACGCCGCCTTCATTAGCGCCCTGATCGAATTGGGTTACAGGAACGCGGAACAAATACCACTTGTTTTTTCCGGCCTGTCCGTTCTGGAATTTCACATCCACTTCTTTCTCATCAACGATAAATTTCTGACCTAAAGCTAAACTAGCTTTATCTAAATTAATGGTGTACTGCGTATAGTTCTCGCTTTGATCTAAGTTATAATCTCTGTTAACATCTTCTGCATCCGGCGTTTGGGTGGCGACTTCCAAAGTATTGCTCTGGGAATTGCCTTCGGGACCGCGGAAATATTTATAACGTTCTGTCAGCGAGGAAGCCTGAGTGCCTTGAAACTGATCCGAGAGATAGAATACAAAGTCGTCGGAAGCCGGATCCTCTACGTTTTTAACCGGATTAACGAAGTTGGTCCCGAATTTTGCTGCTTCTCCCGCCGCATCCAAACCGTCATAGCCTAAATCCTGCGCGGTTCTTTCTTCGTTCTCCGTAGAAAAAGCATATAAAATTGGAAACTGGTTCGGCTGTGTGCCCCAATTTGTTGTCGTCGTATTGGCGGGAACATTAGGCGTTGGCAAGCCGTTTTCGTACTGTAGTTTTCCGTCTTTCAGCACATCTTCGCTCACGTTTCCTAACTGGAGCAATAATTTCGGATTCGCTCCAAGATTATTTCCGTCCGCATAAGGATCCATCATCCAAAATTCAACATATTCGATATTGGAGTTAATAAAATTGGAAACCGAAATCGGGCGCATAATTCCACCCCATCTGTCCTGTGTAGATTCGGTGTTTTGGTTTACGTTGTAAGGTCCTCTTTCTGCGGGAAAATAACTGATGTCGAACGTATTCGTAAATAACTGCTCGCCTGCAACAAAATCCCGCGAATTGTATAATTCTTTGGTTTGAACTCTTCTGGATGCGTGGTTGGAAACTGCCTGCGCATTAATTCCATTCGGTGCTTTACCGCCGATGCCATAGAATCGAGGGTCGATATTGTACCAGGTCATCAACCCTCTGCCGTTTCCAAAAGCAAGATCATCGTTGAGATTTGCATTGGAGAAGTAAGGCTCCGGATTTTTCTCCGGTTTTGAAGCAAGACTCCACATCGCGGGTTCCTTTAACGAAATTTTCGACGTAGTTTGTTCGAAATCATCAATATAAGACTGGTTACCAATGCCGTTGCTTTGTCCCGGAATCAGATACGCGCCTTCCGCCATAAAATTAAGATTAGACGGTGCTTCGGTATTGACGAGCGGAATTTTATCGGTTAACCGCGTCAGGAACGGCAATTCGTTATTGTATAAAATATTGAATCCTGCCATCGTATTGTTCACCGCTTCCTGCCCAAAATTCACTTTCTGCGTTAAAGGCGTTTCTGCATAATTCACCACGGTTCCGCCAACCGTTAGATGTTCATTAAACCTGCGTTCTAAATTTAAACCTAAAAATCTTTTTCGTTGGGTATTGAAGGTTAGCTGATTTTCCAAAGAAATATTAATGGCCTGACCCGATTGCTTCACGGTTTCGTTAATAATATTTACGGTACCAAGCATATAATCTACGGTATAATCAATGCCTTCCTGAAGCTGAACGCCATTCGCCGTCACTTTCACTGACCCTTGTGGAACATTGATGGCTCCTAAAGAAATGCCGCTTCCCTGCGATCCTTTAAAGCGACCCTCGAGTGTGTATCCCAAAGCCAGCCTGTTTTCGGAGGCTACATTTTTAAATTTGTCGTAAAGATCATTGAAAACATATTTCGGATCACTGCTGCCCAAGACGTTTTGCAGATACGCGCCAAAAGGTTTTGCCTTTGTAAAGATGATTTTTCCGTTCTCCGGATCCACTGTTATCCCCGGCACAAAATCGAAAATTCCGTCGCCGGTGGTGTTTCCGTTCTGCTGCAAATCGTTGTTCATGTTCAGCCGATCCCAGTTGAACAGTTTCAGGAGGTTTATATCCTGAACCGGCGTATTCGGCAGATAATTTACTTTTCCGTTTGTAGGATCACGCAAATAAACATTTAGTAAAAAACCGTCGCTATTAATTTGGTTGGAGTTTAAAGAATAAATATTCTTCATCATCAAATCCCACATCGGGGTGGTTGTGGTGGTTTTGATATTAGATTTCAGCAATTTCGTAATCAGGACAGGACTTTCCTCGGAAAACTCCCCTACTTTATATACTTTGTTATCGCCGTTCAACGTAAAAGTGTACGCAATGGATAAAAGTTGATTATCATTTAAACGTTGATTAAGGGAGATATAACCCAATTGCGGATGATAGGTAAATTCGTTTTGATTTAATTTTCGGGCTTTTCGGTTAAAAATAAACTGTTCCCCGTCCGTATAAGTTTCCGGTGAACCGTTCGCGTTTGGAAAAGATTGCCCGTTGATCGCGTTATACGCCGTATTAACGTCCCGAATTGACGCTCCCAAATTTACAATCCCCTGATAAAGACCATTTTGAGAATTATCGGGATAACCCGAAGTTCCCTCGCCTAAATCGCGAATCCCCAAAATCCCTTTCTGATCCTGAAGATTCCCCGAACCCTGATCTAAAACCCAGGCTTCAATTCGCGTAATGTTGACTCTGGAATTAATTTGTGGATAATTTAAAAGCGATTTGTCGTAATTATCCAAAAAGTAGTGTCCGATGTAGTAATGCTGATTATCCTCGTAGTCGATCGCATTCAATTTAAAGGTGTTCATGACCCCGCCGCCTTGCGCGATAATGTTTCTGGATTCGCCCTGCTGCTGGGAAAAGACCAAAGTTCCGTAGGTTTTTCCGAGTTGAAATTCAGTTTTCAACCCGAAAAGCGATTCGGAACCCCGAATTAAACTTGTTGAAAGTGGCATATTCACGTTTCCGAACTCGACTCTTTTAATAATTTTATCTTCGCCGCCCGTGGTTTTATCGGCTAAACCTTTGCTTTGCAAATCTTTCCACGTTCCTTTTGCCTGCCAAACCAAATTCATTCTGTTTTCGAAAGCGAAACCGCTTTGGGTATCGTAATTTGCTTTTAGCTGTAGATTTTCGCCCACTTTCCCGAGCAATCCGAGTTGAATTCTCTGTTGAATGTCGATGGCAAAACTCGTTCGGTTCTGCGGTAAAATTAAAGGGTTATCTATTTTTTGGTAAAGACCGCCAATATCGAAGGAGGCGAAACCCTGCGGAATTATTTCAATTTTATTGCCGCCAAAGAGGGATTCGAAAAGCTTGTTTTTTATGTTAACACTGGGAAGTAAGCCTTTTTTAATGGCATCACTTTGGTCTTTTCGGTACCCTAAATTATTGGTAGAAGATTTTTCCTTGTAATATGCACTTAACTGATTGTTTAGCATGTACTGGTTATATTCCGCGGAAGTCATGGAAACGGGATTTCCCACGACCATATTGCCAATTTTGGGATACAAAAAATACATTCCGCTGGCAACATCGTAAAACGCTTCATATCTTGTAGGATTCGGAAGCGAGTAATCTTCTCTGATGGAAGTGCTGTCCTGCGGAATTACCTGTGCAAAAATTCCTGTGGTAGATAAACACAGAAAAATTAAGACTAAAAAAATATGCTGAAAAAAATTATTCTTCTCCAAATGTTAAATGTTTTTTAAGATTTGCTTCACTAACTCTTCGACAGAAAATTCCGGATTTTGTTTTAAAATTCGGTCTGCAATCTTCTCGCTCATCTTTTTTGGAATGCCCAAAACTTCTAAAGCAGATAACGACTCTTCTTTTATTTTATTATTTGCAAATGTAGAAATATTTTCTGCCGAATTCTTGAATTTTTGGACTTTATCCCGCAGATCAACGATGATCCTTTCGGCTGTTTTGGTGCCTATTCCCTTCACCTTCTGAAGCATTAAACTGTTGTTGGAAAGGATTGCAGAAGCGATCTCTTCTAGGCTCACAGAGGAGAGCATAATAATGGCAGACACGGGTCCAACGCCGTTAACACTTATTAACAGATTAAACATTTCTTTTTCTAAAATTGTGTTAAAACCAAAAAGCAAATGCGCGTCTTCGCGGATGATTTGCTGTATATTGAGAAAGGTTGGTGTACCCGGCGATAATTTCTCCGATGTCTGCAAACTGATGCCCACAAAATAGCCCACGCCGTTCACGTCGACAATCACAGAAGTCGGGTTGAGTTCCTGCACAATACCTTTCAGAGAATAAATCATTTTTACTGTTTTTTTGAAAGAGCCAAAGTTAATAATTTGAATGAAACAAAAAAAACAGTCTTTTCAGACTGTCTTTGTAATAAATACTGCTTTTTTTTAAGATTTGAAGGGTAATTCCTGCCATCGCATTTATAATCAGAAATAACTGTAGATACGGTTTTATCTAATCTTTTCCCCTTCTCTGCGCATCCAAAACGGCGATTGTTGCCAAATTCACTATTTCGTCGACGCTGGCACGCATCTGTAAAACGTGGACCGGCTTTTTTAAGCCCATTAAGATAGGCCCGACCACCTGCGCGATTTTCAAGCCGCGAATGATCTTATAGGAAATATTGGCGCTCTCCAGATTCGGGAAGACAAAAACATTGGCCGGCGTTGTCCCGAGTTTTGAAAAAGGATAGTCGGAAAGGTGATCTGCATTTAAAGCAAAATCGGGTTGAATTTCGCCATCCACAATCATATTCGGAAATTTCTCGTGGAGCACCGCAACTGCCTTCTGTACTTTTTTGGAGGTTTCGGAAATTCCTGCGAAATTCTCAAAAGAAAGCATCGCAACACGCGGTTCTACGGCAAAGGTTTTTACCGTCATTTCCGACATTCTCGCAATATTCACCAGATCTTCCGAGGTGGGATTTTGATTGATTGACGTATCTGCAAAAAACAGGGGTTTTTTACCCGTCATAATCATCATCATCGAGGCGATTTTTTCCACGCCTTTTTCCTTTTCGATGATTTTTAAAATTGGCTTAAGCGTAGACGAATAATTTTTAGAGAACCCCACAATCAAAGCATCGGTATCGCCATGATGAAGCATTAAAGGACCAAAATAATCTCGCTGGCGAACATATCTTTTTGCTTTGTACTCGTTCATTCCCTTTCTCTGGCGAAGTTTCCAAAGTGTTTCGCGGTATTTTACGCGGTTGTCTTCCTGATCATCATCCATTGGATCAACAATAGGCACATCCAGTTCAATCCCGAATTTTTTCATCTGTTCCTGCACGTATTTTTTTCTCCCAACAAAATGGGTTGCGCAATGCCCTCTTCATAAAGAATTTGAGCCGCTTTTAGAACATTATATTCTTCTGCATTTCCCAGGGTTACGCGCTTCGGGTTGGATCGCGCTCTGTTCTGCATCATGCGGATCAACTTCTCGTCCCGACCCATCCGGTCGAGCAAGGCGTTTTCATAATCTTCGAAATTTTCGATGGGTTTACCGGCGATTCCACTTTCCATGGCAGCTTTTGCCACAGCGATGGAAACTTTGGTGATCAGGCGGTTATCGAACGGTTTTGGAATAAAATATTCTCTGCTGAAGTTTAAATTTTTAAGATTGTACGCCAAAATTACAGCTTCCGGCACGGGTTCTTTTGCCAAATCGGCGATTGCTTTTACCGCAGCGAGTTTCATGGCTTCGTTAATTCCGGTCGCCTGTACATCGAGTGCACCACGGAAAATATACGGAAAGCCAAGAACGTTGTTCACCTGATTAGGATAATCGCTTCTGCCTGTTGCCATAATAGTATCCGGGCGCGTTTCCATGGCGAGTTCGTAATTAATTTCAGGATCTGGATTGGCCAACCCGAAGACAACGGGATTTTCTGCCATGCTCAAAAGCATTTCGGCAGTCATCACATCGGCTTTGGAAAGTCCAATAAAAACATCGGCGCCGTCTAAAGCTTCAGCCAGGGTCTCCATGTCAGTTTCTGCGATAAAATCGAGTTTTTCCGGCGTAAGATTTTCTCTGTTCTGATTGATGATGCCTTTGGAATCGCACATCAAAACATTTTCTTTTTTTAAACCCAGTTCCAGATAGAGTTTCGTACAGGCGATGGCTGCGGCTCCGGCGCCATTAACGACTACTTTTACGTCCTCAATCTTCTTGCCGGCAATTTCTAAAGCATTAATCAAAGCAGCTGCAGAAATAATGGCGGTTCCGTGTTGATCATCGTGCATCAAAGGAATATCGAGCTCTTCTTTTAATCTTTGTTCAATGTAGAATGCTTCGGGCGCTTTGATGTCTTCTAAATTAATTCCACCAAAAGTAGGCGCGATTCCTTTTACAATTTCAATGAATTTATCGGGATCTTTTTCATTGATTTCAATATCAAAAACATTGATGTCGGCGAAAATTTTAAATAAAAGTCCTTTTCCTTCCATCACCGGTTTCGATGCTTCTGCGCCGATGTCTCCTAAACCTAAAACTGCAGTACCATTAGAAATAACGGCAACTAAATTTCCTTTTCCGGTATATTCGTAAGCTAATTTAGGATCTCTTTCAATTTCCAGACACGGTATGGCAACACCCGGCGAATATGCTAATGACAGGTCCCTCTGAGAGGAATGTGGTTTGGAGGGAATGACTTCGATTTTTCCTTTTGGTTCGATACTGTGATAATCCAGAGCGGCCTGTTTAAAATTCTTTTCGTCTCTGTTCGTTTTGCTTGACATAATTTTCTATTTGATGATAAGTGAAAAGTTTTTTAAACTTTTTAAATACCTGTTAATGAATTTTTGAATTAATTTAAATTCAAAATATATTTTTTGTGATAATCTACAAGACTTTCAATAGGTTTCTGCACAACTTTTCCAATTTTTAGGTTGAGTTCCGCTGCGGCAGACCGCAGAATATCTTCGTAAATAAAAGCGATGTACCCGATAAAATTAATTTCGGTTTCACCGGCTTCCGGATAAGGAAGCACCTGATAATCTAGGAAATTCTTTAATTCGTCGAACACCATATTCTGAAAGTACGGATGTTTTTTGCGCTCCGCTATAAATTTATTAAACTCGCCTAAATAGGCATTTGCCCGCGGATTATGATACATTCTTCGAATCGCTTCTTCGATGGTAAGGTTATAAGTGGCGCGGAAATCATTTTCTAAATCCTGCGGAAGTTTTTTCATAAAAAACCGTCGCAAAAGATGCTTACCCAAAGCGCTGCCACTGCCTTCGTCGCCGATTAGAAAACCCAGCGAAGGCAAATCAATGCGTATTTTATCGCCGTCGAAAAAACAGGAATTGGAGCCCGTTCCGAGGATGCAGACGATGGCGGGTTTGCCGTTATATGCCGCATAAGCCGCAGCGGTCATATCTTCTTTGATGGAAACAGCGGCGTGTGGAAAGGTTTGTTTAAATTCGTTTTTCACTTTTAGCGCATTATCGGGAGTGCCGCAGCCTGAACCGTAAAAAAACACCTGTTCGATGTGATTTTTCAGGAAAAAAAGTTCCGGATTTTTATCGATTTCCTGCAAAATAAAATCGGGGTTGATGATATTTGGATTGAAGCCCAGAGTGGTGGTTTTCAAATGAATTTTCCCGGAGTTTTCCAGTATCACCCAATCACATTTTGTGGAGCCGCCGTCGACAATGGCAATCATATTTTGTTGAATTTAATGCGCTAAAATATCAATTTAATTTTAAACGCTTTGTTTTTGGTAACACAATTTTTTTGCGCACCGGCCCGGAAAAGTATGAAGCTAAAAAAAAGCAATCCGTCAATGAATTGCTTATTTATTATTGAGCGCGATCTTAATCGACCTCCATTACTTCGAGAATTTCGGGAGCGTGTTGTTTTATGGTATTTTCCACGCCTAATTTCATCGTAGAAAAACTCATGGGGCAGCCGTTGCAGTTACCTTGCAACTTTACGTATACAATTTGGTCTTTTACATCGACCAATTCGATATCCCCGCCATCCTTGTTAAGAAAGGGACGAATACTCTCCAGCGCATAAAGAACTCTGGTAACGGTTTCTTCGTGTTTTATTTCTGTTTTCATTATATTTTTATGATGTCACGATCCATTTGTAGATCTTCAACCGGTCTATTTCTTTGTAGAGCAACCCGCCATCGTCGTTATTTTTACGGCTTCGGTGGGCGGAAGCAATTTGTTTCTTTCTACCAAACTTTCGATCATATTCTGTGCGGTTTTAATATAAATGGCTTCAATTTGCGAACCTTCCTGCAAAACTGCCGGCCGGCCAACATCACCCGCCTCTCTGATGCTTTGGATGAGGGGAATTTCGCCCAACACAGGAATTCCTAAATCTTCTGCCAAATATTGCGCGCCCTGATTTCCGAAAATGTAGTATTTATTATCCGGCAATTCTTCCGGAGTAAAGTACGACATATTTTCAATTAAACCCAATACCGGAATATTGATACTTTCCATCTGGAACATTGCAATTCCCTTTCGGACATCGGCGAGCGCAATGTGCTGCGGTGTGCTGACGATGACCGCTCCGGTAACCGGAACTTCCTGAATGATGGACAAATGAATGTCACCCGTACCCGGTGGTAAATCGACCAGAAGAAAATCCAGCTCGCCCCACGCAGCATCGCGAATCATTTGATTTAAAGCTTTACTGGCCATAGGTCCGCGCCATACCACTGCCTGGTTGGCTCCGGAGAAATAGCCGATGGACAGCATTTTCACGCCGTAATTTTCCACAGGTTTCATTAAACTTTTGCCCTCTACTTCTACAGAAACCGGTTTTACACCAACAGTATCAAACATCGTCGGAATTGACGGTCCATAAATATCGGCATCTAAAATACCCACTTTGAAACCCATATTGGCCAAAGTTACTGCAAGATTTGCTGCCACGGTCGATTTGCCCACACCGCCTTTTCCAGACGCAACGGCAATAATATTTTGGATTCCCTTAATCTGTTTTCCTTTGATCTGGCTTTGCTGAACGACTGAAGGTTCCGGCGAAGCGATCTTCAATTTCAGCACGATTTCTTCACCAAATTCAGAGGCAAAAGCCTGTTTCATGGCAGCTTCGAGCTTTTTCTTTTCGTGCATCGCGGGCGAATGCGCGGTCATATCGATATAAACATCATTTCCCATCACCTGGAAATTGTGTACCAAATCGTCTACTTCTATTTCTTTTAAAAAGGCCTGAACTTTTTCTTTCGTCAACATAATTTCTTGTAATAAATTGAGTTACAAATTTAGGCAATTTTTTACTATTTAGAATGAGTAAACTTTATGAGATATATTTGGTCGCAGCAACCGGCGGCGAAAAAAAGAGGGATTTGCAGTGGGATATTAAATTTTTTAATTTAATCCTAAAATGGGCAGCTGCCTGATAAATAATTGGAAACAATAGCCGAATTTCTAGCGATTTTGGTAAGGAACGTTACATAAAAATTAAAATTTGGCAAAAAAGTTGCTTCAATACCTTCGCTTGAAAAACAGGTAAACATTTTATAACCAACATTTTAAATTTAATTATTATGAAAAATTCAATTTTAGCCCTTCTTATGGTAGGTGCACTTGTAAGTTGCAAAAAGAACGAAACCACCGTTGTCTCCGATTCTACCGACAGCTTAAATATGGCTGCACCCGTAGATTCAACCATGATGACGAATGATTCTACTTCAGTCTCCAGTGACATGAGCAGTATGAGCGATCAGGACAAAACATTTGCAAACGACGCCGCAAAAGGTGGGATGATGGAGGTAATGATGGGCGAGCTGGCAGAAAGCAATGGAACAAATGCGAAAGTGAAAGCTTTAGGTAAGATGATGAAAGAAGACCACTCCAAAGCGAACAGCGAATTGAAGACTTGGGCCGCCAGTGCTAATTATACATTACCGACTGCGATGGAAGCAGATCAACAAAAAATGTATGATGATCTGAAAGCGAAAAAAGGTGCCGATTTCGATAAGAGTTATACCGACATGATGGTTACAGATCACAAAAAGGATATCGCAGCTTTTAAAAATCAGGCTTCCGACGGAACAACTGCAGACTTGAAAGCCTTTGCAAGCAAAACGGTGCCGACATTAGAGCACCATTTAACCGCGTCTCAGGAAGCGCAGAATGCAGTAAAATAAGCTGCTGAAATTTATAAAAATTAAATCCCGCTTTTCGGCGGGATTTTTTTTGAACTTTTCTTGAAAGTCACTTGCTGCCTTATCAATTTGGGATAATTATTTCTTAATGAATTTTACAAAATTTGTTACTGTACCTGAAGAAGTAAGTCTTAGTAAGTAAATTCCGGCTGGTAGTGTGGACGCTTCGATTTTTTTACCTGAAAGAACTTTTTTCCAAATGATTTCCCCGCTAGGTCGATGATTTCATAGGTTTGAAAATTGATGTCGGATTCGATAGTAATAAAGTCCGTTACAGGATTCGGAAAAAATTTCAGGACCGCTATGCTCTGGGTGGGATCGCTCACCGCCAGTACGCAGGCAGGGGGATTTGTAATAGGACCTTCGGAATAATCGTAATAAACGGTATCTTCTGTTACGATATTAAAATGTTGATAAACAGGAGGAATTTGAGGATATATACAATTATCAAAAGTTACTGATCCAACGAAAAAAGCAGAATTTCCGCTGTACCAACCTTCACAAACCGGCGTCATTTGCGGTCCGGAGTAAATATCCAACGCTAATTCCGGATCGTACGAATTACTGAAGGAACACACGTTGGCCCACGTTGGTGGTTTTTTAAAATAAACAGTTTTGTGTGGAAATGGCCCAAAATAATATTTTTTGGTAAAAATCGGTGAAAATTCGCCGGATAGATTTTTCAGCATCGCTTTAACTGTAGTAACTGCTGAAATGCTCAGGTCGAGATTGTACATCACCGAAGACGAATTCACCGTTGGATCTGTACCATCGGTCGTGTAATAAATGGTGCCCTGGCCGGAAATATGGGCTGTATAAGGATCTGGCCCGAAGGAATACGTATAAGTGTCGAAAGTAATCTGGGAGCTGTACCATTGAAAAATCGGGAGCAATAATAATAGTAAAAGTTTTTTCATCATGTATTCTTTTGATAATTAAAGATATAGAAAAAACTTAAAAAGGGAAAATAAAATTATTTGCTTACAGTTTTTGCATAGTCCGCTCCACTTTTTACAGGTTTTAACAGCACCTAACCCGGAAGTGCGCCGGGATTACATGTCGCCGCCATGATTTTCGAGCTGTCCTTCCCATTTGGAAACGGAAGACGTTGCTAAGGCATTTCCCAAAACATTCGTCATACTTCTGCCCATATCGCAAAAATGATCAATCGGCAAAATTAAGGCAATCCCCTCGGGCGGAATGCCAAACATGGTACAGGTTGCGACAATAATTACCAAACTTGCACGCGGAACACCGGCAATTCCTTTAGAGGTCAGCATTAAGACTAAAAGCATGGTGATCTGTTGGCCCAGCGTCATATCGATGCCGTAGATCTGAGCGATAAATATTGAGGCGAAAGTCATGTACATCATACTTCCGTCCAGATTAAAAGAATATCCTAAGGGTAAGATGAAGGAGACAATTCTGTTATTACACCCAAATCTTTCCAGTTCTTCGACGAGTTTCGGGAACACTGCTTCGGAACTTGTTGTGGAAAAAGCGATGAGCAAAGGTTCTTTAATTCTTCTTAATAATTCAAACAAACGGTTGCCTAAAATTAAATAACCAACCAGACAGAGAACGAGCCACAAAACGCCCAGTGCGAAGAAGAAGTCGCGCAGGTAAATGGCGTATACTTTGAAGATTTCGAAACCATTTGTGGCTACAACGGCTGCAATGGCGCCTAAAACTCCAAATGGTGCGAACCACATGATGTAGCCTACCATTTTCAGGATGGCGTGGGCACAAATATCCAAAGCTCGTACGATGGGTTTTGTGTATTCTTCGCCCATATTGGCCAGGGCAACACCAAACATGATGGAGAAAACCACGATCTGCAGCACTTCGTTGGTGGCGAAGGCTTCAAATAAACTTTTCGGAATTATATGTTTTACAAAATCTTCGAGGGAAAATCCTTTGGATGTTTTTAAAAGTTCGTCGGCGGAGGAAGCATCCTGAATGGGAAGTTGGGTAACGTGCCCCGGCTCTAGCCAGTTCACAAAAATTAACCCGATAAAAAGGGAAACCAGGGAAGCGGTAATAAACCAAAGCATGGCTTTGGTGCCTACCCTGCCAATCATTTTCATATCGCTCATTTTGGCGATGCCCACCACCAGAGTGGTAAAAACAAGTGGAGCAATAATCATCTGCACCAACCGGATGAATATGGTGCCTAACAATTTGATGTTATTGGCAAATCCTTCGGAACTTTCGGGATATTGAAGATGAACGACGCCGCCCATGATTACACCTAAAACTAAGGCAATGATGATAAAAATGAACAGTTTGTTTTGACCTTTCATGGAAATTTTTTATAAGTAAGAGGTACAAATATAGTTTTTTTTGGCAAAAATTGGCGATAAACAGCACTTCGGACAAGCGATTGAAATGGAAATCCTTTTTTGCGCGGCAAAGCGGGGGCAAAAAGATTGCAATGGAAAGCGCGGTGCCGAAAAATGGCGGCTGCCGGTCCGTGGGGTTTTTTCGGCATGGCCCCAAGAAAAAAACCTCTGAAAAATCAGAGGTTTCGTAAGTATTTTGTAAAAAATTAGGCCTGCAAATATCTTGCATAGGCGTAACCTTCTTTGCCGTCGGAAGTTCTTACTTTCCACCAGTCATCGGAAGTCTGCTCTACCAAAGAAACGGAATCGCCTTTTGCCGCCTTGCCTACGATAGCAGCGTCGGTGGAGGGTTCCTGTCTGATATTGAGGTTAGAATCTTCGGTGGCCACTTTTAGGGACGCACCGGAAGACAATCCTGCAACCTGTACATCTACGTTTATATCGGAGGCAGAATACGTAGAATCGATGGCGCCTAAAGCATTCCACACGGCATCTTTGGCTGATGTGGAAGCTGCATTTCCTGAAACATACAGAATTCCGTCCTGCTCGGTTACCTGAAGGTTTGAAACTCCGGCGGATTGTGCTGCAGAAATTACTCCTGCATATTTATTTTGTAAGTCGCTCATTTTAATTATTTTACAGTGTAGTTATAATTTACTTTTCCAGCTTTTACAGCGTCTACAGACATTTTAATTTGTCTTGCCTGCTCCGGAGAAACGTTTCCGGTTAGCGTTAATTCACCATTCACTACTTCAACTTTTACCGACGGAAAATCTTTTACCGCATCCTGAACTTTTTGCTGAACCATTGGATCTACGGCAGAAGCGGTATCTACAACAACGGGAGCTGCGATGGTCGACATATCCATAACATCTTTTACGCCGGGAATTGCTTTTAAGGAAGTAATCATATTATCTTTTGAAGCCTGATCGGCGAAAGTACCGCTCAAATGGGCTGTTCCGTCTTTTACTTCGACAGAAGCATTTGGATTAGCAGTTACAACCGTTGTAGCCTGTGTTTGAAGTTCTGCATCAGAAACTTTCTTTTTACAAGCGATAGAACCGAAAGACACGGCAAGTGCCAAAGCCGCCATTGCAATTGTTTTTTTCATAGTCGAATTTATTATTGTTAAAAATTATAAAGTCAAATTTAATAAAAAAATACCCGCTTCAAACCTTTAACAATGATAAACTTTTCTTAAAATTTTTAAGAAATCTGCCTTAAATTCAAGAATTAAAGTGCTGAATGTTATAAAGAATCCGCTGTATTTTCGATGGTCCGAAAGGTTAAATTGATGCGCGGCGTGAAAATCTTTTTAGTAGGCGGCAGGCGATGAAGCCAAAATTTTTGGGTTTCGCCTTTCATGACGAGCAAACTTCCGGGGGCCAGATAAAGTTCTACTTTTTCTTTTGTGATTTTGTGTTTAAAAGAAAACTTTCTTTCCGCGCCAAAACTTAAGGACGCGATGGCACCATTTTCTTTCAGGTCTTTTTCGCCGTCGCTGTGGTAGGCCATCCCTTCATTTCCGTCGTGATAAAGATTCAGAAGACAGGAATTAAATTTTTCGCCCGTTTTTGCTTCGGTCAGGTTTTTCAGCAACAAAAGTTCTGTCGTCCAGGGAAGCGCTTTTTTGGTGGAATTGGAATAGGTGTATTCGAAAGTTTCGTCGCCATACCAGGCAACTTTTCGTTTTGTAATGATCTTTTTGCCGAAGATTACGGCTTCATCATTTCGCCACGCGACGCTTTCTAATAATATTTCGTAGAACGCACGGGCGTCTTTGCCGTTTAAGATTTGGCCATAATAATTCACGGTTCCGTCCTGTGGCAATAAGTTGAGTGTTGGGTCTGCAATATTTTCGAATAGTTCCATGGGCGCGATTAAAAAGTCAAAGTTCTGTTTTTTTTTATAAATTCGTCTCAAATTATTTCTATGAAAAAATCCTTCACCTTCATGTTCCTGCTTTTGATGATGTTTACATGGGCTCAAAAGACCGCGGACAACACTTTTATTAAAGAAAATTACACAAAAAAAGAGGTCTACATTCCGATGCGGGACGGCGTGAAATTGTTTACGTCGATTTACATTCCGAACGATATTTCGAAAAATAAAAAATATCCATTTTTGATGCAGCGCACCTGTTACAGCGTGGCACCTTACGGCGAAAATGAATTCCGCAACGGCCTGGGACCGAACCCGTATCTCATGAAGGACGAATATATTTTTGTTTATCAGGATGTCCGCGGTAGATATATGAGCGAAGGAACATTCACGAACATGACGCCGCAGGTAGATCACAAGACTAAAAAAGATGTAGATGAAAGCACCGATACCTACGACACGATTGAATGGCTATTGAAAAACATTGATAACAACAACAAAAAAGTCGGGCAATACGGAACGTCGTACCCCGGATTTTATACGGCTGCGGGAATTCTGTCTGATCATCCGGCCTTGGTAGCATCCTCACCACAGGCTCCGATTTCCGATTTCTGGAATGACGATTTTCTGCACAACGGCAAGTTTATGTTGGGTTATTTCCGAACTTTTCCTGTATTTGGTGTACAGAAAACAAAACCAGAAAAAGACGGCTGGTTTATGGATTCGTTCATCAAACCGACTTCGGATGATGGTCTGAAATTTTACCGTGAAATGGGAACCTTAAAGGATGGCTACGAAAAATATTATAAAAATAATTTCTTCATGACGGAAATTATGAACCATCCAAACTACGATGAGTACTGGCAAAAACGGAGCTTGCTTCCACATCTTAAAAATGTAAAACATGCGGTAATGACCGTGGGCGGCTGGTTTGACGCGGAAGATCTTTCCGGACCTTTAAACATCTACAAAACCATTGAAAAAACAAGTCCGAAAGCGAAGAATACAATCGTGATGGGACCCTTTTCTCACGGAGCCTGGGCGCGCGAAACCGGAAAGGCTTTTCATAACGACATTTATTTTGGCGACAGTATTGCAACGTATTACCAAAAAAATCTGGAGACAAAATTCTTTAACCATTATTTAAAAGGCGACACAAAAACAGACGCCGGAATTCCGGAAGCAGTGATGTTTGATACCGGAAGTATGCAATGGCGGGAGTTCGCACAATATCCACCAAAAAACGCGCAGAAAGTCAGCTTCTATTTGGCGGACGGAACCTTAAAGAATGCTTCTTCCAACAGCGTTTCGGAATATTACAGCGATCCTTCGAATCCTGTTTTGAGTTCCGCCAATCTGAAAGATTTTAATGGTTTCACACCGAGAAATTACATGAGCGAAGATCAAAGATTTGCGGAAGGAAGGCCTGATGTAGTCACGTTTACGACCGATGCTTTAACGGAAGACCTGACTTTTGGCGGAGAGATTTTAGCGAAATTAAACATCGCTTCCACATCCACCGATGCGGATTTTGCCGTAAAGCTGATCGATGTTTATCCGGAAGATTTCGTACCGAAAGAGAAAAAAGACGGCGTGATCTACAGCAATTACCACCAGATGGTGCGCAGCGAAATTATGCCGGCGAGATTCAGAAATTCGCGCGAAAAACCCGAAGCGTTGGTGCCGAATCAAAAAACGGCAGTTACTTTCAGATTGCAGGATGTGATGCACACTTTTAAAAAAGGGCATAAAATCCAGATCCAAATTTCGAGCACGTGGTTTCCGCTTTTCGCTGTGAATCCACAGAAATTTATGGACAATCCGAACTTTGCTACGAAAGAAGATTACACGAAAGCGTTCATAAAAATTTTCGGAGACAGTTCTCTGGAAGTTGATGTTTTGAAATAAGTGACGAATGATTAATGAAAAATTACAATTTTTCTGATCGCTGAAAAAGACGATATAAAAATCCTTTCAAAATTTTTGAAAGGATTTTTGTTTTTATTTAACTGTCTATTATTTACTGGCCTTTAGAAATGTGGTAATACGCCAACATTTTGTAGTAGAGTTTCGCCGCTAGGAACGCAGTTGGCTTCGGCATCGGCGAATCCATTAATTCTACAATATCAAACGCAACTACGTTGCATTTTTCGAAGACTTTTTTCAATAATTCTAAAGTGGGATACCATTGTAAACCTCCTGGTTCTGGTGTTCCGGTTGATGGCGCGATAGAGGGATCGAACGCATCTAAATCGATGGTAATATAAACATTACCGGAAACTTTTTCCAGAACATCATCAATCCAGTCTTCTTTTTTAGCGATTTCATGTGCCCAGAAACATTGCTCTTTGTTCACATGTTCCATTTCTTCGATGTCGCAGGACCGGATTCCGACCTGCACCAAATTGTGTTTTTTGCTCGCTTCGTACACTGCACACGCATGATTGGACGTGGACCCGTGAAAATCCGGACGCAAATCCGTGTGAGCGTCGAGCTGCAAAACGGTCAGGTTTTCGAATTTTTCTCCCACCGCACGAATGGAGCCGATGGAAACGGAATGTTCGCCGCCAAAAAGCGTGAATAATTTACCTTCGTTGCTCAAAAGCTCTTTTGTTTTTTGATAAACTGCTTCCGTCATGGCTTCCGGCGAAGATTTTTCGGTAATGTCGCCGCCAATGTAAACGCCCTCCAAATACGGCTCGGTATTGGTTTCGATGTCGTAAAGTTCCATATTTTCGGAAGCATCTAAAAAAAGTTCCGGGCCCTTGTCCGCGCCCTTTCCCCAGGTTGAAGTGCCGTCGTAGGGAACAGTGACGAGCATTACTTTGGAGTTTTCGAGGGTTGCATTTTCTTCGGGAATGCCGGCGTAAGTTTGCATATCTGTTTAAATTTTAAGTTTGAATTGAGATGTTCAAAGATAAGAAAATGCCGGGATTTTTACGAGTTGCCCGCCGTTCGTCCGTGCAATATTCCGTTTCAAAAGCTTAATTTTACAAAAAGAAAAAAATGCTTTTAAAAGCCGTACTCTTCGACATGGACGGAGTTATTGTCGATACAGAACCACTCCACCGCAAAGCGTATTTCCAGATGTTTAAAGATCTGGGCATACCCGTTTCCGAAGAATTATATGAAACTTTTACGGGTGCTGCTACGAAAAAAGTATGCGAGACGCTGATCAATCTCTATCATTTAGACAAAAGCGTAGATGACCTCGCGAAAATTAAACGCAAATATTTTAAATACTATTTTTACAATGATCCCGATTTCCATCTGATTGCCGGCGTGAAAGAGTCGATTGAAAAATACTTTGAAGACGGCATTAAACTCGTTTTGGCCTCTTCGGCAAGCATGACGACGATTGACATGGTGTTTGAAAAATTTGAGTTGGAAAAGTATTTTGTGGGAAAAATAAGTGGTGATGAATTAAAGGAATCCAAACCCAATCCGGAGATTTTTCTGCTCGCTGCGCAGATTGCACAGGAACCGAAAGAAAACTGTTTCGTCGTAGAAGATTCTACAAATGGAATTTTGGCAGCTTATGCGGCGGGAATTTTTTGCGTGGCGTACAAAAGTGAACATTCCGTGGGGCAGAATTATGACAAAGCGAATCTGGTGATTTCTGATTTCAAAGAAATGGCGCCCGAAAATATGCGTAAGTATTTTGAAATTTTTACTCTTCGTCCTTTCGGGAGAAGAAACTTCCTGAACTTCCAGCCCCGGTTGAAACGGCATCCTTTTTCTTTTGAAAAAAAGAAAAAGATACAGTGGAAAACGGGTACTCAAAAGAAAAGGAGCAACTTCATCTGGTGCTCCTTTAAATATTTTAGTTTTTCTAATAGCCGAGAATTTTCAAGACTTCCTCCGCTTTCTGCTCCTCGCGGAACACTTTATACGTAAAATTTCCTTCGTCATCTTTATCGATCAAAATATGTTTCGGCTGCGGCATCAAACAGTGATGAACGCCACCGTACCCACCAATGGTCTCCTGATAGGCGCCCGTGTGGAAAAAACCGATGTATAAAGGTTTGGTTTCGCTGAAAACGGGCAGATAAATGGCATTCGTATGCTGCTCGGAATTGTAATAATCGTCGGAGTCGCACGTAAGTCCGCCAAGGAAAACGCGCTCATAAGTATCTTCCCAGCGGTTGAGGGGCAACATGATAAATTTGCGCGAAATCGCCCACGTATCGGGCAGTGTGGTCATAAATGAGGAGTCGATCATGTTCCACTTTTCGCGGTCGTTCTGGCGTTTTTGCGAGATGATCTTATACAGATGACCGCCACTTTCGCCCACTGTGAAACTACCAAATTCGGTATAGATATTCGGCTCTTCTACGCCTTCTTCTTCACAGAATTTTTTAATCTGAGAAACGATCTCGTTCACCATATACTGGTAATCATAATCGAAATTTAAAGAGGTTTTAATGGGAAAACCGCCGCCAATATTGAGGGAATCCACTTCGGGTGCGATCTTTTTCAGACGCGCGTAAACACGCAGACATTTATAAAGTTCGTTCCAGTAATACGCTGTGTCTTTAATTCCGGTGTTGATGAAAAAATGCAACATTTTGAGCCTTGCATTCGGATGTTCTGCAATTTTCTGGCTGTAGTAAGGAATGATGTCTTTGTACCCGATTCCTAATCTGGACGTATAAAATTCAAATTTTGGCTCTTCTTCCGACGCAATCCTGATTCCGATATTAAACGTGGTATCAATGCTTTCGGTGAGCTTATCGAGTTCGCGGTAATTATCGAGGACGGGAATAATATTTTGGAAACCGTTATTAATGAGATCTGAGATTTTTGCCAGATAATCGTCGGTTTTGAAACCGTTGCAAATCACCTCAACATCCTTTCCGTATTTTCCTTTTTCATAAAGCGCCTTTACAATATCCATATCATAGGCAGAGGAAGTTTCCAGGGAAATATCGTTTTTCAACGCCTCTTCCACCACAAAGGCAAACTGACTCGATTTCGTGCAGTAGCAGTATTTATAACCTTTTTTGTAATCGTGTTTTTCGATCGCTTCTTTAAACCAGCCTTTTGCGCGCTGAATATTCATCGAAATTTTGGGCAGATAATTAAATTTCAAAGGCGTACCAAACTGTTCGATCACCTCCAGCAAAGGAATATCGTGAAACTGCAACGTATTTTCCGCAACGTTAAATTCTTCGGTGGGGAAATACAGGGTTTGGTCGATGAGCTCTGAATATTTAATTTTCATTTTAAGGAATAGTATTTATAAGGTTTGAAGTGCAAATTTGAGAAAAAAAAGTGGTTTTACGCCTGCTATTTCGCCAAACTTCTGCATCCGTCATTTGCTACGGTATAATGCGAAGATCGCTTCGGAATCAATTTAATTCGACACAAAAACCACAAGATCACCGGAATCAAACCGAATTTCGACCTTTTCATCATTAGCAATATTACGCGTTCCGATCCGGTGTGTGGCTTCTAAATTTTCATGATGCAAAGGCCATTTTAAGCCTTTTGTAACAATATTTCCGGCAACCGGAAAGGGATAAAGAGAAATTGTTTTTCCTTTCGCCTGCTCTAAAACGAGTTCTTTCGGCGCGAAAAAATAGGTGGAATATTCATCAAAAAAAGTGAGGTTCATTTTATCTTTAAAAAGATAGGCTACCGTAAGATTTCCGAGAAAATGATCCATTTCGCCACCACTTCCGCCATAAATATTAACTTTTGCAAAACCGCGCTCGGCAATGATTTCCAGTGATTTCTGGAAATCGGTTTTATTTTGATCCGGGGTGTAAATGAATTTTTCTGCGTAGATGCTTTCATCCCTGCCCGAATGCGAATCGAAATCGCCGGAGATAAAATCGAGTTTTTCGAGCGGAAAATTTTTGTCTTTCAAATAATGAAACGCCCCGTCGGAACAGGCGATGAGTGAATAACCGTCGGTTTCGGGAAGGTTGATGGGCGGAATTCCGTTGATGAAAAGAAGCGCTTTACCGAGCATTGGGATTCCAGTATTCTTCCGCTTCATTATTTAAGTGCGAAACGTAGCGCGCCAAAACAAAAAGATAATCCGAAAGCCGATTAAGATACTTGATGAGTTCCGGACGAACTTCCTCCGATTCGTTGAGGAAAACCAAACTGCGTTCCGCGCGTCGGCAGACGGTTCGGCAAATATGAAGCGATGTCGCGGCCCTTCCGCCACCCGGAAGAATAAAGTATTGAAGCGGTTTTAATTCTTTTTCAAAATCATCCATCCATTTTTCGAGGTCTTCAATCTCCACTTCGGAAATCATCAAAGCCAGGCGCGATTTTCCGTTGGCTAACGTCAGTTTTTCCGTTGGCGTCGCAGATTCCGAACCCACCGTAAAAAGATCAAACTGAATCTTTTTAAGTTGCGTTAAAATTGTCGTGTCCGTAATTTCGCATTTCGCAAAACCGATAAAAGAATTCAGTTCATCGATGGTTCCGTAAGATTCGACGCGCGACGACGCTTTCGACACGCGCGTTCCGCCGTAGAGCGCGGTTTCGCCTTTGTCGCCGGTTTTCGTATATATTTTCATTAGATTGATGCTTGACGTAAATTTAAGGATTTTATTAGACTTCGAAGCCGGCATCTGTCCAAACGTCGTTCCCGGCGGTATGTAATTTTAATTTTTTTTAATTTTTTTTGTAATAATTTTCGGGTTGAAGCATCCAATGAGCAGAATATTCTAAAAGTTAAATTCAATAATTTTAAAAATTCAACGCGAATGAAAAATTTAAAAAACAGAAACACCATAACTTTCCGCGCAAAAATTCTTGTTCCCAATGAATTCCACATTTGAAGAACTCTACAAGGAGTTTTCGCCAAGGATTTACAAACTTTGCCTGAGTTACTCTGGCGACCGGCTTTTCGCGGACGACCTTCATCAGGAAACCTGGATCGCGGTCTGGAACAGTTTACCCAAATTCCGCAATGAAAGCAAAATTGGAACCTGGATTTATAGAATCGCGATTAACACGTGCTTAACCGGAATCAAAAAGCAGACGAAGAAGAGTGATCATTCCGAGGAAATCTTAGCCAGACTCGTGCACGAAGAAAGCCACGATTCGACGAAAGAAATTAATCTTTTGTACGAATCCATCAGCAAACTTAAGGAGAACGAAAGAATCATCATCACGCTGGTTTTAGAAGAAAAATCCTACGAAGAAATCGCAGAAATAACCGGAATTACCGAAAATAATCTGCGTGTAAAAATCCACCGAATTAAAAAAGAACTCAAAGAAATTTACACCAATCATGGAAGAATTTAGCGACCTGGAGAATCTTTGGAAACACTCGGAAACCCAAGTGCCCACCAACAAGACAGACTTTTTAAAAATTAAAAACAACCGAAACAAAATGAAAAATACGTATATCAAAGGAGCGATTATGCTTTTTATTACCGGAACTATTATCCTTGTAACCATGACCTATCTGGACGCGCCGCTTAAAACGACCGCGGTGATTTCCGCAATGATTGCGCTCAGCGCCATCTGCTTTCTGCAGGCTGTTCTGATGCTTTTCACCGCCGGAAAAATTTCAGCAATTGACGAAATTCAAACTCCGGCCACACATTTGAAACAGTGGCAAAACTTTCGCATCTTTCAGCTGAAACAAAGGCGTTGGAATATGCCCGTTTATTTCCTGCTTCTGGCAGTAAGTCTGGGCGTCTATTTTTTAGAAATCCTGAAAAACGTGGATCTTTGGAAGATGATTTTGGCCTTCGTCGTTACCTACGCCTGGATGCTTTTTGCGTATTTCTATCTCGGCAGAAAAAGCCTCAAAAAAGAGGATGCACGCATCAATTGTATTATTGCCGAACTGAAAAGTCTGGAAAATCAGTTTCATTAAAACCAAAAAGTGGGATCGCGAAAAACGGTCCCTTTTTTTATTATTGAATTTCGGCTAAAACAATTTTCCACAACGCTTTATTAAAACTGCGGAAAAAATTAATGTGGCCGATTTCCTTTTTTGGAGATTCTGCAGTTTTAATTTCGCGATAGGTTTTCTTCGCATTCGGATACACACTGTTCATAAGACTTTCCATGCCTTTCATCGTCACCCAAGGATCGTCTTCGGCATACACGATGAATGTTTTCTGCCTTAAATTTTTCGAATAATCATTTTCAATTTTTTCATAAAGTCGACTCGTCGATTTTTTATTTAAAATTAAAGTCCGCCAATCGCAGGCAACCCCTTTTGGTAAAGATTCGCCTAAACCAAAGCGGTGTGCGGGAAAATATCCAAATAAAAGATTCGTCAGCGGAACGGCAAGTCCGAAACCCAACACCGCGGTCGCCGCAACTTTAAAATTGAGATTTCCCACAAATGCATCCTGCGTGGCCACGAAAATAAATTTCTCAAAAATCAAAGCATCTTCATTCATTCCGAGTATTAAAGCGCCAACGGAATGTCCTACGCAATATTTTTGATGATTTTGATAGTTTTCCTGAATAAAATCCGTGAGTGCTTTAAAATCTTCGGTACCCCAACTTCTCATGGATGCTTTAAAACCTTTCATTTGCTTCGGCTTGGATTCGCCGATGCCGCGGTAATCGTAGGTAATAACAGTGAAGCCGTTTTCGGCAAAATATTTAGCAAAAGAAAAATAGATTTGCTGTTTAACGCCCGTGGCGGAATTGATGAGCAGCAATTTTTGCTTTGAAATTTGAGGTTCAAAAATTTTAACTGCGATGGAAGCGGGACCGGAAGTTTTTAGAAATAATTCTTGCATTCTAGATCAGTTTCCTCCAAAATAAAAACAGAGAAAACTATGCTTTAAAAATAAGAGATTTTGTATAACCGGTGCGAAATTTCGATATGTGGAAAATAGGAATTATTCCGGTGAGAAATCCTTTAGAAACGGCAAACCACTTTGCGACCCGCGGTTTTTTGCAACTTTCAGCGAAACATCATTGCCAAATTGTACGCATTCGTCCACCGAATTGCCATGGCACAAAGCTACCGCGAAACCCGACGTAAAAGCATCGCCCATTCCCATTTTGTGCAGCATAGAATCGTGATCGTTGCGGTAATATTTCATTTCCGAGCCGTTGAAATAGGTGGTGGAATTGGAATCGTCGCGCACAAAAAGTTTATTCGGATATTTTCTGAGGATATCCTCGCGCTGTTCGTCGCCAAAAACAATGGAAAGTTCGTTGCTTTTTGCAACGATAAAGCTGGCGTTCTGAATAATTTTCGGCGAGAGTTTTTTTGCCGGTGAAGCGTAAATACCCACTTTTTTGCCGTTGTTCAGCGCCAAATCAAACGTGAAATCCACCACTTCCATGGGAATTTCCAACTGAATAAGAACAAGATCGACTGTCGGAAAAAGTTTTTCCGCCTCAGACACGTGCGAAACCGTCATGCAGTAATTCGACGCGGGCACGACAACAATTGTATTGACGCCGTGCGCGGAAGTTACATACGCGGTTCCTGTTGCCGTTTCTTCGTTTTCGGCCACGTAACCAACGTTCACACCTTCATCAACCAGGTTCCGAAGGATTTGCTGGCCGTAAGGATCCATACCCACACAGCCGATAAAATACACACTTGCGCCCAGACGCGCCGTGCCAACGGCCTGGTTTGCACCTTTACCCCCAAAAAAACTTTCGGATTTCTCTGCCATCACGGTTTCATTGGGTTTTGGAAGATGTTCCGTATTCAGCACCAAATCGATGCTGGAACTGCCTACCACAATAATTTTGGGTTGCTCCGAAGTGATATTCATTATTTCTAAAGGTTTTGGCTTTATTACTATTTTCGTCTAAATACAAAGACGCGAAAAATCGCGCCTTCGGGGATTGTTGCTGAACAAATTTATCCTTTTAATTAGAGACCGAAAAATTTTTTAACTTTAATTAACTTCCGATTTCAATAAATTCTGTCAGTAATTTTATGGGCTGATTGTCGATGCCAAAACCGATGTAACTGGCATAAAAACCTTCGCCATAACCGGTTTCAAAGGCAAATAAATTTCCGGGTTTCTCTTCATCGGGTTTCAAAAAGGCAAACTGATCGATTGCGCCGTTTTCATCAAAAAAATGATCGTGAAAAAACTCTTCGTAAATACCCATGAATTCGGCACCTTTCCGATGAAACAATCTTTTTTCCAGATGATTGAGGCAATCCTGCGTTTCGAAATCCATCAGACAGCCCATGCCACTTTCGACGGGATAACCGAAAATTTCTTCGCCTTTCAATTCTTCAATATTTTGATCTTCCGTGGTGGCCAGTTTCCATTCTACAATTTCCTCCTCGCCGAAAACAACTTCTACATAAGCGATACAGTTGCTGTCCCGTTCTTTGTGCACCAAAACAGGAAATTCACCCTGCGGAAAATGGATTTTGAATTCCTTCATATCATTTGTAATCAAAGGATCGCAGGCGATTAATCTTCCGGTGGGAAGAATTATTTTTCCGGCTTCGAAAGTTTCGATCAAAGGATTTTCGACAAAGTTTTTGCTAAAAAGTTTTTTAATATTTTCCAGGTGTTCCATAGGAGTGTTCAAAAAGTAAAGATAATTGAAAAAAGGCTACAAAAACATTGTTTTTCGGAGCCTTTTTTTTCGAATTTTGATATTTTGTGCGTTTAAAGCGCCTTCAGTTTTTCTTCCAGAAGTACAATTTTTTCCTGCGCGTCTTTCTGTTTTTTGCGTTCTACCTCAACTACTTCGGGTTTTGCGTTGGCGACAAATTTTTCGTTGGACAATTTTTTGTCTACGGAAATTAAGAAACCTTTCAAATATTTAATTTCTTCTTCTGTTTTTTCTTTTTCTTCCGCGAGGTCGAGTTTTTCACTCAAAGGAATTGAAATTTCCGTTCCACCAAGAAGAAAAGAAAAAGTGGGTTTATCGGTTTTTTCTTCAAAGTGAATTTGAGAAATATTTGCAAGTTTTTTTACTAAATTTTCATTGTCGAATTTCGGGGCGTTTGTGAAAACTTCTACTTCTTCGCGTGGGGAAATCCCTTTGCTTTGCCGGTAATTCCGTACACCGGAAATTAATTCTTTTGTGGTTTCGAAACTTTTAATAACAGATGCATCAAAGCTTTCGCCTTTGCGCTGCTGCGTGATCACCAACGCATTATTCGGGGTTCTTTCCGCAATATTCTGCCATAATTCTTCCGTTAAAAAAGGCATAAACGGATGCAGCAATTTCATTAATTCCTCGAAACAGACAAGGGTTCGGTCGTACACTTCCTGCGAAATCGGTTCGCCATAATTGGGTTTAACGGCTTCGAGATACCAGGAACAGAAATCGTCCCAAATCAATTTATAAAGCAAATGCAGCGCGTCGGAAATCCGGAATTTCTCGAACTGATCGGCAATTTCGACGATGGTTTTATCCATTTGGTTTCCAAACCAGTCGATGGCCTGCTTATCGGAACCGTTGGCTTTGATGGTTTCGTCTTTCTGCCAGCCTTGCGTTAATTTATAGGCGTTCCAGATTTTGGTGGCGAAATTTCTGCCCTGTAACATTAATTCTTCGTCGAAAAGCAGATCGTTTCCGGCGGCGGAACTCAGTAAACTTCCCACACGAACGCCATCGGCACCATATTTTTCTATGAGTTCAATCGGATCCGGAGAATTCCCCAACTGCTTCGACATTTTACGGCGCTGTTTATCGCGAACGATTCCGGTGAAATAAACGTTCTTGAAGGGAACTTCATTTCGGTATTCCAAACCTGCCATGATCATACGCGCGACCCAAAAGAAAATAATATCGGGCGCGGTTACCAAATCGGACGTTGGATAATAATAGTTGATTTCCTTATTATCGGGCTCTGTAATTCCATCAAAAACCGACATTGGCCATAACCAGGAAGAAAACCACGTGTCGAGCGCATCCTCATCCTGACGCAGACTGGAGATTTGAAGACTTGAGTTTTGAGACTTTTCTTTCGCTAAATCCAACGCTTCTTCGATTGTTTCGGCAACCACAAAATCGTTTTCGCCGTCTCCATAATAGAAAGCCGGGATTTGCTGTCCCCACCAAAGCTGGCGCGATATATTCCAGTCGCGGATGTTTTCCATCCAGTGTTTATAAGTGTTTTTAAATTTTTCGGGGTGAAATTTTACCTCATCATTCATCACGACATCCAAAGCAGGTTTTGCGATATCTGCCATTTTCAAAAACCACTGCACCGAAACTTTCGGTTCGATCACCGCACCGGTTCTTTCCGATGTTCCGACTTTATTAACGTAATCTTCTGCTTTTAGAAGAAGATCTTTTTCTTCCAATTCTTTTGCGATCTGCTTCCGAACGTCGAATCTGTTTTTTCCGGCGTAGTGCAAACCGTGTTCATTCAAATTAGCATCATCATCCAAAGAATCGATCATTTGCAAATGATGGCGCTTTCCGATTTCATAATCATTCGTGTCGTGCGCCGGTGTAATTTTCAACGCCCCGGTTCCAAATTCGATATCCACATAATCATCCTGAATAATTGGAACTACCCTATTAACGATGGGAACAATTACATTTTTTCCGCGTAAATGCGCGTAACGCTCGTCATTGGGATTGATACAAACCGCCGTATCGCCGAAAACAGTTTCGGGGCGCGTTGTGGCAACAGAAAGAAATTCTTCTGTGCCTTCAATCTTATATTTTAAATAATAGAGTTTACCGTTTTGCTCCTTGAAAATAACCTCTTCATCGGAAATGTTGGTTTTGGCTTCCGGATCCCAGTTGACCATTCGGTAACCTCTGTAGATAAGACCTTTATTATATAGATCAACAAAAGATTTTATAACCTGGGAAGAAAGTTTTGGTTCCAGCGTAAAGCGCGTTCGTTCCCAATCGCAAGAGCAGCCTAATTTTTTCAACTGTTCCAGGATTGTTCCGCCATATTTGTCGGTCCAGTCCCATGCGTGTTTCAAGAATTCTTCGCGGGAAAGATCTGCTTTGTTGATGCCTTCAGATTTCAGTTTAGCCACCACTTTTGCTTCTGTTGCAATGGATGCGTGATCGGTGCCGGGAACCCAGCAGGCGTTGAAACCCTGCATTCTGGCGCGTCGCACTAATACATCCTGAATGGTGTTGTTCAGCATGTGACCCATGTGAAGAATTCCCGTGACGTTTGGTGGCGGAATTACAATGGTATAAGGCGGTTTATCGTTGGGTTCGGAATGGAAATAGTTGTTTTTCAGCCAGTATTGGTACCATTTATTTTCTGTTTCCTGAGGATTATATTTTTCTGAAATCTGCATAAAGTCTTTTCTTGGGCTTAATAGGTGCAAAAATAGGTAAATTAAAAAAAGATATCTCCATATTGAAATAATTTTTAACTTTGCTTTTCAAACTTTATCAAACCATCAATTAAAAACAATTAAAAATATGAAAAAGATTTTCGCCGGTTTATTTTTAACCGCCTCTTTCGCATTAGCTTCTGCGCAAACAATTTCTTTTGATAAGACTACTTTTGACTATGGAACTGTGAAAACAGGCGCAGACGGACACCGCGTTTTCGTAGTAAAGAATACAGGAGACAAGCCCCTGATTATTTCTAAAGTTCAGGCATCTTGCGGATGTACTACACCGGAATGGAGTCAGGATCCGATTATGCCGGGGAAAACCGCTGATATTAAAGTTGGGTACAACACTACTATCGTAGGACCTTTCACCAAAATTATCGAAGTTTACTCTAACGATCCGGAGAACAGCAGATCTGTAATTAACATCAAAGGAACCGTAGACGGCGCCGCTGCAATGTCCGCAGCTGACGCTAAAAGAGAAGAAAAAGCAATGCCTGCGGCAAAGATTGAAGCTGCAAGCACCGTAAAATCTAAAAAAGTTGCCAAAAAAGCTGCTTTGTAAAGAGAATACTTTCTTAAAATAAATGACTAAATCACTTCTTTATTGAGGTGATTTTTTTATTTTTAAGCAAAATAAAAATGATGAATGTAGATTTCAGCGACGAGTACAGAATTGAGGGAAAATTTTCGATTAAAGACGCGCCCCACGAATACAAGGGCAAACTGGAGAAAAGCGAGGGCAAAAAAATGTTGAAGGACGAGATAGATAAACTCCGCGATCTGCAGGAAAAATTATATGCAGACGGCAGTAAATCTTTGTTGATCGTGCTGCAGGCGATGGATGCAGCGGGCAAAGACTCATTGATCGAGCATGTTTTCGGTGGCGTGAATCCACAAGGCTGCGAAGTCCATAGTTTTAAAACACCGAGTTCCAAAGAATATGGTCACGATTTTTTGTGGCGGCATTACGTGGCACTTCCGGAGAAAGGGAAAATAGGAATCTTCAACCGAAGCCATTACGAAAGTGTTTTGGTCTGCAAGGTGCATCCGGCCTATAATTTAAACGAAAAAGTCTGGGATTCTGTAGATGATTTTGATGCGGAATTCTGGGCAAACCGATATGAAAGCATCCGGGATTTTGAAAAACACCTGGCAGCGAACGGAACAACCATTGTAAAAATATTTTTAAATGTTTCGCAGGAAGAACAGAAGAAAAGATTTCTGGACCGCATTAACGAACCGGATAAGAACTGGAAATTTGCAGCCGGCGATCTCACCGAGCGCGCACTGTGGCCAAAGTACATGGAAGCTTACGAAGAAGCCATCAACGAAACCTCCAAAGAATATGCGCCGTGGTACGTTATTCCGGCCGATCACAAATGGTTTGCGCGCGTGACTGCGATCCAGATTATTATTGAGGCGCTGGAAAAAATGGATCTGAAATTTCCGACCCTTTTCGAAAAAGAGATGGAAGGTCTGGATGATGCGAAAAAAGAACTGGAAAGCGAGTAAAGGAAAGTGTTTGAGTGCTTGAATGTTTGAGTGTTTGAGTGTTTGAGTGTTTGAATTTTTGTAAATATTTAAACGTCAATCTTCAATTAAAAACCACAAGAAAAACTGTAAGCCGGATTCTGTAAATTGGCCGAAACCAAAATGCCTGTTATTTATCTGCGTTTTACATTGCTGCAAAACTTGAGCTGTTTACCCCTCGGTTTTTGGAGCGAGCCACTCCTATCCTGAAAAATTCGGGAAATCCGATATACTTAACATTGCACCGCAAAGAGTTTACCTGGTTTCACTATAAATTAATATACATACTTTCTGTTGCACTTGTCCTGATCTCGCGACCGACGGGCGTTACCCGCTTTGCTGCTCTTTGGTGTCCGGACTTTCCTACCTCCGCCGAAACGGAAATCAACAGGCCGTTTTTCTTGTGGCCGACAAAGATACGTAAAGTTGAAAATTAACCTCTTTATTTTTTTGGAAAGAATTTTGCTGTGGAGAGAACTTAATTTAGCACTAAATTTAAACAATGAATTATTACGAAACGATAATGGCTGTCCTCGACAAGTGGTACAGAGGGTTTGCGCTGGCAACACCCAGAATCGCCGTCGGGGTTTTAGTCTTCCTGCTTTTTCTGGCACTGAGTTCTTTTTTGAGTAAAGTCGCAGTTAAGATCTTCCACCGGTTTTTCCCGAAAAGCAAAAATAAATCCGTTGTTACTCTCATTAAAGTTTTTAAATTCCTCATCATCCTTTCCGGCGCATTTATCTCTATGGAGATTATGGGTCTGGGCGGTTTTGTTTTGAAGTTTATCGGAAGTTTGGGTGTTGCGGGGGTAATTGCCGGGGTGGCATTGAAGGATTTGGTTTCCTCAATGTTTTCCGGGGCGCTGATTAGTGTGGATAAAGCGTTTGCGGTCGGAGATTATATCACAATCAAAGATATTTCGGGTACCGTAGAAAGTATCGATTTTCTTACCACGAAAATAATTACAGACGAAGGTAAGAAAGTTCACGTGCCGAACCAGTTGGTTTTCAGCGCGCCGTTTACAAACTATTCCGCTTCCGGGCAGCGAAAAGTATTTCTGGATATTCAGATTTCCAACAATCAGGATCTGGAAAAAGTAAGCGAATTGATTTTGAGTGAAATCAGAACGTTTGATTTTGCAGATCACGTGGAAGATGCACAGGTGTTTATCCAGAAACAGTCTTTCGGCGTTTTCTATATGCAGGCCAGATTTTTTATGAAAACCGGCGCAAGCATTAACAAAGTAAAAACAGATGCTTTGATGCGTTTGAAAAGCAAACTTGAAAGCGGAGGCGTGCAGCTGGCCACACAGGCGGATCTCGCATCACAGGTGGTGAACCAAATTGGACCTGGATAATTACATATCTTTCGGTTTGAATTTGTACCAGTAACTAGCCCGGATCGCAACGGCATCCTTTTTTGCCGTTGCAAACGGTAAAAAAGATACAGTGGAGAGCCGGATGAAGCTCCTAAAAAAATAGAAAAGAGGATGCATTACTCAGGCATCCTCTTTATTTTTAATTGTTAATATCGTTATTTCCGAATCAGGAGTTTTTCGGAGAGTTGCTCCCCACCTTTCGTTACGATTTTTAAAATGTAATTTCCATTGGTGAGTTTCTCTACATTAATTTTTCCTTTACCGGATACGTTTCCGGAATTCACCACTCTTCCCGATGCATCATAAATCGTGAACGCTGCGCTTTGTGACCTGCCCATTTTTATATTCACCTCATGTTTTGCGGGATTTGGATAGATGCCAATACTTTTCGCGTTGCTTTCAACTGTGGCTAAAGTTTTTTTGACGGAAAAGAAAGAGGCATTCAACGCAAAATAAATATTATCAACCGCTTTTACCATAATTCTTGCGGAAGCAATATTTTCGTTGGGCAGATTTACAGTCGCAGAGCCATTATTTGGAACAGCCGCTGCCAAAATAACGTCGAAATTGGCCCCGTTATCTTTCGATAAAAGGATGCTTACATTTTGCGTGTTTATGGGCGCGACGGCGGTTCCAGCTACATCCCAGGTTACGGTAAGCGGATCTGCGGCATCATATTCAACATTTGTGGGCTGTGAGGTTACGACGAAAGGACCGTCGTTTGTAACCGATACGGTCATCTGGTCTCTTGCCGCCTGGTTTCCGGTTACTTTATCATCATTTACCAAAAGGGAGAAATTTAAAGTTCTCGCCACAGAGGGTGTTACCTCCCACTTTGGAACCAGATTGTTGGCTAAAATAAAATTCATGGAAGGAAAATATCGTGAAGGAGACACTGTTGGCGTCAAGGAACGGTAGACCGGCCCTGCAGTGGCAGTTGCAACGGGCGGCTGTGTATTAACCTGGTTATCCAGCTGTTCCCACAAGTAAGATATAGGGTCGTTATCCGGATCCGTACCAGTGCCCGTTAAAACGAATGCGGTTCCTTTGGGAATGCTGTAATCCAAACCTGCATCTGCGGTCGGAACCTGATTGTTATTAGGAACCTTCACAGAACAGTCGGTGGCTCTGCGGATCACGGTGTACATTTCGTTGACGCTGGCGGAATGAAAGTACGCATCGCTGTTAGCCTGTACATTGTTTACACCACAAATTCCTGCGTAGGCCATAATGGTGCTTCCACTTCCCACTTCGTAAGCGGTGGAATTGTTTGCATTTCCGTTGCAGGAACCGGTGCTTGCCCGAAAGGTGTGATTTGCCCCGAACTGATGGCCCATTTCGTGCGCCACATAATCGATATCAAAGGGATCGTTGACGGGTGCGCCCGAACCTGTAACACCTCGTGCTTTGCTTGCTGTACAAAGTACTCCCAGTCCGGCCAAACCGCCACTGTTTGTTCCAAACACATGGCCAATGTCGTAGTTGGCGACACCTATCACCGCATTTGTATTGGTTTGATTTTGCGTGATCATCGCACTCGGATTGCCGTTCGTATAGGGATCTGTAGCCGCGTCCGTATACACGATCAGATCATTGTTCGGAATCATCACCATTGTTACGGAGATGGTTTTTTCGTATACTCCATTTACTCTCGTCATGGTAACCGCCATCGCACCAAGGGCTTTCGGCACGGTTCCCCCGTGAAAAGCAGTGTATTCTCCCGTGGCCGAGAGGGCAAGTCGGTACGTCCGGAACTGGCCGTCCGAAACCAACGGAGCTTTACCAGCCAGATCTTCGGCAGTCTGTTCTTTTAGACCTTCGACATCGCAGGAAAAAAGACGGTCATTTGCAGGTAAATCGTTTCTTTTATAAAGAATATATTGCGAATTATCGTTCGTGTATTTGTCGAGATAACTCACCTCCCATCCGTCGAAATACATCACGCTGATTCCTTCTTCGGGCGTCACGCTGAAACGGATGGAATTTTGGGGATTGTCTTTTTGCCATCCTACATAGGAGCGAATATCGGCATATTTAGCCTGAAGTTCCGCGGTCATTACAGGTGCTTCCTGCACTTGGTATTCGCGATATTTTCCGTCCGCCGACGGAAAGGTAACAAGATGGCTTTTATCGCCGGAGAACCTTTGCGGAACACGGGACAAATCATTTTTAATTTTTTCTAAATTAACCTGATATACCGCACTTTTCTGGGGTTTTACCCAACGCTGAGTCAGATTTTCCGTAGGAACATTTGTAGATTTTGTCCAGTAATTTTGTCCGAAACCCATGATCGCAAGGAGCAGGGTCGAAAGAGTAAAGATTTTTGTTTTCATCGTTTTAGTTATTTAAGGATTGTACTGTAATTTTTTGTGTGGAAACCTTGCTCAATAATTTTAGAAGAATGCTTGGGGAACTTCGGTCTGTTTTTGCGCGTTGAGGATTATTCAAATTTTTAACCTTCACAAACAGTGTATTGTTTTCTACGTAAATACCGGAGACTTCAACATCATTTGTGCTTTTAAGTTCCGGTTTAAAAATAAGATATGATTCCGTGTCATTCACTGTAGGGATGGGGGCTAATCGAACGCCGCCCGACTTCTGATGAATAACTGAAAATATATTATCCATCTCTTCCTGCGTCTGTATAATACGGAATTTTCCGGAGATGAGATCATATGGATAATGATTGATGTCCTCAAATTCGATGGACGTTTTAGGCGTGTTTAAAATCTGCGCCGCACAACCGGAGAGCGATATGATCAGCAGAGCGATAAGATATTTCATGGAATTTTAATGTGCAGTAAAGGTAATAAATTGCAGAATACGTAAAAACAATTTTAGCAATAAATTAAAATAGAATCAATAAAGTCATTAAATTATTCAGCTAAAAAATTTGAAATCCTTACTAAATTTCGCACTTTTTTAAATTTTCCAGGTTTGTTGTCGTTTTTTAGATGCTCTGCCAACTTATTAAATTCATATCGTACAACAAAATTGTTATTCGGGCACCTCCAAAAGGTTACATCTTTTCAGGAAAATAGAAAAAAGCGGTTCGCCAATTTTTTGCAGAATTCTTCGAAAGAAAGCAACAAAAAACCGCCTCACAAGTGAAACGGTTTTTACAATTTTCTTTTAAATTTTTAGTGTCCTAAAACTTCTTTTACCTTGTTGGCGGCTTCTTCCAAAGTGATCACCGAGTGAACCGGTAGACCGGAATCATCAATCAATTGCTTGGCTTCAACGGCATTCGTTCCCTGTAACCTCACGATCAATGGAACGGGAAGACTTCCCATGGCTTTGTATGCATCTACAATACCTTGCGCAACACGGTCGCAACGAACAATTCCACCAAAAATATTGATTAAAATTGCTTTTACGTTCGGATCTTTTAAAATGATTCCGAAAGCTTTCTGAACTCTTTCTGCATCGGCTGTACCACCAACGTCCAGGAAGTTGGCAGGGTTTCCGCCGGATAATTTAATGATATCCATGGTCGCCATTGCCAAACCTGCGCCGTTTACCATACAGGCAACGTCGCCGTCTAATTTCACGAAATTCAAACCTGCAGCATCCGCTTCAACATCTGTTGGATCTTCTTCTCTTGTATCTCGTAATTCTGCCAGATCTTTGTGACGGAATAAAGCGTTACCATCCAAGGAAACCTTCGCGTCTACGGCAATAATTTTGTTATCTGAAGTTTTCAAAACCGGGTTGATTTCGAAAAGTGAGGCATCAATTCCGACGTAAGCACTGTATAAATTCGTAATAAACTTCACGAAATCTTTGAATGCGGCGCCTTCCAAGCCTAAATTAAAAGCGATTTTTCTGGCTTGAAAACCCTGTAATCCTACGCCCGGATCGATGGTTTCGTTATGAATTAAATGCGGCGTTACTTCCGCAACGTGCTCAATGTCCATCCCACCTTCGGTAGAATAAACGATCATGTTTTTCCTTTGTGCTCGGTCTAAAAGGATAGAAACATAAAACTCTTTGGTTTCGGTTTCTCCCGGATAATATACATCTTCTGCCACCAAAACGAAGTTTACCTTCTTCCCTTCCGCAGAAGTTTGTGGAGTTACCAACTGCATGCCGATGATGTTGCCGGCATTTTCTTTAAGTTTTTCCATGTTTGGAGAAAACTTTACGCCGCCGCCTTTACCACGTCCACCAGCGTGAACCTGCGCTTTTACAACCCAGCCTTCGTTACCGTTCAGTTCGGTTAACTTTTTTGCTGCATCTACTGCCTCATCAACATTATTTGCCGTAAAACCACGCTGAATGGTTACGCCGTATTTTGCCAAAATTTCTTTCGATTGGTACTCGTGAAGATTCATATTATTTTAATTAGATTTTTATTTTTTTTAAAGATTTACAAATTTAAGAAAATTTGAAGGATAATGATTGAAACGTAACCATAATTTGGCGGAATTTCGCTGCAGGAACTCAAAAATCACTTGATTTGCTTTGATTTCTTTTCGTAAAAAGTGGTTGCAATCCCGATGAGGATAATGCCGCTCCCTATCATTTGAATGGAAGTAATTTTTTCGTTCACGAAAAGCGCGGCTAAGACTGTGGCAAAAATAGCCTGACTTAAAAGGCTTAAGGAAACTCTGGTCGGCCGCATTTTTTGCGTGGCGTAACTGATGAGCAGCCAGGCGATCAACTGGCAGACAATTCCCTGAACGAAAAGTGAGAGCCAGGCTTTTTCGGAAAAACCCACAAAACTTTCACCGAAAAACACATTCACCGCAAATAAAAATATTGTACTGGTGATCATGCTGTACGTCATAAACGGAATGACTCCGATTTTTTCCAAAACTCTTTTGCTCACCAAAATATAAATGGCGTAAAGCAAGCCAGACAGCAGCGCGAGGAAAAAGGCAAGATCGAGTTTTAAGCCCATAATGGTGTCGACACCCACAAAAACGATCATTCCGGTTAAGGCAATGGCGGTCCCAAGCCAAAAACTATTGCGTGGGCGATATCCGAGGAAGGCGAAGGAAAAAATCCCAACCCAGATGGGGGAAAGATTGGTTAACAAAGTGGCCTGTGTAGCCGATGATTTCTGAATGGAAACATTCCACACCGCAATGTCGCAGGCGAAGAGCAAACCACAGAGCAAGACCGGCCGTAAAATCGCCGGATTTTCGAGCCGCATTTTATTTTTACAAACCGCGACGGGTACAATGATCGCTGTGGCAATTGCCATTCGGTAAAAGGCCGAAATTAAACCCGAGGTGAGATTCATCTTCACGATAACCGGAAAGATGGAGATGCATAAAATGCCGAGAAATAAAGCGATTCTGGGTCTGGTCATTTCAGTAGAGTCTTCCGACTTCTTTACAAATCTCTAAATATTCGGGCGGAATTTTACCGAAAAATCCGTCTTCAAAATACTCATCGGAATGCGGGATATAAATGCTGTAACTTTTTCCGAGGGGAATAATTGGAATAAAGAAAAGCTCAAAATATTTTTTATAGACCGTGATGAGGGCGTTCACCTCCAAACCATTTTTCCGGAGTTTGCGCTGTTCTTTGCCCACGGGTTTTTTGTTAAATCCGAAAAAGAAGAACATTAAACCTTATTTTTTACGAAATACCAAATCAACATCGCCCAGGAAACAATCATCAACAGGCCGCCGAGCGGCGTGAGAGGTCCCACAATTTTCGTCGGAATGGCCGCAACTTCGCTGAAAGCCAAGAGATAAATCGTCACGGAGAAAATAAATGTTCCCGCAATCATTAAAATTGAGATCCATTTTTCGGAGGGCGTTTCAAATTTCAAAATGTAGCCGACCACCAATAAAAACAGAGCGGAATACATCTGATATCTTACGCCAGTTTCAAAACTCGCAAGTTTCTCCACGGAAATTACTTTTTTTAAAGCGTGCGCGCCGAAAGCGCCTAAAATAACGGAAACCAATCCGTAAATCGCGCCAATGATTAATGTTGCATTTTTCATTTTATAATTCTCCTTTTTGATACATGATGACTAATTTCCCTACCACACTTAAAATGCCCAGAATAATAAACATCCAGGAAAATTTTTTGGAACCTGCGAATTTCGGGTCGTTGGTGGTTTTAAGAAAGATACCGAAAACCATGATGGCGACGGCTAAGATGATTCCGAACATTTATTTATTTCTTAGATGGTTAAATTCATTAATAACTTCATGATGCGTTACGGTTTTGTCTTTAAAATACGTTACAAAATGATTTTTCTCCTCTTCCGTCGCGCCAAGCTGATTCAAAATATTAAACAGATGCATTTTCATGTGACCTTTTTGAATACCAGTAGTCACCAGGGAACGCAGAGCGCCGAAATTTTGGGCCAAACCCGAAACGGCTAAAATGCTCATGAGCTCCTGCGCAGAAGGCTTTCCTAAAAGTGCCAACGAGAATTTCACCAGTGGATGAAGATTGGTTAAACCACCGACAACGCCCACGGAAATCGGCAAATCGATCCAGAATCTAAAAATTCCGTTATTGATCGTGCAATGCGTTAGACTTGAATATTTTCCGTCTTTTGCCGCGTACGCATGAGCGCAGGCTTCGGTCGCGCGAAAATCGTTTCCGGTTGCGATCACAACGGCATCAACACCGTTCATAATTCCTTTGTTATGTGTGGTGGCGCGGAAAGGTTCGATTTCGGCAATTGTAACGGCACGTTTGAATTTGGTTGCGAATTCCTCGTTGGAAATGCCGCTGTCGTCCTTCAGATCCTCGATTTTACAGGAAACTTCCGCGCGCACAATACAGTCCGGCGTAAAGTTGGACAAAATGTTCATCACGATCTGTAAAGAATCTTTTTCTTCCTGCGTGAATTCTTCGTCTTTTTGAACCTCTTCAACCAAGGTTTTTCCAAACTGCTCCAAACACGAATTAATGAAATTCGCGCCCATGGAATCCACCGTGTCGAAACTGGCTTTCAGCTGAAAATAATTTTCGAGATCGACGGTTTTGTCGATCAGACGGATGTTTAAGATTCCGCCGCCGCGGTTGCGCATGTTTTTCGTTACGGCTTCGGTTGCTTCAAATAATCTTTTCTTTAATTTGAAATTGAAAAAATGCAGTATTTTATGAGGTTCCACGGCCATTATAAAATGGGTGTGACCTAATTTCTTCGTGTTGATGATGGTTGTTTTGAACCCGCCTTTATCGATCCAGAATTTCGCAGCCTTCGAAGCCGCCGCGACTACGGAACTTTCTTCTACGGCCATAGGCAGCGCAAATAATTTTCCGTCGATAAGGAAATTCGGGGCAATGCTGTAAGGCATATAAAAGTTGGAAATGGTGTTTTCGGAAAATTCTTCGTGAAGTTTTTGCAAAGTTTCGTCGCCGTTCCAATATTGCTGAAGAACCTGTTCGTAACTGCGGTCATCACTCAGATATTCTTTAATAAGCCAATCGATTTTTCTTTGTTTTGAAAGTTTAGAAAAACCTTCAACCGGACTGTGATTCATAGAAACAAAATTTGAAATGTAAAGATAGCAAATTCAGGGGGATGTTTAATGTTGATGATCATTTCTAAAAATCAAAAAAATCACCGAGACTTTGGTGATTTCTAAAATGTTTTTGTAGCTAAAAACTAATAACGTTTTGCACAAAAGATTCTTAATTGATTATGATTTGTCCGTTTGCATCATAATTAAAAGTCCATTCTTGCGTCTTTCTCGAGATTAATTCATCAAATCTATACACTTCTTCCCTGTAACTTCTAAAATTATTTTTGGAAAGTGAGCGGTTCATCCAAAAGTGTAAATCTCTTGAACGGATTGCCCGAATTATCATAATTTTCAAACTGTCGAATGCGTTTGTTTTCCGTTTTAACCCCATCATGAAGTTCAAAGTATTCTGTCCTTGTTAAATTTCCTGTAACATCATAATAAAATCTTTCAGAATAAGTTTCGATATAATCATTGGGATCAGTTGGATCATATAGTGCATTGGGAAAAGTGGTCTTTATTTCGTCTAGAAGACCATTTTTATAATAGTAAAATTCTTTTTTATACCTATAAGAACTAAATCTATCTGGCACTTCTTTTTCCGCAATCAAATTCGAAGAACTTAAAGTAAAATACTTACTATTTTTTGGGACGGTAAATTCGGTGGAATTATAAAAATCTTCTACGGTTACTTTATCATTATCATAAAGGACTGAAGTATATATTTTATCTGTAAATGATGCGTTAAAACCTGTTGATCCGGAGATTGAAAGAAATCCTCCGTTTTTTTTCGTCACTCTTTTTTGGCTGTCATATTCGAACATGAAATTAACTTCAGCTAAATTTTGGATCCGCAGATCCGGGTAAAGATAACCGGTTTTAACTTTAGTAGTTAATGTTTCTTCTCTACCATTGTTTCGGGTTCTGCGTCTCTACTGCAAGAAATCATAAATATCGAAAAAAGAAGAACTTGAAAAAGGTATTTTATTTTCATAAAAAGTATTTTAATTAAAATCAAATATAATATTTTCTGCAACTCCAATTTCACAGGAAAAATTCATGTTTCTGAATAATAAAAAACCGTGTCAAGGTTTTGAGCCTTGACACGGTTATATACGTATATTTTTTAGATTAATTTTGGGTTACGCTTCTAACTGCGTTCCCAAAAACTCCCATTCCTGCAAAGCCAAATCTAAATCTGCTTTCTTTGTATTGTAAACTTCTAAAGTTTCTTCGGAAGGATTTTCTTTGGTGAAGGTGGCTTCCATTTCCTCGATCTTTAATTCGAGGTCAGAAATCCGCTCTTCTACTTTTTTAATTTTATTTTGAATATTCTTTTGATCTTTCGAAACCATAACAGGCGCTTTTTCCACGGGTTTTGCAACTTCTTTTTCGACGACGGGTTCGTTCCGAAGTTCCTGTAACTTGGATTTCTCTGCAGAGATCTCGCGAATGCTTTCTTTTTGACGGAATTCTAAGTATTCATTCACATCACCCAGAAATTCTTTCATTCGCCCATCCCGGAATTCGAAAATTTTATCGCTCAAGCCCTGTAAAAATTCCCGGTCGTGAGAAATAACGATTAATGTTCCTTCAAATTTCTGCAAAGCCAGTTTAATAATTTCCTTGGACTGAATATCCAGGTGATTCGTGGGCTCATCCATAATCAACGTATTGAAAGGACGAAGCAATAATTTACACAAAGCCAAACGGTTTCTTTCGCCACCCGAAAGTACTTTTGTTTTCTTCGTCACATCATCGCCCTGAAAAAGGAAACTTCCCAACAAATCGCGTACTCTTGGGCGCGTTTCTTCGGTTGCCGCATCTTCAGCTTCTTCTAAAACGGTTTTATTCGGCGTTAAAACTTCTTCCTGGTTCTGCGCAAAATAACCGATGTTAACGTTGTGCCCCAGATTCCATTCGCCGGAATAATCGGTGATTTCTCCGGAAAGGATTTTTGCAATTGTTGTTTTGCCCTGCCCGTTTTGCCCCAGTAAAGCAATGCGCTGTCCCCTTTCGATAAAGAAATCAACCTCATCAAAAACCTGTTTTTTACCGTATGCTTTTCCTAAGTTTTTGGCTTCGAAAATAACTTTTCCCGGAGTTACCGCGGGCTGGAAACGGATATTGAATTTGGAAACATCGTCGGTATCCACTTCAATTCTTTCCAGTTTATCTAATTTTTTGATCAAAGATTGCGCAAACGAAGATTTGGTGGCAGAAGCCCGGAAACGGTTGATGTTATCTTCCATTTGCTTGATCTCGACATCCTGATTTTTCTTGGCCTGAATTTGTTTTTCTTTCCTTTCCGAACTCAATTCCAGATATTTGGTGTAATTGGCTTTGTAATCGTCGACTTTTTTGTTGTTAATGTCGAAAGTCCGGTTGCAAACAGAGGTCATAAATTGCTTATCGTGACTTACCAAAACAATAGCACCGGGATATTCTTTTAAAAATGATTCCAGCCAAATGATGGATTCCATATCCAGGTGATTGGTCGGCTCATCCAACAACATGAGATCATTTTTCTGCAAAAGCAGTTTCGCCAGCTCAATCCGCATTCTCCATCCACCGGAAAATTCGTCGGTAATCTTGTGAAAATCATCAGCCTTGAAACCTAATCCTAGCAAAACTTTTTCGACATCGCCTTCCAAATTGTACGCGTCATGATGCATTAACAGATCATTCAGTTCCGTCATACGGTGAATTAAATTTTCGTAGTAATCGCTTTCATAATCGGTTCTCGTCACCATTTGATGGTTTACGTCTTCCAGTTCGTTCTTCATCGCATTAATGGCTTCGAATGCCTGAAGGGTTTCATTCCAAACGGTACGGCCTTTTACGAAATCCAAATCCTGTTTTAAAAACCCAATGGTTACGGCGCCTTCCTGAACAATACTGCCTTCGTAAAAATTAATTTCGCCCGTAAGCATTTTTAACAAAGTAGATTTACCCGCTCCATTTTTCCCCACCAAACCGATTTTATCATCTTTTTTGATGGTAAAGTTGACGTTTTGAAAAAGGTAATTTCCTGAATGATGAAGACCTAAATTTTGAACCGAAATCATATTTTTGAATGCTAATTGATAAGTGAATTTTCGAGGTGCAAAAGTAGTGAAACTAATTGAATTGCAGACTATCTTGCGGGCAGAGTTGATCTTATTTCAACATAAATAATTACCTTTAGAAACCTTAAAAAATTGAAAATGAAAAGACTGCTCGGACTTATAACGCTGCTCTTTTTTACTTCGAACCAAAGTCAGGTTCTGAAAGTGATGACGTATAATATTCGCCTTTCGTTAGAATCGGATCAGGAAAATTCCTGGGAAAACCGAAAAACCGAAGCGATACAGCTCTTGGATTATTACCATCCGGATTTTTTCGGCGTGCAGGAAGCGCTGCCGGAGCAGATGAATGACATCAAAAGCGGTCTTAAAAATTATAATTTTGTGGGCGTGGGCCGGGACGACGGACAAAACAAAGGCGAATATTCCGCAATATTTTATGAAATGGCAAAAATTGAAGTCTTAAAATCCGGTACTTTTTGGCTCAGCGAAACTCCGGATATTCCGTCGAAAGGTTGGGATGCGGCTTACAACAGGGTTTGCACGTATGCTTTATTTAAATTGAAAAAAGACGGCAAGAAATTCTGGGCATTCAATGTTCATTTCGATCATGTGGGAAATGTAGCGCGCGTAAATTCATCCAAATTAATTTTAGAGAAAATAAAAAAATTCAACACGCAAGATCTTCCGGTGGTTTTAACAGGCGACTTTAATTTAACGGATGATTCCGAACCGATTAAAATAATTTCGAAAAACCTCATCAACACTTACTATCATTCCGCGCAGAAACCGTACGGTCCGAATGGCACTTTTACCGCTTTCGATATTAAAACCATCCCGACGCAGAGAATCGATTATATTTTTGTAAAAAAGTTTGAAACGGAAACCTTTCGAACAATTAACGACCGGCGCGAGAACCTTCTTTATCCGTCGGATCACTTTCCACTTCTTGTAACGCTGCGTTTTAATAAATAAAAAAAAGAATCCATCATGACTGATGGATTCTAAAACACAAATGATGAAAAAAATTTATTCCTTCGCCTTTAACAGCATTAGAATACCGCAAAGAAATATATTATTTATGAAATGACAAAATTTATTGGATTTTATTTCATCAATTCTCTTCATTGAGATTGCTAATCAGCTTAATAAAATGCTATACTATAAAAAATTATACCAAGTTTCTGTGTAATTTCACTGTCGAACTTGCAAATCGTAATTATTCGGTTGGACGGAAAACCAAACCACTTTCATCAAAATAATCCAGGGTAATTCGGTCGCCATCGTTCACATTTCCGGCCAGGATTTCTTTCGATAATTTGTTCAAAACCTCCTGTTGCAAAACTCTTTTTAAAGGTCTTGCACCAAAACTTGGGTCGTAACCTTTGTCTGTAATATATTGTATGGCATCATCTGTTGCAGTCATGATTATTCCACGTTTTTCTAGCATTTGGTTAAATCCGCGAAGTTGGTAATGTACAATTTTGCCGATTTCTTTTTTGTTTAAAGGCTGGAATAAAACAGTTTCGTCGATACGATTTAAAAATTCGGGCCTCAAGGTCTGCTTCAACAGCGCAAAAACCTCATCTTTGGTCTTATCTACGACTTGTGCTACATTATCGTCGGTAATTGTTTCGAAATTTTCCTGAATCAAATGCGATCCCAAATTGGACGTCATGATGATAATTGAATTTTTGAAATTCACCAGTCGGCCTTTGTTATCCGTTAAACGGCCATCATCCAAAACCTGTAGTAAAGTATTGAATACATCCGGATGCGCTTTTTCAATTTCATCCAAAAGAACCACAGAATATGGTCTTCTGCGAACCGCTTCCGTTAACTGTCCGCCTTCGTCGTAACCCACATATCCGGGAGGCGCACCAACAAGTCGCGACACGGCGTGCCTTTCTTGGTATTCGCTCATGTCGATTCTGGTCATGTTATTTTCATCATTAAAGAGATATTCTGCGAGGGCTTTCGCCAACTCAGTTTTACCCACACCGGTTGTTCCCAGGAAAAGGAAACTTCCGATCGGTTTTTTCTCGTCGTTCAGTCCCGCGCGGTTTCGTCGGATGGCATCGGCGACGGAGGTAATGGCTTCTTCCTGCCCCACCACTCTTTTGTGGAGTTCGTCTTCGAGGTGCAATAATTTTTCGCGTTCAGACTGAATCAGTTTTGTAACGGGAATTCCGGTCCATTTGGAAATAACTTCGGAAATATTTTCGGCGGTAACTTCCTCCTTAATCAATTCATTTTGATGGTTTTGCATTTCGAGTTCGAGTTTCTGCAAATCATCTTCTTTCTCTTTAATTTTCCCGTACTGAATTTCCGCAACTTTAGCGTAATCGCCTATTCTGGAGGCCCGTTCGGCTTCGAGTTTTAAGGCTTCAATATCTTTTTTAATGGATGTTAAATCCTCAGATTTTTGTTTTTCTTTCAGCCATTTCGCATTGATTTCGTTGCGCTGTTCGGAAACTTTGGAAATATCTTCCTTTAAATGACTCACTTTAATATCATTTCCTTCTCGTGAAATGGCGGCGAGCTCAATTTCCATCTGCATAAGTTTCCGATCCAAAACGTCGAGTTCTTCAGGTTTCGAATTGATTTCCATACGTAATTTAGCGGAAGCTTCATCAATCAAATCGATGGCTTTGTCTGGTAAAAACCGATCCGAAATATAACGTTGAGACTGCTCCACCGCGGCGATAATTGCTTCGTCTTTGATGCGGACTTTGTGGTGAGCTTCGTATTTATCTTTAATTCCACGTAAAATAGAAATCGCCGATTCTGTGTCGGGCTCTTCCACCATCACTTTTTGGAAACGTCTTTCTAGGGCTTTGTCTTTTTCGAAATATTTTTGATATTCGTTTAAGGTTGTCGCACCAATTGCCCGGAGTTCGCCACGCGCCAGAGCTGGTTTCAGAATATTGGCGGCATCCATGGCGCCTTCGCCGCCACCGGCACCTACAAGCGTATGAATCTCGTCGATGAAAAGAATAATCTGCCCTTCGGATTTTGTTACTTCGTTGATGACGGATTTCAACCGTTCTTCGAACTCGCCTTTATATTTTGCGCCGGCAATCAAAGCGCCCATGTCCAAGGAATACAAGGTTTTGTCCTGCAGATTTTCGGGAATATCACCGGAAATGATGCGGTGCGCAATCCCTTCTGCAATCGCAGTTTTACCCACGCCGGGTTCTCCAATTAAAATCGGGTTATTTTTAGTTCTTCGCGAAAGAATCTGCAGCACCCGTCGAATTTCTTCATCGCGTCCAATTACAGGATCGAGTTTGCCCTCCGCGGCGAGGACGTTGAAGTTTTTTGCATATTTATTTAAACTTTGGTAAGTTTCTTCAGAACTTGCGGAAGTGGCTTTGGAACCTTTACGCAATTCGTTGATGGCGGTTTCGAGACCTTTTTTCGTTACGCCCATATCTTTCAGCATTTTCGAAACGACGGAATTCACTTCTAAAAGGGACAGCCAAAGATGTTCGATCGTAACAAATTCATCACCCATTTTTTTTGCGATATTGGGAGCATCCAGCAAAACTTTGTTTGCAGTTTGGGAAAGATAAATATTGCCGCCCTCCACTTTTGGCAGTTTTTCTAAATTTTCTCTGTTTCTCTCTCTTACCAAAGTAATTTCAGCTTCAGATTTTTTCATTAAAAATGTAGAAATGTTTTCATCTACCTGAAAAATTCCTTCGAGTACATGTTGCGGTTCAATGCTTTGGTTGCCAAATTCCATGGCAATCTGTTGCGCTTTTTGGATGGCTTCCTGTGACTTTACGGTATATTGATTTAAGTTCATAATGTATGTTTTAATATTTGAGAAACGGCGGAATTCACCGCAATCGATGAACTCCGTCTGCTTCTATTCAATTATTCTATAATTCTTCAAGACAACACGCAAAAAGTATTCTTTTATGAAAAATATTAATTAAATGGTCAAAATTTCCGAATTATTCATCAAATATATTGAAGATCAAGACAATATTTCCGAATTCATATCTTTTTTTTAAAATTTTCCCTAAACTTTTTTTGGAAAGAACTCTAAAAACTAGGCGCCTCTTTATTAGATTTTAAAAAATAAGTATATTTGTTGAACACCCCTTTAATGAGATTTTAAAACAATATGCATCATTTTCATTCTTTAAAAACAAACAGAGTCGTACGGGAAACCAACGATTGTGTACATATATCCTTTGAAATTCCGGAAAATCTACGACACGAATTTTCCTACAAACAGGGCCAATATCTAAATGTTCGTTTTCTTTTAGGAGATGAAGACCTCCGCCGGAGCTACTCGATCATCAACGCGCCAAGCGAAGGAAGTTCGGACCTCGAGATATTGGTGAAACATCTTGAAGACGGCAAAGTTTCCACTTATCTGAATACAGCATTAAAACAGGGAGACTTCGTAGAAGTAATGGCGCCCGCCGGGCATTTCTACACGCACTATCATCTTTCCAACGAAAAAACTTACATCGGCCTTGCGGCCGGCAGCGGAATTTCGCCCGTTTTATCGAATATTAAGGAAGCGCTGTATCAGGAACCAAAAAGTTCAGCCTATTTATTTTTCAGCAACAAAAGCCTGAACGAGATCATTTTCAAGAAAGAGATCGATGCTTTAGTAGAAAAATTTGACGGAAGATTAAAAGTCTTTTATCTGCTTTCGCGGGAGAAACATTTTGAAGATGAACTTTTTGAAGGAAGAATTTCTGCGCAGAAACTGGACTTATTATTTGAAAGATTTCCCGAAATTCCCGCAAAAGAAGCCACTTACTTTATTTGCGGACCATCGGATATGATTAAAGGAATTTCTGATTACTTAAAAAAAGACCAAAAAGTTCCGTCGCTGCAGATTATGTACGAATATTATTCTGCGCCCGACGATGATAGCAACACCGAAATGAGCGACGAATTTAAGGCCATTCCGAATTTAGAAAGCATGGTAACGCTGATTATTGATGATGATGAATATTCTTTTCACCTTAATTCAAAGAAAAACAGTATTTTAGATCAGGCGTTGAAGGATAAACTTCCAGTTCCGTTTGCCTGCAAAGGCGGCGTTTGCTGCACCTGCAAAGCTCAGGTAATGGATGGTGAAGTGTTTATGGAAAAAAATTTCGCCCTCACCGACGATGAGGTAGCGCGGGGTTTTGTACTTACCTGCCAGTGCCACCCGACAACCAACGTGGTGATGCTGAATTACGATGTTTAAATAATATCAAAGAAAAAATTAACAACATGAACACCTGGAAATTTGCTTCGTTAGTTGAAGTCGACAAAGTTTTTAAGATCGACGGACTGAACATCTGGAATTTTTACTGGCATTGTTGCGACCGTAAGATCGAAGTCATCAGCCCGTTTGAAGGAAATATTTATTTCTTTAATGAGTATGAGATTAAAACCCCGGAAAAAACAGTCACTTTTGTGGCAGGAGAATTTTCCGATGGTCAAATTGGTGTCTATTTAAAAGAAGAAAGTACAATAACGAGTAAATCTTAAAGGAATTTTTTACGAAAAACCTTTACAAAAAACAAGAAAAATGGATCAGGAAAAATTTTTAGAATACGTACAGGCAGAAAATAAAGTGGAACCGAAAGATGTAATGCCCGATGATTACAGAAAGTTGTTGGTTCGCCAAATTTCGCAACACGCCCATTCCGAAATTGTAGGAATGTTGCCGGAGGCGAACTGGATTTCCCGCGCGCCTACGCTACGCCGAAAAATGGCACTTTTGGCCAAAATTCAGGACGAAGCCGGACATGGACTTTATTTATATGCCGCTACCGAAACTTTGAACAACGGAGAAATCGCTTCAGACCGCGACTCTACGTACAATGATATGCTATCCGGCAAAGCCAAATATTCCAGCATTTTCAATTACCCTGCACTTTCCTGGGCAGATATTGGCGCCATTGGTTGGCTGGTTGACGGCGCGGCGATTATGAATCAGGTAATGTTGATGGGAAATTCTTACGGTCCTTATTCCAGAGCGATGGTGAGAATTTGTAAGGAAGAATCTTTTCACCAGAGACAGGGCTATGAAATACTAATGACGCTCTGCCGCGGCACAAAAGAACAGAAAGATCTGGCGCAGGAAGCCCTGAACCGGTTCTGGTGGCCGGCGCTAATGATGTTTGGCCCGAATGATGCCGATTCGCCGAATTCTCAAAAATCGATGAATTACAGAGTAAAAAGAGAAAGCAATGATGATCTTCGCCAGAGGTTTGTCGATGTTACCGTTTCTCAGGCGGAATTTTTAGGTCTGAAAGTGCCGGATGAAAATTTGAAGTGGAATGAAATAACACAACACTACGATTTCGGCGAGTTGCCCTGGGGTGAGTTTATGGAGGTTTTGAAAGGCAATGGCCCCTGTAACAAAAAACGTTTGGAAACCAAACGAAAAGCGCAACGCGATCATGCCTGGGTAAAAGATGCGGCACTGGCATTTGCCTCTAACACGAAAGAACAAAATACCTTTAATTAATCTATTTACTTATATAAAATGACAAATTGGGACGGACGCTTCGATGGTGAGGAACCATTATATCACCGTATTTTTCAGCGGGTTTCTGTGGAAAATAATTACGAAACGATTTCCCCCAAAGACTTTGTACTACACGGCTTTTCTGTGGATGAAGGTGTACGCAGAAACAAAGGACGAACCGGAGCGAAAAATGCGCCGGATGTAATTCGAAAAAATATTTCTAATTTTCCCGTCGTTAATGCTGAATTCGCTTTAAAAGATTTTGGCAATATTTCCTGCGAAGATGGAAATTTGGAAAAATCGCAGATCTTACTCGCTGAAAAAGTGAGAGAAACTTTAACTAAAGGTGCGAAATCTGTTTTGTTTGGCGGTGGACATGAGGTAATGTTCGGTCATTATTCGGGAATTAGAAAGGCTTTTCCTGAACAAAGAATAGGAATCATCAATTTTGACGCGCATTTTGACAACCGGGAAATAGAGCCGGGGACAGGCGCAACTTCCGGAACCGGTTTTAGGCAGATCGCTGCTTCAGAAAAAATTCATTCTCTTCATATCGGAATTCAAAGAAATTCAAATACCTTAAAACTGTTTGATACTGCGCACCATTTCGGCATGAAATATATTTTAGCGGAAGAAATTTTCTTTGAAAACCTTCCTGCTATATATGAAAAACTCGACAATTTTTTAGAAACGGTCGATATTTTATACATTACCATTTGTATGGACGTTTTCAACGCCGCGATTGCACCCGGCGTTTCCGCCCCAGCCTATAACGGAATTTTTGCGGATGCTGCTTTCATGCACCTTTACAAACACCTTCTCCAGTCAGATAAACACATAGCTTTAGATGTGGCCGAAGTTAATCCTGAAATTGATACTTCTCAGCAAACCGCAAGACTTGCCGCTGCATTAATTAATGAGTGGTTCATGCAGTAGTTTTCTTTTTATAAATTTTCATCAATTTTTTCCATGGATAACTCCCCATCAAAAAAATGAGGAAACATCAGTCGTGCGCGAAAGTGACAAAACCTGATGAATACTGATGAATTTGAACAATAGACATTATAATTGCTGTTACCTAACAAATAATTTAACAAAAATGTTGTTTTATTAAATTATTTTTATAATTTAGTACCATTACAAATTTTTGTTTAACTAAATTTATTTTCTTATGAGAACAAAATTACCTTTACTGATGCTGGCGCTACTGCCGCTGGCTTCTTTCGGCCAAAGTGCCAAATCCAAAGTTTCTTCGCAGCCATTAAGTGCGAAGAGTACAGCTGCAGCGATCGCGACGCCGACCAGCCATCTGCCCTCTGCGTACTGTATGCCGGCTTTAGATTGTAGTGATGATGACATGATTACCAATGTCAATTTTGGCGGAATTAACAACACCACGGCCTGTAGTCCGGGGGGCTACGGCGACTACACCGCGATGATGAATACCTCGCCGATACTGGCGGGACAGTCCTATCCTATCGCCGTTACAGTGGGCACAGGGTGGCCCTATGAAAATGTGTCTGTTTGGGTAGACTACAATATGAATGATACGTTTGATGCGAGCGAATTCACGTATATTGGAAACGCGAATGGAAACGCCACAGGTCTGGTCATTAACGGAAATATCGCGATACCAGCGGGCACAGCGAACGGAACATACAAAATGAGAGTTCGGGTTGCTGCAGATTCAGCGCAGCCTACTGATGCTGCTGCTGCCTGTGATGAAACCCAAGGTTTTGGAGAAACGGAAGATTACAGTTTAATGGTCGGCGTAGCTGCACCAACAGGATGTTTAACTGCTCCTAATGGCGCTTATCCAACTGCTGCATTTACCCCAACCTGTAACGGCGCACCGGCAACGATTACAACCGCAGGATATGCAGGTGAATATTCTACTGTAAACGTGACGATGGGCACGGCCTATACTTTTACGGTTTCTAAACCCGCTTACTTTATTACAATTGGAGACAGTGCAGGAGCAACAGTTTTAGCCTCCGGAACCGGAAGCGTAGTCTGGACTGCGACTATGACTGGAGTTGTAAGATTCTACGCACACACCGACAGTGCCTGTGGAAGTGGAACCAGCGCAACCCTTCATACAAGATCCGTTCAATGCGGAACTCCACCTACTGAGCCTGATTATGGTTGCGATCAAACCTATACAGGTACATGGTCTCAGGCAAACGCAGTAACAAAAAGTTTGAATTATGCCGTTGCTAATGACTTCTTCGTACCAAAAGAATTCTCCAGCTACAAGCTTCAAACAATGACTGCTTCATTTGTGCGTCAGTCTGCAACAGTTGACACTACAGATCTACAATCATTCGACGTTGTACTTATGAGCGACAGCGGAAGTGGAACACCGGGAACTGCAATCAAAACCTGGAATGGAGTTATTCCAACCGTAACTGTTGGAGCAGCGAATTTCGCTGGATTCCCAACTTACGACGCAGTAATTAATCTTGGCGATTATGAACTAACAGGAAATCCAGCCGCAGATACCAGATACTGGCTTTCTCTTCAATCTACTTCTGCCTCTGCAAGCAGCTATTTCTGGATCGGCTATAACTATACAACCGGTTGGATTACTGCGCCAAACTATCAGTCTTCTGACAACGGTGTTACTTATGCAGTAATTGCAAGTAGTACGGATCCAAATGCGCGATACGACAGCGTTTGGTCTTTAAATGCAGAATGCGTTACAGCAGCGGTATCCGAAGCAGTAAATAAAAATGTTTCTTTCTATCCGAACCCTGTTAAAGATTACTTGAACATCAATTCTAAAACAGCAATTGAAACCGTTCACGTTTATAACCTTGCAGGTCAAAAAATGCAGATTTCTGCCAAAGTAGTTAATGGTAAAGTAGACATGAGCAAACTTGCTCCAGGTGTTTACATCATCAGTACTATTCTTGAAGGAGGTGTGAATGAATCATTTAAAGTAATTAAAAAATAATTATCAGATTATTCATTAAGAGGTAGCCCGATGTACATTCGGGCTATCTTTTTTATTTATAGGCGGAACGAAGTTAGTCTGCCGGCAGCATAATGCGTAAAATATGGACTGTAGATGATTATTTTTCTTAAAATTAATCTTATCTTAGCATATAAGATGGTGAAGGAACTTATTTTCAAGTGGTTAATAAACCGATCTCTACAGACTTAATTATCACTAAAAAAACGGCAAATCATAAAGAATTTTATATATTTGCACCAATTAACAATTAACTAAAATAAATTACTATGTCAGACATTGCATCAAGAGTAAAAGCTATTATCGCTGATAAACTCGACGTTGAGGAAACAGAAGTAACTCCAGAAGCTAGCTTCACTAACGATTTAGGGGCTGATTCTTTGGATACTGTAGAATTAATCATGGAATTCGAAAAAGAATTTAACATTCAAATCCCAGATGATCAAGCAGAGAAAATTACCACTGTAGGACACGCTATCGCTTATATCGAAGAAGTAGTGAACAAATAACGATCAACAAAAAAAATTTATGGAATTAAAAAGAGTAGTTGTTACCGGTTTCGGCGCTATCACACCTGTTGGAAATAATGCCAAAGATTACTGGGAAAGCCTCGTGAGAGGCGAGAGCGGTGCCGCTCCTATTACTCTTTTTGATGCCACAAATTTTAAAACCAAATTTGCCTGTGAAGTCAAAAATTTCGATCCGCTGAACTATTTCGATAAGAAAGAGTCCAAAAAGATGGATCGAAACACTCAGTTTGGCGTTGTTGCTGCCAGAGAAGCTGTAGCACATTCCAGAATTATGGAGGACAACGTGGATAAAAACAGAGTTGGCGTAATTTGGGGTTCCGGAATTGGTGGTTTATCCACTTTTGAGCAGGAAGTTTTAGGGTGGGCAAATACCGATGTTCCCCGATTTAATCCCTTCTTTATTCCGAAGATGATTGCCGATATTACAGGCGGTCATATTTCCATAGAATACGGATTTCATGGTCCTAATTATACCACCGTGTCAGCGTGCGCTTCTTCAGCCAACGCTCTAATTGATGGCAAAATGCTCATCCAGCTCGGAAAAGCCGACGTTATTGTTTGTGGAGGTTCCGAAGCTGCAGTTACGGCAAGTGGAGTTGGTGGATTTAATGCGATGATGGCGCTTTCAACAAGAAATGAAGATCCCAAAACAGCCTCACGCCCGTTCGATAAAGACCGTGACGGTTTTGTTTTAGGCGAAGGTGCAGGAACGATTATTTTGGAAGAGTACGAACACGCCATAAAACGTGGTGCTACTATTTACGCAGAATTAAAGGGTGGTGGAATGAGCGCAGATGCTTACCATATGACGGCGCCACATCCTGAAGGTTTAGGTGCCTATCTCGTAATGAAAAATTGTCTCGAAGACGCAGGAGTAACGGCCGACGAAGTAGATCACATTAACATGCATGGGACTTCTACTCCATTGGGAGACATCGCCGAATCCAACGCGATTTCCCGCTTATTGGGCGAACATGCTTTCGATATTCAAATAAATTCGACCAAATCCATTACCGGTCACCTTTTAGGTGCAGCAGGTGTTATTGAAGCTATTGCAGTATTGCACACCATTACACACAGTATTGTTCCGCCGACCATTAACCATTTCACCGATGACGAAAAGATAGACAGCCGTCTAAATTTCACCTTCAATCATGCTGTTAAAAAAGAAGTTAATATTGGCATGAGCAACACTTTCGGTTTTGGTGGCCACAATGCCTGTGTTCTCTTTACCAAAATCTAAGACAAAACGGATGGAGTTAAAGAAATACCTTTCTCACTTCCTCAGCAACAGAAAAAAGAATCTCTCGGAAAAAGATTATTTTTTGACCACCGAAATCAGTAAAATTACTGGTTGCGAAGTTCAAAACATCAATCTTTACCGCGAAGCATTTTCTCTAAAAACCTCTTCCCGAAACAAACAGATTAAAAATTACGAAAGACTTGAATTTCTGGGTGATTCTGTTTTGGGAGCGATTATTTCGTGTCATCTTTTCGCCACTTATCCGGAAGCGAACGAAGGATATTTAACGCAGATGAAATCGAAGATCGTCAACCGCAAAAACCTAAATAAGTTAGGTACAGAACTGAATTTAACGCAGTTTCTGCAAAATGAATCGCCAACAACCTTAAGCGAAAATATCGCCGGAAATCTGCTGGAATCCTTAATTGGCGCACTTTATCTCGACGTGGATTATGAAACCTGCAAGAAAGTTGTTTTGGAAAGGCTTTTAACACCGTCGGAAATCAATAAACTTGAAAACAAGATTGTGAGCTACAAAGGCTTACTGCTGGAATGGAGCCAGAAAAAGAAAGTCAACATCAGGTACGAAACGTGCGAAGAAACGCAGGCCAATAAAAACCTGGTTTTCCGAAGCTACGTTTGGCTGGATAACGAAAAAATATCCAACGCGACGGAAACTTCCAAAAAGAAAGCCGAAGAAAAAGCCGCCCAAAGAGCCTTTTATATTTTAAATAAAAAACAAAGCATCATTGAAATCTCAAAAGATACTGCTTGACATTGACGACGACGATGAAGAAATCACTTTAGGTTTGGTTCGTCTGGCAAAGGAAATTCCGGAGCATGAACTTTTTTTTCACCTCAACAACCTCAACTCTTTTACTTTTTCGCGAATTTCGGATCTTATTTATAACGGAACGTACAATGATTATTATTTTCCGCGCTTTCAAGGCTTTCAGCGGGATTCAAAAGCCTGCATTCAGTTTATTGCAAACAAATCGGTTCAAACAGTTCAGAAGAAAGTTTCTACCGAGTTATTTTCCGGCGAACAGGAACACCGGTTTTTGCTCGATCATTTTCAGGATGTTGATTATCTCCTGAAAACATCCGAACCATCTGACGATTTTTCCCTAATTTTGCTCCCGGAAAATCTTATGTTTCCAATACAGAGTTTTCCCTTAAGCCCTATCGAAGAGCTTTACCAAATAATTCAATATTATGAATAAGTATTTAAAAAAGACAAAAATCATCGCTACGCTCGGCCCAGCCTCATCTGACAAGGAAGTCATTTTACAGCTGATCCAGGCGGGAGTCGATGTTTTCAGAATAAATTTTTCGCACGCAGATTACGATTTAGTTAAAAGAAATGTGGCCTCTATTCGGGAATTAAACCAGGAATATGGTTTCTCGGTAGGAATTTTGGGAGATTTACAAGGTCCGAAACTTCGCGTCGGTGTTGTAAAGGAAGGTTCTTATCTGAATCCCGGAGACATCTTAACCTTCACGAACGAAAAAATTGAAGGCGACTCCAAACGTGTTTACATGACCTATCAACAGTTTCCGCAGGACGTAAAAGCGGGAGAACGCATTTTGATCGATGATGGTAAACTTGTTCTTGAAGTTATCGAGACCAATGAAATTGACACGGTACGTGCAAAAACCATTCAGGGTGGACCGTTGAGCTCCAAAAAAGGGGTGAACTTACCGAACACAAATGTGTCGCTGCCGGCTTTAACGGAAAAGGATGTGGAAGATGCAAACTTTATGCTCGACCTGGAGCTGGATTGGATTGCTTTATCATTCGTCCGTCATGCACAGGATATCAGGGATTTAAAGGAAATCATTAAAAATCACCCGACAAATAAGCAGAAAACGCCAATCATCGCGAAAATCGAAAAACCTGAAGGCGTAAAAAATATCGAGCAGATTCTTTTGGAATGTGACGGACTGATGGTGGCACGTGGAGATTTGGGTGTGGAAGTTCCCATGGAAGAAGTTCCGGCCATCCAGAAAAATCTGGTGGAAATCGCGCGAAAATATTCAAAACCGGTTATTATTGCTACGCAGATGATGGAAACGATGATCACGAGCCTAACGCCAACAAGAGCCGAGGTAAACGACGTTGCGAACTCCGTTCTGGACGGCGCCGACGCTGTGATGCTTTCCGGCGAAACTTCGGTAGGAAGATATCCCGTGGATGTGGTGAAAAACATGTCGAAGATTGTAAAAAATATTGAACAAACTCATTTTTATCAGACGAAAAACTCTCCTATCGAGCACGAATTTAACTGTATCGACGAACGCTTTATTACGAACAGAGTTTGTTTGGCAGCCGTAAGAATTGCAAAAACGACTAATGTTGAAGCGATTGTTACGTTAACCTATTCGGGTTACACGGCGTTCCAGATCTCGGCGCACCGGCCGAATTCGAACATCATTGTTTTCAGTTCAAACAAACGGGTTTTAACAATGTTGAATTTATTGTGGGGCGTGCGTGCCTTTCATTACGACATGGAAAAATCGACGGACGAAACCATTATTCAGGTAAATATGTTAACGCACACGCACGGCTTTGTAGAAAAAGGCGATTTTGTGATCAACTTAAATGCAACGCCGGCTTATGAAGGCGGAAAGACAAATACTTTGAGATTAACGACGATCTAAAAGTTTCGAAATAATCAAAAAAGCCGTTTCATAAATCGATGAAGTGGCTTTTTTTATAGTTTTTTCGCGGACTTCTATCCCAGCATCGACTTCAAACAGCAAAATCTCCGAGGGTTAATAACAGTATTAAAACGCTTTCTTTTTTATGATGGAGTCATTTAAAAGAAGGGCTCAACATCAAAAATATTTAAGTATAAAAAAGATCATCAGACCTTCCGGATTTACGCATGGCAGGAAAGCAGCGAGACAGCTTATTTTACAATAATAATCTGGCTGGGTCTTTTCTGGCTTTTATAATAGGAGACTGCAACATCTTTAATTGCACTGATACGCTGTTTTTCTAATGAAACTGCATCATTATAAATTTTTACCTGAAGATCCCACTGCTTTTTTTCTTCGGCAGTTATTTTGGCATCAATTGTTTTTATTAAACTGCTGCTTTGTGCAGCACAAGGTGACTCCGTGTCTATTTCAGCTAAGGTCTGGAAGGCAGAAGAATAATCTTTTGACGCGATCTGCATTTGGGCCTGTTTAATATTTTCGGCACAAATCTTTTTCTGATAATTTTTATAAACCTCTAAGGATTTGCTCTGAGCGGTATTATAACACGAAGCTGTTTCCGGCACCGACATGATTAATGCCAAAGATTCCTCATACCTCCCGGATCTGCTTAGATTATTCGCTTCATTCAAAATTTTGCTACAGTTTGCCTCGTAATATGCCTGCAGTTTTTCTTTGCCTTTTTCCAAAAAATTAATCAGTAAGGGATCATTTGCCGACAGAGAATTTACCGCATTATTAATCGCCAACTGCTGCGTTCTCCCTGTTCCTTTAAGTTCTTTTGAAAAAGAGGAAAAAACAACATTGGTCTGATCCTGTTTTATTAAAAGCTGCAGGGTAATTCCTGTAACATTTATATTTTGCATTCCGCCTTCTACCAACTCATTGCCATTAATTATAAAACTGGGCTGCAAAAGCAGACCATTATTATACCCGGTAGAAACAATTCCATTATTGGCTAAAAGCTGAGTGAGTTTGCCATCTATTTTTTCCAGCACAGCATGGTCGATGGAACTTTGCTGGTTTTCTGTAAAAGCGATCGCCAATTGTATTTTCCCTAAATCTGATGGATTCTGCGAGAAACCAAAAAACCAAAGATTTATAAAAAAGGAAACTAATATTTTTTTCATTGCTTTTATTTTATCGTGATATAGATGGTATTTCCTTTAATATCTTTGTCTACCTGAAGATTTAAAGCGCGAAAGAATTTAAATATTTCCAACGCAAATTTATTTGTATTGTAGTTTTTCCCGTTTTGATCTTTTAATGGAATTCGAACATCATCGAAAATCATTCTTAAATCCGTGGTACCTTGAATATGATAATTATTTTTATAGGCATTATTCTCCATCCACATTTCTATTTGGTCAGATAGCGGGAGGTTTTCCGGAGCAATTTCTGAAGACATTTTTTGTGATGAACCCTGTGCAAAACTAATATCCATATTGATGGATTTTCCGTTATTTACAATATCTGTAAATTTGGTCTGCATTACATTTAGAAAATCTTCAGAAACACTTTCTACCGCTTTGGAAGTTAATTTTCCAAAGTCGTCGGTATAAAACTTACCACTTTGTCCTACTTTATTGGAGAGTGAATTCCCAGTAGAAACTTCGAATGCTGTTAAAAGTAAATCTACAGAATTTCCGGAACCGGTTTTATTGATATCAACTTCTGCCTGCACATAAATATCTGCACCAGACATTTGTACGATTTGATCCTTGATATCTGTTTGGTTATCGGAAGTAAAAATATTATTGTCCTTCGCAGATTTAAGCCTGGCAACAAAATCGACTGTCGTAAAACCGCGTGTGTCAAAAGATTCTTTAATTTTTGTGAGCGCAATTCTTTTATTAATATCACTTTCCAAAATTGTTCGCAGATCTTCTCCTCCTTTCACATAAGGAATAACCATGATTTTTGGTTGAACGGTCTGTATCTGTGATGACGTATTTACTTGCGAAGAAAGTTTTGGTGCAGATAAAACAAGCAGTAGAAAGGCTACTATTTTTAGTTGATAATTTTTCATATTAATAACCAAATTTTCTAATGATTGCACTGTACTCTAAATCTAATTTCAGCGCACTTAAATTAATCACGATTCTTCGGGAGGAATCCCTATTTTTAGTAGAAGAGGTGATGAATGTTTTAAACCTTTCTTTTTTAAAAAAGTTTTCAAAATATGCGGGATTACTGTTTCTCGCAGCTGATTCACTTACTTTAATTAAAGGTGTTTTTTGGCTGCTGTCTGCAATTCCGCGAAAAAGCAGCTGGTACATTGCGGCATACTCTGGGTTTGCTGAATTTACATCTATGGTGATATAATTTTCATTAGATTCTATTACGCCAATATCAGGAATAATGCTTCTGCTGGTACAGCTGAACACCATCAACAGCAATCCGAATACATATAAAATTCTTAATTTATTTTTCATTAATTCTTCAATATTAAAGTACATTCTACTAATTTTTTAGCTTCAAAATCTGCAGTAATCTGCGCAATAGATTTTTTATCAGAAATTAAAGCTTCGCTCAGGTTTTCGCCGGCAAGATTTACAATTTCCAAAACGCCGATTTTCTGCGGGTATTTTTGATTTTCAATCATTTCTACAGATTCCACCGTGAATTTATCTCCTACTTTAATCCCCGAATTCTTGCCCACATTAAGCAATACTTTCAGTTTATTCTTATCATCTATAGGAAGAATTTTTACAATTTTACCAACCAATGCAAAATTGATTTTAAAATACTGATGAATTTCATTCTGCACCGATCTCATCGCCTGTTGTACCGCACTTTCGGGCGAAAGCATTAAGTCACTTGCTTTACCTTCAAAACTTGTGGCATCTGTACTTAACCCTGAAGATACATCTACAACTTTCATCTGAAAAGCTACACTCGCTTTATACCCATTAATAGTTCCGACAGAATTTTTCATGGCATAAACCGGTATTTTTGTGATATGTCCGGTTATTAATTTTTCAGCCGCAAGATTCGCACCCTGTTCGACTAAATTTTTACTGTCTATAAATGCTTCAGATTTCTGCAGTTCAAGCTCTTCATTTACTTTTTCCATACTGGTTCTGTCGACAACGCGGAACCGTTTCGTGTTGGTAAGCATTTCTACCACTTTCTCAGTAACCAAACCAACAAATCTGTTATTTTCGTCGCATGTAAATGCACTTACGCCAACTACCATTCGGTCGTCGTTATGCTGTGCATTTATTTTTAAAATGAGAAAAAATACCGTCAGTAAAAAAAAACGAAGCCGCATTATAAATTACCTGCTGAGGTTAGTGTTTGTATGATACTTTTTATGGCTTTAGATTGAAACAAAGTTTCTTCTCCTAAAAGTGATACCGCTGTTTTTACGTATCCTAGTGACGACGCAACTTTAGCTAATTTTAAAGGATTTTTTATGGTTTTTGCTTCTTCTGTTACCGACGGAAGTGATGAGGTAATGGTTTGTACCGTTTTCACCTGAGTTAAAATTCTAGAAGCTAATTCCTGGCATTCCGCCAAACTTGGTTTCTTTATAGTAACATCTGCAACACCATCTGTACTTTCTCCAACGGATCTGTAATAAAGACCCTTAAGAAGTGGAGTAATTGAAGCGGACTCAATCGCTGAAGCTCCAATTGTTACATTCAAATCATCAAGCGTTGCAATACTTGTAGATTTTGGAGTTTCCAGTTTTTGAATTTTTTCCATTCTCGCGTCCGAAGATTGGATTTCTTCTTTGGTTTGCGCAAATGTGAAGGTAAAGGATAGAAGAATGGTGGCAGTAATTAATGATTTTTTCATATTTAAATTTTTAAGTTTTCTTTAATGGATTTGAATTTCGAAAGATAATACTGCGGCTTTTTACCTGATCTTTTTAGCGTAATTGGGTAAGAACCTATTTAAAATAATTTGAAGATAATAACTTCAAAATTTAATTTCAATTGATCTCATGTCTTTAATTATTCCGCAGAGACTCTAAGAATTTTTTTATATTATGAAGTTTAAATGCCTGGAAATACAAATGAAACCGTTCAAAATAATATTGTTCAATTGATTTCCACAAAACTAATTTTTAATAAAGAAACAGCATTATGGAAAACCGTAATGTCAATTAAAAAGAATTACTAAAGAAAAAGTAAGCGCAATGATTATGGGAAAAAAAATCCGCTCAGAAAATTCTGAACGGATTAATTATAATATGGAGTGGATGCGAATTACATCATTCCCGGCATACCGCCGCCCATTGGCATGGCTGGTTCGTCTTTTTTCACTTCTGTGATTACACATTCGGTGGTTAAAAGCATTCCGGCAACAGATGCTGCATTTTCCAAAGCTACACGCACTACTTTTGTAGGGTCGATGATTCCGGCTTCGTACATGTTAACGTACTCGTCATTTTTCGCATTGAAACCGTAATCTCCGCTTCCTTCCGCCACTTTTGCAACGATAACGGAACCTTCGCCACCTGCATTGGCAACAATTTGTCGCAATGGCTCTTCAATAGCTCGTTTTACAATCTTGATTCCCGTATCCTGATCCTGATTGTCGCCTTGTAAGGTATTTAAAACCGGGATGCTTCTTACCAAAGCAACACCACCTCCGGGAACAATTCCTTCTTCCACGGCTGCTCTGGTTGCATGAAGCGCATCGTCCACACGGTCTTTTTTCTCTTTCATTTCTACTTCGGAAGCTGCGCCGACGTAAAGAACGGCAACTCCACCGGCTAATTTTGCCAGTCTTTCCTGTAGTTTTTCTTTGTCGTAATCGGAAGTTGTAGTTTCCATTTGTGCTTTGATCTGGCTAACTCTGCCTTTGATTTGAGCTTCGTCTCCGCCACCGTTTACCAAAGTAGTGTTGTCTTTGTCGATTACTACTTTTTCCGCAGTTCCCAACATTTCCAAAGTTGCGTTTTCCATGGTGAAACCTCTTTCCTCAGAAATTACGGTTCCGCCTGTCAGGATCGCGATATCTTCCAACATTGCTTTTCTTCTGTCTCCGAATCCCGGTGCTTTTACAGCAGCAATTTTCAAAGAACCTCTTAATTTATTGACCACTAAAGTTGCCAAAGCTTCACCTTCAACTTCTTCACAGATAATCAGCAAAGATTTTCCAGCCTGAGCAACCGGCTCCAAAACCGGTAGTAAATCCTTCATTGAAGATATTTTTTTCTCCACCAAAAGGATATAAGGATTCTCTAATTCCGCCACCATCTTTTCCGGATTGGTAACGAAGTACGGAGACTGATACCCTCTGTCGAACTGCATTCCTTCAACAACATCAACAGTCGTATCGGTTCCTTTTGCTTCTTCAACGGTAATTACGCCTTCTTTTCCGACTTTCCCGAACGCTTCAGCGATCAAAGTTCCGATGGTATCATCGTTGTTGGCAGAGATAGAAGCTACCTGCTTGATTTTTTCGGAAGAATCTCCCACTTTCTGAGACTGGGACTGAAGGTTTTTTACGACTTCGGAAACCGCTTTGTCGATTCCTCTTTTCAAATCCATTGGATTTGCTCCAGCCGCAACGTTTTTCAAACCTTCGCGAACGATGGCCTGCGCCAAAACAGTAGCGGTTGTCGTCCCGTCTCCCGCGATGTCGCTGGTTCTGGAGGCAACTTCTTTTACCATTTGAGCACCCATATTTTCAACTCTGTCTTCGAGTTCAATTTCTTTCGCTACAGAAACACCATCTTTGGTAACGTGTGGTGCACCGAAGGATTTTTCTATCACTACATTTCTTCCTTTTGGTCCTAATGTTACTTTAACTGCATTTGCTAAAGCATCGACGCCTCTTTTCAAAGCATCTCTGGATTCGATATCGAATTTTATTTCTTTTGCCATTTTTTTATTGTCTTAATGTTTGTACAATGATTTTTAAATAGTTCTGCGCAGAAAAACACCTCGTAATTGAGTTGCAATTTCTACCATTTTTTTATCCCAAAATTCCCAAGAGGTCAGATTCTTTTACGATCAAATAATCTTTACCATCCAACTTTAATTCGGAACCGGCGTATTTTCCGTAAAGAACTTTATCACCTTCTTTCACAGTGGTTGGCTCATCTACTTTTCCCGGTCCTACTGCGATTACAGTACCTTCCTGAGGTTTTTCCTTTGCAGTATCGGGAATAATAATTCCGGAAGCGGTTGTCGTTTCTGCAGCATTTGGTTCAATTAGAACGCGGTCTGCTAATGGTCTAAATTTTACTGACATATTATTTTGATTTAAATGTTAATGTTATGTTCTCAGTTTTACTAAAACAATGCCATCAAAGTTTATCTGAAAATCTGTCACCGCTTGAGAAAGTAACGGGAAATTTTGGCAGAAAAAAAAATTAGAATTGGTTTTGAATTTTAGCTTTCGATAAATCTGCTTTAGATATTTAATTTATTTTGCCTAGTTTTGCAAAAAATTTGGGCAAATATTGCTTTAAATTTTGATTAAACACTCTCACACACACAAATGAGTAAAAATTTATTTCTAGTTCTGGCAATTTTTTGCCAAGCGCTTTTCTGCGCAAAAAACAAGGCAGCATCCTCTGTTTTTGTCGATCCTTCGGTTCCAAAACTGACCCTAGATTCATCGAACCCAAATCCAGAAACTTATCATTTATTCAGCCACGGACGACCTGGCGAATTGTTGGTAGAGCATGAATGGTTGAATGCCGCCCAAATTGCGAAACGATTTAAAAATGAACTCCGGGGCAAATCGGAACTGTACGTTTATGGGTGCAATTTCGCTCAGGGAGAAAAAGGTCTGGCTGCGGTAGCGTATCTGGAAAATGCCTTAAATATTTCCGTTTCTGCATCGACCAACATTACGGGGATTGATGGAGACTGGATCTTAGAAGCAGGTCGCGGGAAACGTTCATTGTCAGTAAAAAATTTCAAAAATAATTTACAGTTAGATACTACTCATTATTTAAATCCAATTGTTGCCGGAGCTTACACTACTTCAACAATATCAGAAGAATATATTTATTTATCTACTCCCTCTGCTGCAAATATTACGGTTCAAATGAGCTACGCGGCGGCAACTACTGCCCCGCGGGTTTCTGTTACCAATATTACGACAGGTGTCGTTACTTACGTTGCCGATGGAAAACTCATTTTTAATAACGGCAATCCAATTCGGCTACAATTTGTAAATCCAAACAATTCGATTATTGCTCCCGGCACAACTCCGATCACAGTGCCTTTAAATACCTCCGGCACAGTTATCCCGGGTACTGCGCAAGGTTTGATATTTAAAGCAAACACGGCCGCTGATAAATTTTATGTGAATTACAGAGCAAGATCAACTCCGCAAGCGGGATCTGTGTTGACGAAAGGCACGGTGGCTTTGGGGAAAGAATTTCGTTGGGGCGGATCACCGGTTGAATTTCCTACAACGATTACAGAAACGGGAAACATGTTGTCGATCCTGGCTACCGAGGACGATACCAAAATCATTATCTCCAACATCAAAACGGGAACTAAATTTGTAAATGGCACGGCAGGCACAACTTTAGTGGGTCCAAATATCACCCGAACGCTAAAAAAAGGAGAATCATTTATTTTATATGCGCCTGTTCAGAACAATGTTTTAAGCATTCAAGACACCGGATGGCTGGGCGCAAAAGTGCTATCTGATAAAAACATCAGCGTTGTAGTAGGCGGTCTAATGCAGCAGGGAAACTCCGCAGACAACAGAGATATTGGTCTAGACCAGTTGGTGCCGAAAGAAAGACTGGGACTGGAACATGTTATCATGCAGGGCAATGGCGGAAGTGCCGAGAAAGTTATTGTAGTAGCTACTGAAGATAACACCGCTGTTTTTGTGAACGGAAACGCAAACCGCGTCGCTACCCTTTTGAAGGCAGGAGATTATTTTTTAATCCCAAGTACTTACTTCATCAATAAAAATATGTTCGTGCGCGTGTCGCAGCCTTCCTATATTTTCCATAAAATCTTCGGAAGCGACAGGATTAATACGAACAGTTTAATGTTCATCCCACCCCTCTCCTGTTTTGGGCAGAAGCAGGTAGATTTGGTCCCCGATGCAAATAAAATTGGCACCACCGCCTACACCGGAACCGAGCTGGTTGTGTTGGCAGCCGCGGGGGTTTCTAACAAACCGGTGGCGACCTTGAACGGAATAGCATTAGCAACAAGCTCACCCAACACAGGAGGAGTTGTTACGGGAAATGCGAACTGGGTTACCTACCGATATCCGATTGCATCTAATGGAAACGTGAAAGTGACCTCCGCCGGAACGATTCAGGCGGAAATTATCGGAGCCAACGGAGACGCCGGATTTGGAGGATATTACTCCGGATTTGGGGAAACGCCTATTTATACGATCACGCTGGACACTACTTATCTATATCCTTGCGTGGGCAAAAGCAGATTGTCTGTACCCGCGGGCTTAGGCACCTATCAATGGTACAGAAATGATGAATCAATCAGTGGCGCTACAATGAATTCGTACACGCTAAATCCTATCAACGATGGTGTAAGTGCAGATTATTATGTGATTATTACATTTTCGGGAGGCTGTACGGTAAGGTCAAACGAACTTTCAAGCGACATTTGCCCCTGCACAAAACCTGGCGCAACCGGAACTCCCGCTTCGTATACCGATTTTGGAATAAGCATCCGCGATAAAAGATCTACCGCCAATTGGCCCAAAGATGTTCCTAATGGATTTATTACAATGGAAGCCAATAACAAAGGTTTCGTGATCACCCGAATTGAAACTCCAGAAACTTCGATCCTCAACCCCGTGCTGGGCATGTTGGTTTATGACACCACCGTTGACTGTCTGAAACTATATAATGGAACTTCGTGGAGCTGCATTAAACAAACCTGTAACGATTAAATGATGAAAAATATAATAATTGCCCTTTGCATTTCGAATCTTGCAGCAGCACAAATAGCCCTTGGCGGCAAAACAACCGTTGATGGCAGCGGAATCCTGGATTTCCCCGCGGGAACTACCAAAGGAATTATTTTACCTTACGTCACCAATAGTAACGCAATGACAAATGTTACGCCCGGAACTTTGGTATTTGATCTTACCTCCTCGAAAGTGAAATATAACGATGGATTCTGGAAAGACCTCACCGATAAACAGGGAAGTTCTCCTATGCTGGAGGCCGGTACAGATCAGCCGAACGCAAAGGTGATATTTGGCAGCCAAACCTCAGCGGCAGACGGAGTTTTAATTTTAGAAGCTGCGGATAAAGCCCTCATTTTACCGCAAATCATTAACCCCGCCAAAAATGTAAAATCACCGGCAGCAGGAATGATGGCCTATGACCCCGATAAAAAAATGATGTGTATTTACAATGGCAAAGAATGGTTTTTTTGGAAGTAAAGCATTAAAGTTTTAAATAAAAGAGCTGTTCCATCCGGTGAAACAGCTCTTTTATTTTGAATTGGTCAGTACTTTTAGTTCTTTTTGCCGGCGGCCTGCATAGGATTTATTTTACCCTGCGCGGCGCCTCGTGCAGCATCCTGATTTTTCATTTTGAATACTTCGAATTTCGAAGTTGGCGCAGGCACATCACCCCAGTAATTGTTGGAAGTATCGATGTCCGCCGTTTCGCGCATAGGATCGAGTTGAACAGATTTCAGTTTTTTTGAAAAATAGTAAGTTTTAGAAACTTTTTTCTCATTTTTTCTCCAGATTTGCGCGGATGATTTGTCGGTCAGTTTGCTGCCGTCTTCAAACGTAAACTCAAGAATAATGGGCATCACCAAACCGCCTTTGTTACTGAAATCGATATGGTAGGCATTGATATTTTTTAAACTGGCTTTTTCGGTGGCAGGAACTTTTTCCAAATTATCATTTTTCAATGTATAATTTTTCGTCTGATCCACTTTTTCCATTCCGCGATCATATCGCCAGTAGAAGTCCTGTGCATCCTTATCAGTATCGACATAAAAAGAGATGTTTTTATCGGCTTTATTTCTGACCTTGGAAATATCCTCGAACTCACTGAGTAATGGCTTGTCAACCGTATAAGTTTGTTCTTTTTCTTTTGGAACAGCGTCCAAATCCGGCGAAGCTACTGTTACTTTATCGATGGAAATATCCACGGCATCAATTCCATAAAACCAACCGCGCCAAAACCAATCGAGGTTTTCGGCACTTGCATCGTTCATCGTGCGGAAAAAATCTGCGGGTTCCGGATGTTTAAAAGCCCATCTTTTCGCGTAGGTTTTAAAGGCTTTGTCGAAAAGTTCTCTGCCCATAATGGTTTCGCGAAGGATGTTCAAGCCCGTGGCAGGCTTAGAGTAAGCATTTGGCCCGAACTGATTGATGTTTTCGGAATTCGTCATGATTGGTTCCAGTTGGTCTTTTGGCAGCTTCATGTAATCCACGATTTCGTACGCAGGACCACGACGGGACGGAAAATTACTGTCCCATTTTTGTTCCGTCAAATATTCAACAAAAGTATTTAAACCTTCGTCCATCCAGGACCATTGTCTTTCATCGGAGTTCACAATCATCGGAAAAAAGTTATGCCCCACCTCGTGAATAATGACGCCGAGCATGCCGTTTTTAATTCCTTCGGAATAGGTGCCGTCTTTTTCGGTCCGCCCATAATTAAAGCAAATCATAGGATATTCCATGCCATTGGCCGCCTCGATTGACTGCGCAACAGGATAAGGATACGGAATGGTAAATTCAGAATACGTTTTGATGGTATGCGCGACGGCTTTCGTCGAAAATTTACGGTATAAATTATAAGCTTCTTTTGGGTAGAGACTCATCGCCATTACCTCATTCTTATTTTCCGGAATGGTGACTTTCATGCCGTCCCAAATAAATTTCCGCGAGGATGTCCAGGCGAAATCTCTGACGTCGTTGGCCTCGAACTTCCAGATTTTTCTTTCTTTTGAATGTGTTTTCTCCGCTTTTTTTGCTTCTTCTAACGTAACAATTTCTATAGGCTCGCTGGAGTTTTGAGCCTGTTTCCAACGTGTGAGTTGTGCTTTGGATAACACCTGATCGTAATTTTTAGCGACTCCCGTTCCGGCGACAATATGGTCTGCGGGAACATTCATTGATACTTTATAGTTGCCGAAAACCAGGGCGAATTCGCCTCTTCCCGTAAACTGGTTATTTTGCCAGCCTTTAAAATCACTGTACACGCACATTCTGGGAAACCACTGCGTAATGGTGTAAAGATCGTTGCCATCTTCCGGAAAATTCTCATAGCCGCCTCTTCCGCCCATGGCGATGCGGTTCGGAATATTGTAGTTCCAGTCGATTTTGAAGGTGATTTTCTCGCCTTTCTTCAACAATTTTGGAAGATCGATGCGCATCATTGTTTTATTGACCACATATTTTAACGGCGTTCCCGACGCATCTGTTACTTTTTCTAAATTAACGCCGTAGCCGTTATCTTTTTGAGGAAGATCACTCGATTTCAAACGGTCGGAACTGACCATTTTCGGCAAGGATGAACTTTCGTCGTAGCCGGCGTTTTTTACGGTAGACTGTTCGTTTTCATCGAGCTGCAGCCATAAATAATCTAAATCGTCGGGCGAATTGTTGTAATACGTAACCGTTTCGGATGCACGAAGATTTCTTTTATCTTCATCCAGATAAGCGGTAATATCGTAATCTGCACGGTTTTGCCAATATCCCTGGCCTGGCGCGCCGGAGGCGGTTCTGTAATAATTTGGCGTGGGCAAAATTGTTCCAAGTTGCTCAAACTTATTCCCATGATTGCTCGCGGGATTATTTTGAATATTTTGTGCTGCAAATCCCAAAGGAAGAGCAAGCAGGAAGACCAAACTTTTGAATTTCATATTCAAAGATTTTGTATATTAAAAATTTAAGTAAAAATAGAGTTTATTTTAGAGAAAAAGACTTTTGTCTCTCGGTTTTTTAGAAAAAAGGCAACCGTTCGAGGCAAAGTTTAAGAGAAATTAGTAAGGTAACAGAAGAAGCAATAACCATCCAGTGCAGCTTTTTTAAACGGAAAAATTTAATAAGCAAAAACTCGATCAGCAAAATAAGTAAGACCACCGCAACCTGCCCGATCTCTAATCCCACGTTAAAACCCAGGAGCGGAAAAAAAATATTCTCTTCGGTCGCGATCGTCAGCCGCGCTGTATTTGCAAAACCCATCCCGTGAATAAGACCGAAAAGCAGCGCGAGATAATAGTTCAATTGCATTAGATTTTGGGGTTTGTTGCGCATGAGAATATTATCTGCAGCCGTAATCAAAATAGTTAAAGGAATTAAAAATTCTACCCAGTCGCCGGAGATTCGGAAAACATCTAAAACGCTCAACGCCAATGTAATTGAATGCCCAATGGTAAAGGCGGTAACCAAGACCAAAATCTTTCGCCAGTCGTAATACGTATATGCCGCTACCAGGACGAGGACGAAAAGTTGGTGATCCAACGCGTCTAGAGATATAATATGTTCCCACCCAAGTTTCAAATAAAAAATAAAATCCTGCATTGTTCCTTAAAATTTTTCAAGCACGATAATACAAATTTTATTTTTAATTTTGACGCATGCAAAAACTTCTGCTCGCTTTTACTCTTTTTCTTTTCAGCCTGTCGCCAGCAAAAAATCTACATCCCTATCATGTTGGTTCTGTTGAATTTAACTACAATGTAAAATCGAAGACCTTTCAGATTACAGGAAAGTTCTTTTTGGATGATTTGGAAAATGCTTTAAAAGAAAAATACGGGAAAGCCGTTCATTTCAACGACATTAGGTACAAGCAGCAAATCAACGATTATTTAAAGAAATATTGCGGAGAATATTTGAAACTGAAAGCGGACAACCAGCAGCTTAAAATCAACTACCTCGGTTTCGAAGAAGACAGCGAATCCGTAAATATCTTTTTGGAATCGGACCCTTCAAATACGCCAAAAAAAGTAGAAACTGCTGTGAGTTTTCTCTACAATTATTTCGATGATCAAATGAATATTATCCACATCATCGTCGATGGGAAGAGGCAGAGCGACAGACTCAATTATCCAAACCGGTACCTGTTTAAAATGTTTTAAAACTGGAATTCACGATTTTGGCATGCGCTAAAAGTTCCGGGAAAAACACGTCGAAATGCTGCTGAAGTTGCGCTTTGTTGTTGAGAAAAACTTCAAAGACCGCTAAGTTTTTATCCAGATATTTTGCTTTGTTCAGGACATTCTGCATGGAATATTTAATGCCCCAATCTTCTTTATAATTGTACAGCCAGTTGTCTTTTTCCATGCCGTTCACCATTCTGATCAGGCGCTCCGGCAGCAGTTGCTCGTGTTTCCGTAAAACCTGATAAACCCTTTCTGCATGTGTTTTTAAATCTCTCTCAGCTAAAGAATTCGCCAAAAAATAATCCATCGAAACGTCTACAAACGCACCGGAATACAATCTTACAAGCGGACTGAAGATCTTTTTAGCTTCGCGCAAAGCCGGATGAGCATCGGTAAATGTATCAATCTCGCGGTGTAAGGTAATGCCTTCCTGGATTTTTGTCGAAAAAGAAAACCGGTCGCGGTTCGGAATAACATCTTCCAAAAACTGACCGACGATCTGCTCGTCGGTAAAAGTGAGGAAGGAATGGGCGAGGTAATTCATTTATTATATTTGGACAGCGCTGTTAGAGCTTTAAGCTCTAACAGCGCTTATCGTTTTAGACTTGATAATTTATCAAAGCATCTTTAAAATTTTCTTTATCATTAAAAAGTGAAATAACCTCTCCACTTTCAACAAAAATGTTTGTTCCTTCTCTTATATCATTCACAGACGAGTATGGATAGCTTAAAAAATCAACTGTTATTTTATGCTTCGCAGGATTGCTGTTAATATACAAAATGGTATTTATAAGGCGTTGTTCAGAAGCAATTTCTTTTCTGCGAAAAGGCAGTTCAAAAAGTTTTCCCGTTCTCGCAAAATGTTTATTAATGGCTTGAGAATAACTGTTAAAAGTATTTGAAAATTGCTGACTGATAATTGCTTCAATTATCAAATCTTTTTTCTCCGGAAAGTTTTCTCTAACTACAGACTCGCTTCTTATTCTAACCAAAATATGAAAATGGTTCGGCAATAAACAATAGCTATAAATTTGCGCAATAGGCTGTACTTTTTCCGAAATAAGTTTTAAAAAATAAAGGTAGTTCTGATGATTGAAAAATAGTTTCCCGCCATTTATCCCTCTGTTATAAATGTGATAGAAATGGTCTGGTTCTAAGGGAAAAATATCTTTTTTCATTACTTAGGATAAGCGCTGTTAGAGCTTGAAGCTCTAACAGCGCTCTTTCGTATTCAAATTTCAAAACAGCCGTTCGTGAAAATCCTCAATTTTGCTCACTTCCTCCACAATAATTCCAAATTTCTTTTTGGAAATCTTATTAAGGTTAGATACAAAAATCTTCTCATAACCCAACTTTTCCGCTTCGGAAATTCGTTGTTCGATTTGTGGAATAGGACGGATTTCGCCGCTCAAACCAATTTCGCCGGCGAAACAAAAATGTTCGGAGATGGCAATATCTTCGTTGGAAGAAAGGATCGACGCGACAACAGCCAGATCCAAAGCCGGATCCCCGGTTTTTATTCCGCCGGTGATATTCAGAAAAACATCCTTTGCACCCAATTGAAAGCCGGCTCTCTTTTCTAAAACCGCCAAAAGCATATTGAGTCTTTTGGAATCGAAACCTGTGCAGCTTCTTTGCGGCGTTCCGTAGACCGCAGAACTTACAAGTGCCTGAATTTCGATGAGCATGGGTCGGTTTCCTTCTAACGTTACGGCCACGGAATTCCCGGAAAGTTCCTCAAATTTTTTCGTAATCAAAATTTCCGATGGATTTTTGATCTCTTTCAAGCCCTGCGAAACCATCTCGTAAATGCCGATTTCCGCTGTGGAACCGAAGCGGTTCTTGCTCGCTCGCAACAGGCGGAACAAATGATTCCGGTCGCCATCAAAATTCAAAACGACATCTACCATATGTTCCAAAACCTTTGGACCGGCGATTTGGCCGTCTTTTGTAATGTGTCCAACTAAAAAAGTCGGTGTATTGGTTTCCTTGGAAAATTTTATGATCTCATTGGACGTTTCGCGGATTTGGGAAACGGTTCCGGGCGAACTTTCGATGAGCTGACTCTGCAACGTTTGAATGGAGTCGATGATCATGAAATCCGGCTTCAATTTCTTCGCTTCGTGCAGAATTTTTTCTACCGAAGTTTCCGTAAACAAAAAGCAGTTCGGATTTTGAACCTCGGTCAGCCGGTCTGCACGCATCTTAATTTGAGACGCGCTTTCCTCGCCCGAAACATAGAGAATGGTTTTCTTCATTTTCAAGGCGAGCTGCAGCAATAACGTGGATTTTCCTATGCCGGGTTCGCCACCGATAAGCGTGACGGAGCCTAAAACAATTCCGCCGCCAAGCACACGGTTCAACTCCTCGGATGGCGTGGTAATGCGCTGCTCTTCATTGGTTTCAACTTCTATAATGTTGATAATGTGCTGCTTCGATTTATCGATATAACTTTTCGCGGGCGATTTCTCTACAATTTCTTCCACCAAAGTATTCCATTCCCCACAATTTTTGCACTGCCCAAGCCACTGTGGATACTGCGATCCGCAATTCTGACAGAAATATGCCGTTTTCACTTTTGCCATGACGCGAATTTCTGAATTTTTTTTCGATAATCGGTCATTTAGGAAAGAAGGCGAACACGAGCAAAATTACGAAGATTGAGGAGCAGATAAATTTTCGTTTTTCCAAAGGTGGGTCGCGCTGTCCGTTTTATCTTTTTCTTTTTTGCAAAAGAAAAAGGATGCCACTCCCATCGCGGCTAGAATAAAAACAGTTTTTTGTTCGAAAAGATGACCACTTTTAAAATCAGGTCTTTCGTAAAATGTTATCCGGGTTTTGAAGGCTGACAAATTTAATTCTGCCAACTTTACAATATACTTTTCGACAGATTCATCGTCACCATTTTTATTATTACCAAACTTTGATTTTTTTAAAAGAAGCCCGGCAAAAATTGCTGAGATGAACATTTTTTTCTGCCATAATTTTTACACGAAAATTCCAGCCCTGATTGCAGCGGCATCCTTTTGCAGAACGCAGTGGCGCAAAAGATATAGCGGAAAGCAGGTTCCCGGCTCCTAATAAATTTTACTCCGCCTTTATTTGCCCTGTCTTTTTAATTCACCTAACTTTGCGCAAACCTAAACTAATGAGTAAAAAGAACACGAAATTCATCTTCGTCACCGGCGGTGTAACTTCCTCTTTAGGCAAAGGAATTGTCTCGGCTTCACTTGGCTTACTGCTAAAATCGAGAGGTTTCAATGTCACCATCCAAAAACTTGATCCGTACATCAATATCGACCCGGGAACGCTAAATCCCTATGAACACGGCGAATGTTACGTAACGGAAGACGGTGCAGAAACCGATTTGGACCTGGGACATTACGAAAGATTTCTGGACTCGAAAACCTCCCAAAATAACAATGTAACGACGGGTAAAATTTACCAGACCGTTATCGAAAAAGAAAGAAAAGGCGAATTTCTCGGAAAAACCGTGCAGGTGATTCCACATATCACCAACGAAATCAAACGCCGCATTAAGATATTGGCAAAACAGAATTACGACATCATCATCACCGAAATCGGCGGAACCGTGGGCGATATCGAATCGCTTCCTTATATAGAAAGTGTGCGACAATTGAAATGGGAATTGGGCGAACATAATTCCACGGTAATTCACCTTACTTTATTGCCATATCTGGCGTCCAGCGGTGAATTAAAAACAAAACCTTCGCAACATTCCGTGCGCCAGTTGATGGAGTCCGGAATTCAGGCGGATGTCCTCGTCTGCAGAACCGAACACAATATTCCGAAAGAACAACGCAACAAATTAGCGCAGTTTTGTAACGTCGCACTCGAAAATGTGATTGAATGTAAAGATCTGGAAACCATTTACGAAGTTCCGCTTTACCTTCAAAAACAGGATTTTGATGATGTGGTTTTAAAGGAACTCAATCTGAAATCCGACAAACAGGCGGATTTAAAAGACTGGAAAACCTTTCTCAAAAAATATAAAAATCCGAAACGAAAAGTTGAAATCGCGCTGGTTGGTAAATATGTCTCCCTGCAGGATTCCTACAAATCGATCGCCGAAGCATTTATCCACGCCGGAGCAGATTTAGAAACAGAAGTGAAAGTCCGGTGGGTTTACAGTGGCGATTTGGAGGAAAGAAATATTGAAGAAACTTTTGCCGGCATCGACGGAATGCTCATCGCACCGGGGTTTGGCGATCGCGGAATTGAAGGCAAAATTGCAGCTGCAAAATATGCGCGCGAAAACAATATTCCACTCCTCGGAATTTGTCTGGGAATGCAGATTATGACGATTGAATTCGCAAGAAATGTTTTGGGTTATAAAAAAGCCAATTCCATGGAATTCGATACATCGACGCCGGAACCGGTGATCTCATTAATGGAAGATCAGAAAAATGTCGTCGATAAGGGTGGCACAATGCGTTTGGGTGCGTGGAAATGTTCGTTGAAGACCGGCTCGGCATTAAACGAAATCTACGGAACAAAAAATATTTCGGAGAGACACCGCCATCGGTATGAATTCAATTCGGAATTCAGAGAAGATTTTGAAAAAAACGGCCTTGTTCCAACCGGTTTCAATCCCGAAACCGATCTTGTAGAAACACTCGAACTAAAAGACCACCCTTTCTATATTGGAGTTCAGTATCATCCGGAATACAAAAGCACGGTGGCCTCCCCGCATCCTTTGTTTAAAGCTTTAATTAAAGCTTCGACGAAAAAATAAAGAGAGGGAGATAAAAGACAAAATGTTTTTTATCTCCTTTGTTTTTAAATGAACTTCCAAAAAATTCTTCATTGCCAAAAATTTCAGTATTTTTGCCACCTAAAATTACGAGGTAATAAATTAGCTTTTCGGACCTTACATTTCAAATAAAAAAAGATGCAGCAAAATAACGGTTTAGATAAAAACCAACTTATAAGTTTCGCCCTGTTTTCAATGATTCTTATCGGAGCCATGTTTTACTTTCAGAACAAGCAGGCCAAGGATCAGCAACTGAAAGACGCTGAAAATAACGGCAAAATTACCCAGACTGCGCCCGCACCCACCACTAAACCTGCTATTGCGACAAATTTGAACGACAGCGTGAAGACCGCTTCCATTCAACAGGTGGAGTTGAAAAACAAAGAACTTACAATAGGAATTTCTACTTTAGGAGGCCAAATTTCGACGGTGCAACTGAATGAATATAAAGCTTATAACAAAAGCAACGATGTAAACGATAAAAAGCTTTTAATTTTCGATAAGAACAATTCGACTTACGGATTTCAGTTTAAAGATAAAACAGGTAAAACTTTTAACACGAAAGATTTGGTTTTCAGCCCTACGCAAGCTGGCAACTCCATCACCATGCAGGCTTCCGTAAACGGTGCTGTTATTCAGTTTATTTATACTTTACTTAACAAATATACTGTTGATTTTAACGTAAAAACACAAGAATTAGGTCAGTTGGTTTCCGATCAGAAAGCCGATTTTATTTGGGATTACAACGTTCGCGGCATGGAAAAAGGACGTTCGCAGGAACAAACCCACACCGAATTTAATTATGCTTTCGAAAATTACAAAAGCTTTGACTACGATGGCAGAACAAGCATGGATGAGCCGGAGGAAACGTTGAACTGGCTGGCCGTAAAACAGCAGTTTTTCTCTGCCGTTATCGAGCCGCAAAGAGGATTTAAAAACTCGCACGGCTCTCAGGATACGGTAGAAGAAGGCGAATTTTTGAAAAAATTCAATTTCAATGGACAAATCGACCTGGTTAATAATGAATTAAACGAAGACTTTAAATGGTATTTCATGCCATTGGATCTGCCATTATTAAAATCTTACGATAAAAACTTCGATGAATTGCTTCCTTTAGGATGGTCGTTCATTGGAACTTTGAACCGTTGGTTTTTCATCCCCATGTATAATTTGATCTCCAGCTGGGGACTGGCTGCAGGATGGGTAATCTTTTTGATGACGATTATCGTGAAAATTATTTTATCGCCGGTAATGTTCAAGCAGCATAAATTGAGTGCGATGATGAAGGTAATTCGCCCGGAAATTGATGCCGTAAACGAAAAATACAAAGGCGCAGATGCCATGAAAAAACAGCAGGAAACCATGGCTGTTTACCGGAAAGCCGGTGTTAACCAGATGGCGGGTTGTTTGCCCGGACTCATTCAGGTGCCGATTTTCTATGCATTATTCCGCTTCTTCCCGAATATGATTGATCTTCGCGGCAAGAGTTTTTGGTTTGCAAAAGATTTAACGGCTTATGATGATGTGATAAAATTACCCTTCCACATTCCGTTTTTACAGGATCACTTAAGTATTTTTGCGATCGCCTGTACAGTTGTGATTTTAATTTATACGATCATGACCGCTGGAAATATGCAGCAACCAACGCAGGAAGGAATGCCGAACATGAAAGTGTTGATGTACATCTTTCCGATTACGTTCTTATTCTTTTTGAACACGTCAGCGTCCGGACTTTCCTGGTACTATTTTGTGTCGAATGCCATTAACATCCTAATAATCCTCGTTATTAAATACTGGATTCTGGATGAGAAAAAAATTCACGCACAAATTCAGGTAAACAAAGAGAAGGGTCCAAAACCCGAAGGAAAATTCCAGAAAAGAATGCGCGAGATGATGGAAAAAGCCCAGGAACAACAAAAAGTTCAGCAAAACCAGCCGCCAAAGAAAAAATAACATCTTATAATAAGGATTAAAAAAAAACGGAAGATAACCTCTTCCGTTTTTTTCTTGAATAAAGATACTCTAAAGGTCGGATAATCCAACTTCCTCCTCAAAACAGGAATAGTCCAGCCGAAAGGATTGCCTGTGGTGAACCGTGGGTCCGTAGGCATTTAAGGCGTCGCGATGATGTTTTGTAGCGTATCCCATATTGGTGTTCCAACCATATTCAGGGAACTCTTCATGAAGTTTAATCATTAACTGATCTCTATAATTTTTCGCGAGAATTGATGCACAGGCGATTGAAAGAATCTTCGTGTCACCTTTTACAATACACTGATGCGGAATAAACTGATACGGGTGAAATCTATTTCCGTCGATTAAAAGCAGTTCTGGTCTTACTTTCAGTTGGTCGAGCGCCAAATGCATGGCGTGGATGCTGGCATTTAAAATATTATGCTCATCGATATGCACGGGCGGGATTTCGGCGATTGCAAATTCAATTACATTATCTTTAATATAATCATCAAGGTAAAGTCTTGTTTTAAATGTTAATTTCTTGGAGTCGTTAACCAAATTTTGGTTAAAATTTTCATCGAGAATTACGGCCGCGGCTACCACGGGCCCGCATAAACAGCCTCGTCCCACTTCGTCACATCCGGCCTCAACGTATTGGCTTGAAACCTTCTTAAGTAAATCCATTTCTCAAAAATATTTTGGCAAGTGATTTTGCGATTAATTTAACACTACAAATTTATTAAGAATTATTTAACAAAATATTTGGTCATATTAAGAAAGTTTTGCACTTTTGTGACAATGAAAAATTTAATTTGATATGAAGAAACTAACAACAAGCGTTTTAGCAGTAGTTTTAACTTCGTCATTTGCTTTGGTAAATGCACAGGTAGACACCGCGAGAACGCAGAATATTGAAGGCGTTGTAGTAACTGCCTTGGGTATTAAAAGAGAGAAAAAATCTCTAACGTATTCTACACAGCAGGTCAGTGCAGAAGATCTAAACAAAGGCACCACCAATACTGGGAACATCGCTTCTCAGTTATCTGGTAAGGTAGCTGGATTGCAGGTGAATACTAATAATAACTTTGGTGGATCTTCCAACTTGGTGATTAGAGGTTACAAATCACTTAAAGGTGGGGGTCCACTAATTGTTATTGATGGTTCGCCTGTGAGTAACAGTTCGCTTTCCGGGTTCTTGGATTATGGAAACTTTCTGTCAGATATCAATCAGCAAGATATCGAGTCTATCAACGTACTGAAGGGTGCTGCTGCCTCTGCACTCTACGGTGAAAGAGGTCTGAACGGTGTTATTGTTATTACAACTAAAACTGGAAAAGGGAGAAATGAAAAGGAATGGGGAGTAACATTATCAACTAGCGCTAACTTTGGCGTTATTGATAAATCCACGTTCCCAACTTATCAGTCATCTTACGGTGGTGGTTATGCACCAGAATTCACATTTGGTGACGAGTACACTAACTATAATGATGATGCATCACTGGGTCCAAAATATGATGGACATCCTATTTTCTTTTGGGATTCCTTTGATCCGAATTCTGTAAATTATGGCAAGAAGAGACCTTATCAGGCTGCTAGCAGCACGCCCGTGGACTTCTTCGAAACTGCATCAAATTACACGAATTCCATATCGATGCAAAAGGCGGGTGATAAGTCCAACTTTTTGTTAAATTATACGAACCAATTGCAAGGTGGAATTCTACCTAATTCCGATTTGAGAAAAAATACTCTCTCTACAAAATTCAATTTTGACTTTACGGATAAATTATCTGCGGACATTTATTCTTCCTTAACATTACAGGATACAAAAGGAAGAAACGAAACTGGATATTCAGATAACATCATGTCCAATTTTAGACAATGGTGGAATGTTGACAGTGACATAAATGCCCTGCGGAGCGCTTATATGAAATCTGGTCAAAATATTAGTTGGAATAGAAACAGTCCGGATGATGCGTCCCCAGCTTACTGGAATAACCCTTATTACCAACGTTATGAGAGTTATAATTCTGATAAGAGAACAAGAACGTTCAGTACTGCAGGTTTAAACTATAAATTCAACAAAAACATTACTGCTGGTGCTAAATTGTCTTATGATGCAATTAATTTGCTTTTAGAGCAAAGAGTTGCTGAGGGAAGTGTTCCACAAAATTTTGGTGCATCTAACCAAGCGGTTACCTCTGGATACTCGAAGCAAAACATCAAAAACAACGAAATAAATTTTGATGTAACAGCTACGTATAACTATGATCTTACCGATAATCTAGAACTATCCGGTTTGGTAGGAGCTAATACTAGACGAAATAGAAACGAAAGTGATTATGTTTCTACTGAGGGTGGGTTAACAGTCCCAGGATTATTCGCAATTGGAAATTCTGCAGCACCTATTTTAGCAGTTGATGAAAATCTTTCTACAATTTCAACCTCTGGTGTTTACGGTACGGCAACTTTAGGATTTATGGATACTTATTTCATTGATGGATCTTATAGAGTTGACAAATCTTCTACCCTTCCAAAAGAAACCAACTCTTACGACTATGGTTCTATCGCAGGATCTGTTGTTCTATCTTCTTTAATTAAGCAAGATTGGTTAAGTTTTTGGAAAATTAGAGGAAATTACGCAGTTGTAGGTGGATCAGCTGGTGCTTATCAACTAAAAAACACGTACTCCAATTTAGGAGGTTATAACGGAACGGTCCTATTTGACACCGCTAATACAAGAGCAAATGCTGAATTAAAACCTGAAAGATCAAAAGAGGTAGAATTAGGTATGGAGATGCAGTTCTTTAAAAGAAGACTTGGATTCGATGTAACTGTATACCAGTCTAAAACAACTAACCAAATTATTAACCTTCCTGTTTCAGTGGCAACTGGGTTTTCAGCGACTGTCTTTAATGCTGGTAGAATTGATAATAAAGGTATTGAGGTGTCATTAAACGCGACTCCTTTTAAATCACAGAATTTTTCTTGGGACATTTCTGCCAATTGGGCTAAAAATGAAAATACTGTGGTTGAGTTAGAAAATGGTGTCGATAATTACCTCCTTGGAAGTTATCAAGGTGGTGTGCAATTAGTTGCGGCTGTTGGCGAAGCTTTTGGAGCATTGTACGGTACTGATTACGTGTACGTTGATGGCCAAAGAGTTGTTACCGCACCTAACGCTGCCGGTCTTGGAGGTGGACTTTGGGCTAAATCCGATAAAAAAGTCATTGGAAATGTTACACCAGACTGGACGGGAGGTGTTAGAAATACTTTTTCTTATAAAGGCATCAGTATGAGTTTCTTAATTGACGTACAGAAAGGTGGTGACACATTCTCGACCGATTTATTATATGGTCAGTCAGGTGGTCTATATGCAAATACTGCAGATATACAATATCGTGATCCATTGAACGTTATATTACCTGGAGTGTATGCAGATGGAAACCCAAATGTAACTCCTTTAGGTGGCATCAGAGCTAACGGCACAAGAGTTAGAACGGCAGGAAATTATTATTCTTATCAGCCAAATGGATATAACAATGCCCCTAATAGCGAATTTGTTTATGATGCAGGTTACGTTAAATTGAGAGAGGCTAGCATATCCTATACATTACCTAAGAGCATTATGACTGGCTCAACGATAAAAGATGTTACCGTATCATTAGTTGGAAGAAACTTATGGATTATTGATAAAAATACGCCATATGTTGACCCTGAAGCTGGTGTCGGTGGCGGACTTAGATCCAGAGGAAACTCAATAGGTATTTTGCCAACTACACGAGATTTTGGATTTAATGTAACAGTAAAATTCTAACATTATAAAATTATAAAATGAAAAAATTATTATATATAGCTGGTTCGATATTTCTTACAGCCAGTGTATTAACCTCATGTGAGAGAGATATCTCGCAACTCAATGTTGACCCCAAACATCCGGAGGTCGTTCCATCAAAAAATTTGGTGGTTACTTCTGAAAGATATTTGGCTGATTATTGGGTCACTCCGAGTGTAAATTTAAATATCTCTAGATTTTTTACACAACAGTGGACTGAAACGCAGTATATCGATGAAACGAATTATAACTTCATCACTAGAAATCAGCCTCAGAATCACTTTAACACTATGTACAGAGATGTACTGGGTCCGTTAAAAACGGCAAGCCAGTTTTTAAGTAGTGAAGCCGAAAGTGCCACCCTTTCTACGGGAGATCAGGCAAAAACAAAAGCTAATAAACAAGCTATAATCGAAATTCTGTCCATCTACGCGTGGGTAAATTTGGTTGATAGTTTTGGTAATGTTCCCTATTCAGAAGCATTACAGAATGAAGCAGGCTCTACCGTTTTGCAGCCAAAATATGATGATGCAGCCACAATCTACAATGATCTCACAGCTAGACTTAACGCAGTTTTACTCACTATTGATCCAACTGTTGATGGTTATGATAACGATGCGTTTTACAACGGCAACATGTCCAACTGGATTAAGGTTGTCAATTCTTTGAAATTACGAATGGGACTTAATCTCAGTGATGTAGATCCTGCTAAAGCTAAAACATTAGTAGAAAGCGCAGTAGCCGCCGGAGTCATTACTGATCCTGCCGACGATTTCGCATTCCCTTATGTTGATGGACTGGTTTCTAACCCTATTTTCCAAAATCTAGTACAAAGTGGAAGAAATGATTTTATTCCATCTGATGTTTATCTTAACGCGATGAAAGCAAAGTCCGACCCGCGGATTCCCAAATATTTCACTCCTCTAGCAGATGGTACATTTGTAGGAGGACCTTATGGAAACTTGGCGTCTTATGCCAACTTTTCACATGTCACTGATACCATTAAAGAACCTGATTATCCTGGATACCTATTGGAATCAGTTGAAGTTAAATTCATGTTAGCGGAAGCTGCTGCAAAAGGATTTACGGTTGGTGATAGTGCTGAAAATTTGTATAACGAAGCAGTTAATGCTTCAATGAATCAGTGGGGTGTAGATCCAGCTGATGCTGCAGTTTACTTAGCCGCAAATCCTTACAACGCAGCAAACTGGAAACAGTCGATTGGAAATCAAGCTTGGTTTGCAATGAATAACAAAGGTTTGCAAGCATGGTATTTCTTTAGAAGATTAGACTATCCACAGTTAACAGCTCCTGCAGGTGCAACTGGATTAGTTTATAGAATCACATATTCTAATAATGAGTACAGTACAAATGGTACTAACGTTACTGCTGCCGCCACTGCAATAGGAGGCGACAAATACACAACGAAAGTATTCTGGGATAAATTCTAAAAACAGAATGAATCAATATTGACCACTCTTCGGAGTGGTTTTTTTAACTATAACATCTCAATAAAATTCTTGCTATGAAAAATCAATTAAAATTACTCAGCGTTATTGTTGTTGCTATCTTGATGACGTCTTGCGTGTCTTCTAAACTTTCTCCAGACGAAGTGAAAGCAAAAGTCTATAGTAATAATTTTTCATTTGTTGCTAAGGAGTACGATAATAACACCAGCTATTCTGCTCCACTCGGAACAGGTAGAATAGCTTCAACTAACATTCCGCAAGTGCCAGATGAGGCGATAGGTATTCAGGTTACTCATGATAAATTAGTAATTAATCTTCCTTCCAATGATAATGAAACCAAAACAAACAACTATTCTTTAAACAAAGTTTCTGAAGATTTTACTGTGGCACGAAAAGAATTGAGCAATGGTAACATCTTAGTTAATTTTTTCCTAAACGATCACAAAGACATTAAAGTGGTCAAGATGGAAATTGGTAAGGATGGTAAAATTGACTGTTCGGTAGAGGGATCAAATTTACAACCTCTTTATTATGTTGGATATTTGCAACGTTAATCAAAAGATTCATTCATATTCTACAACCACTCTCCGGAGTGGTTTTTTTATTTCCGTATATTTGTAACTCAAATTTAAACCATGAATATTAAAAATATAATTGAAAATAAAGTAGCGGAAATTATTCGGAGCCTCTACCAGGTCGAGCCTGTGAAAATGGACGTTCAGCAAAATAAAACGGAATTCGAAGGCGACTTTACAATCGTTACTTTTCCCTTGGTCAAGATCCTCAAAAAAAGTCCGGACTTAATTGCCGTGGAACTGGGCGACGCCCTGATCACACAGGCAGATTTTGTGGAAAAATATAAAGTCGTAAAAGGATTTCTTAATTTAACCATTAGCAATAATTTCTTTTTGGATAATTTGAACGCTGTTAAAGAAAATTTCGACGTCAAAGAAGACAGAAACAAAACCGTTATGGTGGAGTATTCCTCTCCTAACACGAACAAACCCTTGCATTTGGGTCATATCAGAAACAACCTTTTAGGATATTCCGTAGCCGAAATACTAAAAGAAGATGGTTACAAAGTCATCAAAACCCAGATCATCAACGACCGTGGAATCCACATTTGCAAATCCATGCTCGCCTGGAAAAATTCCGGGACAAACGATACACCCGAATCCACGCACTTGAAAGGCGACAAACTCGTTGGCAACTATTATGTAGCTTTCGATAAAACCTATAAAAAGGAAATAGCTGACCTGATGTCTCAAGGTTACAACGAAGACACCGCCAAAAAGCAGGCTCCAATCATTCAAGAAGCACAAAAAATGCTTTTAGACTGGGAAAAAGGAGACGAAACTGTTAGAAACCTTTGGGCAGAAATGAATTCCTGGGTATATGCCGGCTTTTCCGAAACATACAAAAGACTGGGCGTCGATTTCGATCAGATTCAATATGAAAGTAACACTTACCTTCTCGGCAAAGATCTCATCCAAAAAGGCTTAATTAATGGCGCACTTTACCGGAAAGACGACGGTTCCGTTTGGTGCGATCTGAGTGACGAAGGATTAGATCACAAACTTCTGCTGCGCGGCGACGGAACTTCCGTGTATATGACGCAGGATTTGGGAACAGCCGTGCAACGCTTCGAGGAAAATAATATCCAGAAATTAATTTATACCGTTGGTAACGAACAGGATTATCATTTTGATGTTTTAATTAAAATCCTTCGAAAACTTGGGTACACTTGGGCTGAAAATCTCTATCATCTTTCCTATGGCATGGTCGAACTTCCAGCGGGAAAAATGAAATCCCGTGAAGGAACAGTCGTCGATGCCGATGATCTTATGCAGGAAATGTACGTGACGGCTAAAGAGAAAGCGCAGGAACTCGGTAAACTCGAAACCTTATCCGAAGCCGAAAAAGAAAAATCTTACGAAACCGTCGGTTTGGGAGCTTTAAAATATTTTATGCTGAAAGTAGATCCGAAAAAGAAAATGCTATTTAATCCCGCAGAAAGCATCGATTTTTCGGGCAACACAGGCCCTTTTATTCAATATACTTATGCCAGAATTCAGTCGTTGCTCACCAAAGCCGAATACACTGCAAAAAGCGTCGAAGCTTACGAAATGAACGCGTCCGAAAAAGAGTTGGTCATGAATCTTGCCAATTTTAAAGAGGTTATATCCCGCGCTGCCGAAACGCTTTCTCCCGCTCTGGTGGCCAATTACATTTATGAAGTCGTAAAATCCTACAACTCTTTCTACCAAAACAATCCAATTTTGAATCAGGAAGATGAAAATACCAAAAATTTCCGCCTCGAATTATCGGAACTGACGGGAAAAACCATTAAAAAAGGCTTACAACTGCTGGGGATCGAAACGGTGAACCGAATGTAGATTTGGGCGTGTCCCTTCGTGGCCAAACTTAAGCGCTGTTAGGGCTTCGAGCCCTAACAGCGCTCACCTTCCACTTCGGGCCGGTCTGCGGCTCCCAATCTTTTTTTGGCGGCTCCTTCGTCGCCGCCAAAAAAAGGATTTCCGCCTACGCCCTCACGCAGCGTACTCCAGAAAAAAATTTCATCAATATGAAGATCGATTTTGCCCATTTTTCCGCCGCCGCGCTTTCTGCTCAAACAGATTTTGAAAAAAAAGTTCTTCAGTTTCTGGAAGACTGGTTTAGCGCTTCCGACACCGTTATGGTGCAGACCTCCGGATCTACCGGAACACCAAAAGTTTTCGCCATCGAAAAAGACCGCATGCTGCAATCCGCACAAATGACGTGCGATAAATTAAACTTAAAAGAAGGAGATACCGCCCTACTCTGCCTTCCTGTCGATTATATTTCCGGCAAAATGATGGTTGTTAGAGCTGTCGAAAGAAAATTGAAATTGATCGTGATGACGCCCTCTGCCCAACCGGTTGACCAGTTAAACAACCACATCGATTTTTGCGCCATGTCGCCGCTGCAGGTCGAAAATTCTTTAGCGCAGCTTCATCTAATTAAAAATCTAATTATTGGAGGCGCCGCCGTTTCTGAGTCTTTAAAAAATAAAATCAAGCAAACACTTAAAAACACAACATCTCAAACATTGATTTACGAAACCTACGGCATGTCTGAAACGCTTTCCCACATTGCCTTAAAAGAAATTTACCCCAATTTAGACGGATATTTCAAAGTTCTAAACGGTGTACAGATTTCCCTCGACAGCCGCAACTGCCTGGAAATTTTTGCACCTCAATTAAATCCAAACCATCTTACGACAAACGATTTGGTTGAAATAAAAAACGAAAAGGAATTCAAATTTTTGGGAAGAATTGACAACGTCATCAATTCCGCAGGATTAAAAATATATCCCGAACAATTGGAAAGTTTGGTCAAAAAAGATCTTTCAAACGAGGTCGTATTTTTCGGAATAGTTGATGAATTGCTCGGTCAAAAATTAATTATGGTGATTGAAGGCGAAGAAAATGACTTTGCAAGAAGACAATTAGATCTAATTAAATATCCAACTAAAAACCATCAACCCAAAGAAATTCTGTTTCTTTCAAAATTTCCACGACTTCCAAATGGTAAAATTAATCGGAGGGAATTGCTAAATTTGACTGAGCCTAAATCCTAAATCTCAAAATTAAGACTTTTGAATTCTGCATTATGAAAGATTTCACGAAAGAATTAACGTATAAAACCTCGCGCAGCAGTGGCGCGGGCGGACAAAACGTGAATAAGGTGGAAACTTCCGTAACCGTGATGTGGAACGTTGCAGAAAGTGAGGCTTTTTCAATTGAAGGCAAAGAACTGATATTCGAAAGGCTTAAAAATCGCATCAACAGCGACGGAATCTTGCAACTCACTGTTTCGGAAAGCAGAACACAGCTACAGAACAAAAAGATCGCAACGGAACGTATTCTGCAAATAGTGAAAAAAGCTTTGTTTATTCCGAAGTCCAGAAAGCCGACCAAACCTTCGCGTTCTAAAATCGAAAAACGAATTAAGGCCAAAAAAGAATTGTCGCAGAAAAAGGAAAACCGTCGGTTTCGCACGGAATAATTGCGCCAATAGAACGGAAGCACGAAAACGTCAGGGTTAGAATTAGCAAACAATCGAAAGTAGATTTATAATATCGCCGAAAAATTTAAAGGTTAACCGTAGATTGTATCGACCCATATTCCGCCGCAGCGTTTTCTATTTTGGCTAGCAATAACTCATCATTACATCACGACGCTCTTTCTCTTTTTATAAATAGATAGGTCGTCGCTCCGCGACTCTGATTTCCTCGTCGATTTATTCTACCAACAGGGCGCCGCTCTGCGGCTTTCTTCAAATTCTGAATTTCAACGTGGAATAAAACTCCGCTATTGGACTGCAATTTTCTTTTTTACCCACAGGTCGTCGCTCCGCGACTCTGACTTCCTCTCGATTTATTCTATTAAGAGGGCGCCGCTCTGCGGCTTTCTTCAAATTCTTAATTTCAACATGGAGTAAAACTCCGCTATTCGAATGCAATTTTCTTTTTTATCAGCAGGTCGTCGCTCCGCGACTCTGATTTTTTACTCGATTTATTCTACCAACAGGGCGCCGCTCTGCGGCTTTCTTCAAATTCTTAATTTAAATGTGGAATAAAACTCCGCTATTGGACTGCAATTTTGTTTTCTACCAATAGGTCGTCGCTCCGCGACTCTGATTTTCTCGTCGATTTATTCTACTAACAGGACGCCGCGCTGCGGCTTTCTTCAAATTCTTAATTTCAACGTGGAGTAAAACTCCGCTATTCGACTGCCATTTCCTTTTTACCAATAGGTCGTCGCTCCGCGACTCTGATTTTTTTACTCGATTTATTCTAATAACAGGACGCTGCGCTGCAGCTTTCTTCAAATTTTTAATTTCAATGTGGAATAAAACTCCGCTATTGGACTGCAATTTTCTTTTTTACCCACAGGTCGTCGCTCTGCGACTCTGATTTCGTCGTCGATTTAATCAACCCATCGTGCGCCGCTCTGCGGCTTTAATATTCATTTGCGGTAGCCACCAATAGGACGCCGCTCTGCGGCTACTATAAATTTTAGGTAAGATCACAGCATGTCGCCGCTTTGAATTTTCTGCCCGAAGAAGAACCATACTCTATTATAGCCCCGATTGCAGCGGCATCCTTTTTTGGGGCGAGCGAAGCGAGCTCCAAAAAAGATAGAGCGGAAAGCGGGACCCATCTTCGGACAAAAGCGAAATCTTCGTGCTCCTAAAGAAAATTCTTAAAATTCAGTATCTTTGCTAAAATCAAAAATTATGAGCAAACCGATCACAGAATTTATCGAAAAATATTACCTGCATTTCAATTCAGCAGCGTTGGTGGATGCCTCAAAAGGCTATGTGGCGCATTTGAAAGACGGCGGAAAAATGATGATCACTTTAGCGGGTGCAATGTCTACGGCGGAAATCGGGAAGATCTTAGCCGAAATGATTCGTCAGGATAAAGTGGATATTATTTCCTGTACGGGTGCGAATTTGGAGGAAGATCTGATGAATCTTGTAGCGCATTCGCATTACGAAAGAGTGCCGCATTACCGCGATTTAACGGCAAAAGATGAGTGGGCTTTGCTGGAAAGAGGGCTGAACCGGGTGACTGATACGTGTATTCCGGAAGAGGAGGCGTTCCGACGTTTGCAGAAACATATTGTAGAGATCTGGAAAGATGCGGAAGCGAAGGGCGAGCGTTATTTCCCGCACGAATATATGTATAAAATGCTTTTATCAGGCATTTTGGAGCAGTATTATGAGATCCCGAAAGAAAATTCCTGGATGCTGGCCGCAGCAGAAAAAAACCTGCCGATCGTGGTTCCAGGTTGGGAAGATTCGACGATGGGAAATATTTTCTCCAGCTACTGCATTAAAGGTGAACTACAAGCTTCTACCGTGAAATCCGGGATTGAATATATGATGTTTCTGGCGGACTGGTATCCGAAGAACTCCGGTGGAAAAGGTGTCGGCTTCTTCCAGGTTGGTGGTGGAATTGCGGGTGATTTCCCGATTTGCGTCGTGCCGATGTTGTACCAGGATATGGAAATGACGGATATTCAGTTTTGGAGTTATTTCTGTCAGATCTCGGATTCTACAACTTCCTATGGATCTTATTCGGGCGCGGTGCCGAACGAGAAAATCACGTGGGGGAAATTGGATATTACTACACCGAAGTTCATCGTTGAAAGTGACGCCACGATTTGTGCGCCGCTGATGTTCTCTTATATTTTGGAGAATTCTTAAGTAGAGAAAAGATAATAGACTTTAGATTATTTTAAATATAGCCCTTTCGGTCTTAAGATTGAGAGGGTTTTTTCAATTTTAAATAGAAGAATTTCCGATAGTTTTATTATTAAAATTGCTCACGTAATTGTTTTTTTGGAATGATCAATTCACCGCATAAAAAGATTATTTTTACAGTTCGAAAGAATTAATAATTATCGATCTTTTTTAACGAATATTTACAATAAATACAAAATGAAATTATTTACAGCGATTGCGTTATTTTTAACAAGCATTACTTTTAATATCAAAGCACAGGAAACGCGACCGGACAAACTTTATAGTTCAAATGGTTTTGGTCTCTCCATCCCTATTGGTAAAACTGCAGATTATTTTGCTCCGAAATTTTCGACAACTTTAGGTTTGAATATCGGTTTAGGTAATGGAGGCTTGTTTTTATATCCAAAATTGAGCTTACATGCTTATGAATTTAACCAAATTGTCGCAGAAGATAATAATCCTTATAAAGTACAAAAAGGCAGAGCCACAACATATCTACTAAACTTAGCTTTAGGTTACCGAAAAATTGTAGATAAATGGGCTTTTTACGGTTTCGCAGGCGGTGGCGGTGGTTTTATCTTAACGCCTCAAGCAAACGTTAACGCAGCAAATTTAGAGGTGACGATGAAAAACAAAAGTAATGGTATGGCGATCGGTGAAGCCGGTGGCGGTATCGAATACAATCTTGGCGCAGTTAATTTGTTTGCTGAGGTAAGTTACCAGCACGCTTTTAGCAAGATACAGAATGAGAATTTTAATTCAGTACCTATTTCAATCGGGATCAAACCAAATTTGAGTAAATTATTCAAAAGAAAGTAAGTCTATATTTATCATCATTATAAGACCTTTTCAATCGTTGGAAGGGTCTTTTTTATGGAGCAAGATGTTTTTGGCATTTTTTGAGAACAGGTCGCGCTATCCGCTGTATTCCCGCTTTTATATCGAAAGATGCCGCTTCCATCAGGGCTATGAAGAACTTTCGGTTTTTTTTTCGAAAATATTCCTGAAAATAAAATATTTTAATCCAAAGAATTAATCACCACATAATACCGATACGCCAAGACGGCCTTTTGAAATTTATTCATTTTCAGAGGATCCTGTCCGCCTAGTTTTGGCAAAAGCTTTTTGTTGATTTTATTAAGAATAATAAAGAATTTCTTTTTCATAACTTCTATGTTTGTAATATCTAATTTACGAAATTAGCGTTAAATTCATCAAGTGAACGAACTTTTCAACCAACAGGTTTTCGAAATTATTAAACTCATCCCAAAAGGAAGAGTCACGAGCTATGGCGCCATCGCAAAAGCGGTGGGATATCCGAATCACGCAAGACATGTTGGAAATGCGCTCCGAAATTATGATGAAGATTTTCCTGCACACCGTGTTTGTAATGCTTCAGGCAAAATTACAGCAAGTTGTCTGCGCGATTTTGTCGGGAAATTGGGAAAGGAAGGCGTAGAAGTGAAAGACGGTAAAATCCAGAATTTTAAAAATATTTTTTGGAGTCCGGTGGAAGAACTATAAAGTCCTGCAACCGCCAATTGAGAATTTCAAAAGAGATGCTGAAACAGATCAACTATGCCTTAATAAATGTTATTCGGTCATAAAAAGCCTTGTCAGGGTTTAAAACCCTGACAAGGCTATAAATAGAGAACAAAAAATATTTTACGTTTTTTAATTATTTACTCAGCTGCTGGTAACTTCTCTGGATAAAATCAGTTAAATCCTTACCTTTCAGAAGATTTTGCGATAATTTTGCCAAGTCCAGCGCGTATTTAATCTTCGTATTCTTCTCGTCTGCATTGTCGTTCGCCAGAATTTCTGCAGCCAGTTCGCTGTTAGAATTCACGACCAAATTATACATTTCCGGGAAACCGCTCATTCCGAACATTCCACCACCGCCACCGGTCGCTTGCATATCTTTCATTCTGCGCATAAATTCCGGTTGTGTAATCATAAACGGCGCTTCTGCACTGTCTAAATCTTCTACCTGAACAGAAAATTTCTTGTCGTTAACGGCTTCTTCAATATTTTTCTTCAAAGATTCCTTTTCCTCCTCATTCAATTTGGAAACGGCAGCGTCTTCCTTTTTAATCAAATTATTCAGGTGATCAGCATCCACCCGCGCAAAAGAAATTTTCTCTTTGGACTGCTCCAATTTTTGAATCAAATGCGGAACAATCGGGGAATCCAAAAGCAAAACTTCATAGCCTTTGTCTTTCGCGTTTTGAATGTAACTGTGCTGCTCATCGGCATTTGTCGCATACAAGATGACGAAGTTTCCGTCTTTGTCGGTTTGAAGAGGTTTGACTTTTTCTTCCAGTTCAGACCATAAATAATATTTGCCGTCGGTGGTTGGATACAGTGCGAACTTGTCTGATTTATCGAAGAATTTATCTTCAGAAATCATTCCGTATTCGATAACGATTTTGATGTCGTTCCATTTTTTCTCATAATCTTCGCGGTTCTCATTGAAAAGTGAAACCATCTTATCGCCTACTTTTTTCGTGATGTAGGAAGAAATCTTTTTCACCGCGCCATCAGCCTGTAAATAAGATCGTGAGACATTCAGCGGAATATCCGGAGAATCGATAACTCCGCGTAGTAACATCAAGAAATCAGGCACAATTCCTTTCACCTCATCGGTTACATAAACCTGATTTTGGTACAACTGAATTTTGTCTTTTTCAATATTTAATCCGTTCGTCAGTTTCGGAAAATAGAGAATTCCCGTCAAATTAAAGGGATAATCCACATTCAAATGAATATTGAACAAAGGCTCCTCGAACTGCATCGGATAAAGTTCATGGTAAAACTCCTTGTAATCTGCGTCTGTTAATTCACTCGGCGTTTTTGTCCACGCCGGATTTGGATTGTTAATGATGTTGTCAACTTCCACCGTTTCCGCTGTTGCATCCTCGGCAGCGTCGTCCGGCAAAGGCAAAGTTTCTTTTTTCGTTCCAAATTTAATCGGAACAGGCATGAATTTATTGTATTTCAAAAGCAGTTCACGGATTCTGGATTCTTCTAAAAACTCTGTAGAATCTTCCGCGATGTGCAGAATTATTTCGGTCCCACGATCTGTTTTTTCGGTCGTTTCTTCCAAAGTATACTGCGGACTTCCGTCGCAGATCCAGCGAACCGCCGGTTCATCTTTGTAAGATTTTGTAAGGATCTCTACTTTTTCTGCAACCATAAATGCGGAGTAAAACCCAAGACCGAAGTGGCCGATAATCCCCGAATCTTTCGCGGAATCTTTATATTTTTCCAGAAATTCTTCCGCACCGGAAAAAGCTACCTGATTGATGTATTTTTCAACTTCTTCGCCCGTCATCCCAATTCCCTGGTCGATAATTCGAAGTGTTTTTGCGTCTTTATCAACAATAACTTCAATTTTCGGCTGGCCGTAATCGGTTTTAATTTCGCCGATGCTCGTCAGATGTTTCAGCTTTAAGGTCGCATCTGTCGCATTGGAAATCAGTTCACGCAAAAATATTTCGTGATCGCTGTACAAAAACTTTTTAATTAAGGGAAAAATATTTTCCACCGATACATTAATATTTCCTTTTGTCATGTTAATTGATTTTTAAATTATGTTATTGACTTCTCAAAAAAAACACCATTCTGCGGAAAGTGACACATTGTCAATTTTTTTAGGGCAATCCCCTCGCTTTCCCACCCAAAAGTCCCGCGCGTCTCGGGTCGGGCTATCCACTGCAACTCCTCCCCGCCGGGGCGGGTCCGGGGTTTCCGTTGCTATCCCTATTGCAAAGCCGGGTTAAATTTCGAAGTAAGTTTAAAAAAAACAGAAGTTTTATAGATTGCAAGAGCCAAAAACACTCATCTAAAAGGCGGGCTAAAGCCCTCCCGAGCACGCGCCCGCCTCACTAAACCCAATACTTTACTCGCCATTTACCCAAAAAAAAAGACAGCAAAAATTGCTGTCTCAATTTATATATTCAAAATCTCAAATTTTTAACTTTACGTTCAAAATCTAAGGTCTCTGAAATCTAAGCTTTCTTATTTTTAATTTCTTCCCGGATCTTTCCTTCCAACTCTTCCGCCAGTTCCGGATTGTCTTTCAGCATATCTCTTACCGCATCACGCCCCTGACCGAGCTTTGTTTCAGCATAACTGAACCACGAGCCACTTTTTTTCACGATACCCATGTCCACCGCAGCGTCCAGGATTTCGCCGGTTTTAGAAATTCCTTCGCCGTACATAATATCGAATTCTGCCATTTTGAAAGGTGGCGCAACTTTGTTTTTCACGATCTTCACTTTCACGCGGCTTCCTACAGCTTCATCACCTGTTTTAATGGGCGCGCTCGCTTTTCTAATGTCAATCCTCACCGAAGCGTAAAACTTCAGCGCATTTCCACCGGTCGTGGTTTCAGGGTTTCCGAACATTACGCCGATCTTCTCTCTTAGCTGATTGATGAAGATTACGGTACATTTTGTTTTGGAAATTGTTCCTGTTAACTTTCTCAAAGCCTGGGACATCAATCTTGCGTGAAGTCCCATTTTGGAATCTCCCATTTCGCCTTCAATTTCCGCTTTCGGCGTCAAAGCCGCTACAGAATCGATCACCACAATATCAACCGCGCCGGAACGGATCAAATTATCAGCGATTTCTAAAGCCTGCTCGCCATTGTCGGGCTGGGAAATAATTAAGTCATCCAGATTAATCCCTAATTTTTTCGCGTACCCGCGGTCGAAAGCGTGCTCGGCATCAATAAAGGCGGCAATTCCGCCCGTTTTTTGGGCTTCAGCGATCGCGTGTAAAGTTAAAGTGGTTTTACCGGAGGACTCCGGGCCATAAATTTCGATGACTCTGCCGCGTGGATAACCACCTACGCCTAAAGCCAGGTCGATACCCAACGATCCGGATGGAATCACTTCGATGCTGTCGTCCACAGAATCTTCGCCCAAAGTCATCACGGTTCCTTTTCCGTACGTTTTATCTAATTTATCAAGCACCAAAGCCAATGCTTTTTTCTTATCTTCAATACTGCTCATTTGTAAATATTTATTTCCTCAAAAATACGGAAATTATATGAAAAACAGATACAACAGAGTGATCATAAACTATTTTTACAATTAATTTTCAAAAAATAATTGTTTGATAGGAAAAAATTTTTTAGATTTGCACCACCAAAATAAACATAGACCCATGGTGTAACGGTAGCACTTCGGTTTTTGGTACCGTCAGTTGGGGTTCGAATCCCTGTGGGTCTACTCTTTTATTTATAACGCTCTGATTATCAGAGCGTTTTTTTGTTCTGAGGATTTTGGGGCCAATTTTTAATTTCCTCAAATTTGGTGATGCCTATTTAACCATTGTAAACTAAACGAAATCTTTTGGATTTCAGGAATTTTGATAAATTATTGCCATTTTACGAAATTCTATCTTAGGTCTGCAAGTATGGAAAGATGTTTGATAGAGAAAACAAAATTCTGAATTTTGAAGACTTCTTTCACCGAACCCGACGACGATTCTTTGTTTTCGAAATTCCCTCTTTCCCCCGCGGTAAAAGTAATTATTGTTATTCCGGTGAAAAATGAGGAGGATTACATTCTGAATTCGCTCAGCGTTTTTTCCTGCCAAACCGACGTTTTGGGTAATCCTTTAGATTTAGAACACTTTGAAATCCTCATATTAGCCAACAACTGCACGGATAACTCTGTTCTGCACATCAAAGATTTCCAGAAAAAACACCCTGATCTCCACATTCGTTTGGAAGTAACAACGCTGCAAAAAAGTCAGGCTAATATTGGATATGTTCGAAAAGTTTTGATGGAAGCTGCATACCATCGACTTATGCGAAACGGCGGCGGAATTATAATGACCACCGACGGCGATACGGTTGTTGCGCCGGATTGGATCGCGCAGACTCAGAAAGAAATTGAAGCGGGAGCCGATGCGGTAGGCGGGAGAATTTTGCTCTGCCAAAAGGAAATTCAATTCGTGGATCAATGGACGCTTCATCTTCATACAAAAGACGAAACATATCATCTGTTAATCGCCGAATTGGAGTCTCTCATTTTAAAAACTCCGCACGATACCAGCCCCAGACACCATCAACATTTTAATGGAAGTTTTGCAGTGACAACAGACTGCTACGGAAAATCGGGTGGAATTCCGGACGTGGCATATCTGGAAGATTGCGCGTTTTTTGAAAGATTAGAGCATATTGACGCTAAAGTTCGACATAGCAATAAAGTTATAGTGCATACCTCGGCCAGAACGATCGGCCGAACGGAAGTGGGATTGTCTTATCAACTCAACTTGTGGAAAAATCTCGGCGCAGAACGCAGAAGTTTAATGGTAGAATCTGCGGCCTCAATTGTTTCGAGCTTGGTACGAAAGCGGAATTTAATCGAACTTTGGAATGTACGCAAATGCCAGGATTTCAACGTTTACGAAACTTTCAAGAAAATTACAAATGAAATTCCGACCGACGGTATGCTTTACCATTCTTTTCTGAAAAGTCCTTTTTTTGGTGAGTGGTATTCGAAATTTAAGAAATTGGAGGAAATTATTGTGATGAAAAAATTCCCGCGGACTTGCCTAGACCAAGCGCTGGTCGATCTTCAAAAAGAAGTAGTCATCTACTCTGCCCCATCTTTTTCCCAGACGTCAATTCGGTAATTCTGCGCCCTGCTGTTAAAAACGTTCGTCATTCTATCCTTCATCAATTTTGCAAAGGAATCATGCACCTCATCACCAGTCTGGGGATAATCGTGTACTTGGGGAAGCCAGTGAACTAAAACCAGATGAGCCCGGTCTTCCATTCTAGCATACAACTGCTCCATCGCAAAATTCCAGTCCGCACGAGATAAATAATAGGCAACTTCCGAAATGATGATCAGATCATATTGATCGTCCGGAATTTCTTTCGGGAAACTCAGTTTTCGGAAAGAAACATTATTCAGTTCGCGACACCTTTTTATAGCTTGGTCCAAGGCTTTTTGGGACACATCGGTGGCTGTTAGCTTCTTACATCTTTCTGCCAAAAGCTTCGTCAGTACCCCGATAGAACATCCGATTTCTAAAGCATTTTCATACTTGTGCTTAGGTATCGCCTTTAACGTAGCTTTATATTTTTCAGCTTCGTACTCGCTCGTTTCAAAATCCCAAGGATCCTCCCTGGCATCGTAAACTTTTTTAAAATAGTCTGAATCTAAAGTTTGTTTTTCTTCCATTATTTTGACATAAAAAAGATTTCGTAAGGAACATTAAAATGGGCAAGCATTTCGGGCGAAAGCGTGAATCCATTAGGATCATCGGTAATAAGATCGGTGATTTGTGACTGGTGCGCCGCTATCGCTTCCTGTTTTTGGGAAAGAACGCTGGTAATATCCAGGCGAAACGGCATTGTTTCTTCGCTATCCGGGGCATCTTCTGCCTCGCCCAATTCGTAAAGCCAAACAGGATACTCATAAATTTTAGCGTGACCGGCATTTGCGCCGTGGATCAAGTCGAACGCAGCTCGATGGTCGGGATGTGGATCTCTGCGCCAGGGGACAAAAATACTTTGCGGTTGCAAGACCTCCAACATTTTTGTAATATTTTTAAGGGCAGCGTCAAACCCTTCGCTTAGCTTATTGGGCACATTTCGATCTTTGTAACGGCAAAAAATAATATTTTCCGCGGAAACGTTAAGTTTACTTGCCGCTTCCTGCAACTCATTTTCCCGCAAGTCCCTAAGTTTTTCTGCAGGATACTGCTTGCTGTTGGGGTGAGACAAAGTACCGTCACTAAGCAATAAAATATAAACTGTTTGACCGTATTTTCTAAGCAAAGAGATTACACCGCCACAGCCCAGACTTTCATCATCAGCGTGGGGTGCAACGATTAAGGTCTTCCCAAAACCAGCCACGCAGTGTTCCGGTGCCAGAGGTAATTTTTCGATGTCGTTTTGCATCATTCTTTAAAGGATTTTCGTGTTAGTTTGTGTTGCCCAAAGCTCGGAAGTAGATATTGTATTCTTCAGCACATACCGGCCAACGTCTGCAAGAGCGGCATCCGGTGCCGGTTGGCGAAGGTAAGTACTTAAATCCCGGATAATTCTTTCGAAATGATGTGGTTTGTTTAAACCTCTCGCGCCCACAGACTTTTGACAGAGCGCCATCACATCTACGCAAATCTGTTCTATAGCCGTCCGCATCATATTCGCATAGGCCAAAAAACGTTCGCTGTTTTCCGGTAGCGGCTCGTTCATGAAATCATCCATCTGTTTTGCGGCACCTAAAAGCCATTGATTTCCGGACTCAACAGCGATCGACATTTGGCCTAACCGCATTTTCTGATAAGGATCATCGGTTCTTTTTAAATTTTGGAGATAATTCCGCGTTTCCGTTAAAAGCATTTCCGCTGCGCCTAACTGAACGGCGGCAAAACGGACGGCACCACCGCTAAAGCCAGGTTGTTCGTAATACTGATCTGGCTCTCCTACCAAATTTTCTGCGGGAATCGGGGTGTTTTCAAAGGTCATTTTGAAACTTCGGCTGGCGCGCATTCCCAGTGGCTGCCACCAACTCGCGTCACTTTTTGCGTTAACTTTATCAATAGGTACCGCGAACATCTGCCATGAATCGTCAGCAAGCTTTGCCGTAACAATGGGAAACGAAACATAATCGGTGCCCGTTGCGAAAGTTTTTGTCCCATCCAGAAAGTGGCTGCCGTCCTTTTGCAGAGACAAAACCGTTCCGTCATTTGCCTGCGTATTCCACACGCCGAAAAGCTTTCCGGCAAAAGCCTGCTGGGCAAAATATTCAATTTGATTGTCGGTGCCAAACTGGTTGATGAGAATCTGCGCGTTCATGTGTCCTTCCAAGACGCGGCCCATCACAAGATTCCCGCTGCCAATATATTTGAGGATAGAAAGCAACGCAGAATTTGTTCCAGGTTTTAAGCCTAACTCCTGACCACCATATATTTTTGGAATGCAGGCCGTGAGTAAGTTGGAAGATTTAACTTGGTATAGCGTTTTTTCGGGAAATGAGTCCACCGCATCGGTGTTGGCAGCTTCCTCCAACGAAAGTGCGCCAATTTTTTTCGCGGATGAGAGTAATTTTTTCAGTGCCATCGCATGAGTTTCGATGAGGAAAGTTTGCAAACTTTTATTTTTTAGTAGAAATTAAAATTACAAAAAATGCACCAAAAACCATTTTTATTTTCTGCTGTCTAATTTACTCTGGCTTTGATGAAAATTGACGGATGCAAAAGCTCGACTTTGCGACGGAGATCGATGAAAAATTCATAAATATTTTACTAAACTAAAAAAAAAGTATGGTCATTACTGACTTCAGATTATATAAAATCTGCCGTAAAAAAAGCCGTCTCATTATTTTTGAGACGGCTTTAATCAAATAAATGATTCTAATCTTTCTTGAATTCAAATTTTTGTCCGCCCTGATCCAGCGTAAATCCCTTTCGGTCTTTCGTGAACTGGAATTCGATTCCTGCGGCGGAAAAGCCGAATTTACCCTCGCCTTCATATTCCAACGGAATTTTTTGCTGACCGGTTGCCTGCAACATCAACTGATCATTCTCCACGGTGGTTACAATCTTTAAAGGAATTTGTTTGCTGGAAAAGTTTCCTGTAAATTCCTTAAGATTTACTTTTTCTACGACGGCATTGGGATCTATTTTAAAAATATTGTCCGCAGCATTTGCGTCGGGCAAACTGCCTTTTGGATCGAGCTGAACAGAAACGATTTCCTTCGTGGTAGGAACTTCAAAAGACCACTCTGAATTTCTTTTCCAGATTTCCACGGGAAGTTTTATATTTTGTGTGGTTCCGTCTTTAAAATTAATGTCCATGTTCACCGGCATCGGAAGCTGACCGATATTTTCGATTTTGATAACGGCCCCTTTCGTAAAGTCACCATTCGTATATTTAACGCTTTTTACGGCCTGATCGATTTTCCATTTATTAATAAACCAACCTCTCCAGTACCAGTTTAATTCTTCACCCGAAACATTTTCCATGGTTCGGAAAAAATCTTCCGGAGTCGGATGCTTAAACGCCCATCTTTTGATGTACTCTCTGAAAGCTTTATCAAATTTTTCTTCACCCAAAACATTCTCACGCAACATTTGGAGGCCTGCACCAGGTTTGTAATAGCCTAGAAAGCCCAGATTTCTTTCTTTTAAATTATCGGGCGCGGTAACCACGGGCTCCATTTGATCACTGTTAAAAGCCATCGCCATACTTTGGAGCGATCTCGGTTTGTAATATTCGCCTTTATTGAAATCCTGGTCGGAAATACCATTAATAAAAGTATTGAAACCTTCGTCCATCCAGGCAAACATTCTTTCGTTCGATCCCACAATCATTGGGAACCAGTTATGACCAAATTCATGATCGGTAACTCCCCAAAGATCAGCTCCTTTCGAATTCATATGACAAAATACAATTCCCGGATACTCCATACCGCCTTCATTTCCGGCGACATTCACCGCATTTGGATACGTATATTCATACCATCTTTTCGAATAATTTTCGATGGAAGCTTTTGTATATTCCGTGGATCTTCCCCAGGCTGCATCGCCATCACTTTCGACGGGATAGGCAGAAATGGCTAAAGATTTTTTACCGCTGGGTAAATTAATTCTGGCAGCATCTAAAATAAATGCAGACGACGAAGCCCAGGCAAAATCACGCGTATTTTCTATCTTAAATTTCCAGGTCTTCATTGACGTGGAAGTTTTCGCACCTGAAGCAACTTCTGCCGCAGACCGGATCATTACCGTTTTGTCGCTGTTTTTTGCGGCATCCCACTTTTTAATCTGATCGTTGGTATAAACGTCTTTCGGATTTAGCAATTCGCCCGACGCCACCACATATTGGTTGGCCGGAACGGTTAAATTGGCGGTAATATTCCCGTATTCCAAAAAGAATTCGCCCGCGCCCAAATAAGGCAAAGTGTTCCAACCCATAATGTCATCATAAACACACATTCTCGGAAACCACTGCGCGATTGTAAAGATTTTGCCATTTTTAGTAGCTTCAACCCCCATTCTGTCCGAGCCGTAATTTGGAGAGATAAAAGAGTAATTAATAATGAATTTGATAACGCCTCCCTTTGCCTTTAAATCCTGGGGCAGATCGATCTGCATTCTTGTATCGGAAACGGTATATTTTGGCATCACTTTCAGCTTTTTTCCGTTCGCGGAAAGAATTTCTACCGACTTAATGGTGTAACCGCCATCGAAATCTTCGCCATGAGCTCCATTTCTACTTCCTGCCATCGGAATTACAGCGTTTCCTCTTGAATCTTTTTTAAATAAATTTTGGTCCAGCTGTAGCCAAAGAAAACTTAGATCATCGTAACTGTTGTTCGTATACGCGATTTCCGCGGAGCCGGATATTTCGTTCGTCGCTTCGTTCAATGTCGCATTCAAAACATAATCGGCGCTGTTTTGCCAATAATTGTGACCCGGCTGTCCACTTGCAGAACGGGTTTCCGTTCCATTATTCTGGTAAAAGAAAGGCTTAAAGGCGTCGGTATAGCTATATTTTGGGGCTTCCGTTTGCGCCGATAAATTAAGAGAAAATGCGACTGCTACCGAAAAGAGCAGTTTGGAGATGTTGAAATTCATTGGGATTATTTTTGGTATAAGTATGAAATGACCCCAACATTGTTACAAACATTGGGGTCATTTTGTTAAAACCTTTAATTAATTGGATTTTTTCGCTTTAATCATCGATTCGAGCATATCCCACATTTCCTGGGGAATTTCCTCGAGCATATTAAATTCCCCCGCGCCCTGAAGCCATTCGCCGCCATCAATGGTGACCACTTCTCCGTTCATGTACGCTGAATAATCGGAAACCAGATACGCCGCCAGATTGGCCAACTCCTGATGTTCGCCCACCCGTCGTAAAGGAACTTTTTTCCGCATATCGAATTTTTCTGCCAGATCTCCCGGCAACAGTCTTTCCCACGCGCCTTTTGTAGGAAAAGGTCCCGGCGCAATGGCGTTGAAACGGATTCCATATTTTGCCCATTCCACGGCGAGACTTCGGGTCATTGCCAGAACTCCGGCTTTCGCGCAGGCGGACGGAACAACATAGGCAGAGCCCGTCCAGGCATACGTGGTGACAATATTTAAAACGGTTCCGGGTACTTTATTATCGATCCAGTATTTCCCGATGGAAAGGGTACAGTTTTTTGTGCCTTTCAAAACGATATCCAAAATCGAATCAAAGGCCGAATGGGTTAATCTTTCTGTAGGTGAAATGAAATTTCCCGCGGCGTTGTTCAATAATATATCGATTTGACCGAATTCTTTTACCGCCACATCCTTCATGGCTTCCACTTCGTCCCAGTTGCGGACGTCACACCCCACGCACAAAACTCTCCCGCCGGTTTCGTCTTCCAGTTCTTTGGCGGTGGCCTGAAGTTTTTCGATATTTCGCGAGGTGATGACAACCTTGGCGCCGAGTTGCAGAAAATATTTGGTCATGGCTTTTCCGAGGCCGCTTCCGCCGCCGGTTACCACGGCAACTTTACCTTTTAAAGCATCGTCTTTTAGCATGGGTTGGGTATACAGATTCATATTTTATTGTTTTTGTAAATTTAAGAGAAATTAGTTTCTGAAAGTTACGAACAATTATGCGGGAAATAAATGATTTGGCCATTTTGCGGAAATGCGGTTTCGGTAAGATTGGGTGAGAAAAGTTGGGGCGCGAGCGAAGCGAGCGCCAATAAGAATAACAGTTTGCAGCAAGTAAGAAGCGCTGTTAGAGCTTCGAGCTCTAACAGCGCTCACCAAACCGTGTACTATTTTTCTTTTTAAACCTGATTTCCAAACAAAATCACATCTGCGCCCCAACTGGAACGGAGCTCTTTTTTTGACGAGGAACGAGGAGAAAAAAAGCGGGAGTGGAAGGTGGAAATGTGCGCCCAAGTAAATATAAAAATTGAGATTACACTGCTTTTGTACTTTGGGACTGCTTCGTCGTCGTACCTCCTCCTCGCAATGACATAAAGAAAACTGCTCCCATCACGGAGCAGTTTTCTTATCAATTATTTTAAAAAGTTTAGTACCCGAACAGTTCTTCTAAAGAAATCTTCTTTACCTCACCCAGTTTTTCCAGATCTTTCATCGGAACTCTTTTTTCTGAAGCCACGATGGCGTAAGTGTAAGGTTTTCCGGAGAAATTGGTGTCGTGGAAGGTTTTCAGATCCTGCATGCTGATGTTATCTACAGAGGTGTAGATGGTTTTGCGCGGATCTTCGTTTAAACCGAGTTCCTTCGCCGCGAGATAATTGAAAATGATATTATCCTGCGTAATTCTTTCGGTTTGAATGTCTTTTTTCACCTGTCCTTTTGCGAGGTTTAAATTTTGGCTAAGATCCGGCATTTTGGTCAAAAGTTCCGTCATCGCCGTGGTGGCATCGTTAAATTTATCTGCCTGACTTCCAACATAACTCATCATATAGTATTCCTGATCTTTTTTCTGTGGCTGTACATAAATACCGTACGTAGAATAGGCTAAAGCCTTACTCTCACGGATGGTTTGGAACACGATAGAACCCATGCCGCCGCCAAAATAATTGTTAAATACCTGAACAACCGTATTCTTGTTCGAATCGTAAACATCGGTGTTTCGAATCCAGCGCGTCTCTGCCTGAACCATATCGTAGTCGGCAAATAAAACCTGATTTTTGGTTTGTTTGGTTTGTTTGAAAACTTTTTCCGGCGTCGCAACGGCAAATTTTGCCGGAACGGGATGCAGTGTTTGAAGTTTGCTATCGAGGTCTTTCAGCGCAGCCGGACCGTAATAAATAACGGTTTGTTCGTAATTGTTGAGGTTTTTTATTCTGCTCACCAGTTCCGCAGACGTAGTGGCTTCTAAATCGGCGGTACTTAGTACATTATTGAATTTATTTTTCTCGCCGTAAAGCGCATAGCTGGTAAGTCCCTGTAAAATGGCGCCTTTGGAAGCTTTCACGTCTTTTCGGGCTTTTGCCATTCGTTCTTTTAAACTTTTTAAAGCTGCATCATCTGCTTTTACATTTTGAATAAGATCTTCATATAATTTTACGGCAGCGTCAAAATTTTCCTGCAAACCTTCCAGCGAAACCGTGGTGTATTCTTCCCCGGTAGAAATCGTAAAACTGCAGGCAATTTTATAAAAAGCCTTGGAAATATCTTCCGCAGACATTTTATCGGTGCCTAGAAACTGCAGATACTGCGCGGCAAGCGGCTGTTTCAAATCATTTAAAGAACCGATCTTGTAGCGGTATTTCAAACGAAAGATCTGATTTTCCGTGTTGGGAACATACAGCACTTCGGCTTTTCCTAACCTGGATTTTTGGATGTCTTTTTTATAATCTAAAAACACCGGCGCCGAAGGATTAGCCGGCATTGCGCCCACCATTTTCACAAAAGCAGATTGTTTATCAGCATTGGTTTCCACGGGGGTGATCTGTGGTTTTTCGATCTTTACGGTGGCTGGAGATTCTCCTTTTCTTTTTAAAACCGCTACATAGTTTTCGCCTAAATATTTATTCGCGAAGTTAACGATATCGGCTTTTGAAATTTTAGACAGATCATTTACATAAGCTACCTGATCTCTCCAGTTCAATTCCGACGTGAAGGCATCCATCAAAGCACTTGCTCTGTCGCCGTATTTTTCGGACTGATAAATTTTATTTTTTTTGATATTGTTGATGATGGATGTAATTAAACCTTCGTCGAAATTTCCTTTTTTAAGGTTATCGATCTCGCCCAAGACCAACGTTTTCACCTCTTCCAGGCTTTGTCCGTTGGTTGGCGCAGCACTGATGTACAAAACTCCGTAATCAATTAAAGTGAAAGTTTCTGCAGAAGCACGAAGCAGTTTTTGCTTTTTCACAAGGTTTAAATCCATCAAACCGGCTTTTCCGTTTGTTAAAACCTGTCCTACCAAATCGGCAATCAAAACATCTTTGTCTTTATTTCCGGGCAATCTAAAACCTATGGTCAAATTTTCTGCATCCGGGCCTGTAATTTCTTTAATGACTGGTATGGCAATTGGAGTTTCCGGCGTAAAAGTATATTTCGCCACCGGTTTGTTTTTCATGTAACCAAAAGCCTTGTCAATTTGTGCAATCACTTCATCCGGATTGAAATCTCCCGACAAAATAATCCCCATATTGTTGGGAACATAATATGCGTTGAAATATTTGCGGATCTCAACCAGCGACGGGTTTTTTAAATCTTCTACCGTTCCAATCGTCGTCTGTTGTCCGTAATTGTGATTTTTAAAGAGTTCAGAAAACAGCGTTTCGAAAACCTTGCTTCCATCACTGTCTAAACTTCTGTTTTTTTCTTCATAAACTGCTTCCAGTTCGGTATGGAAAATTCTTAAAATTGGATTTCTAAATCTTTCTCCCTGAACCGCCAGATATTTGTTTAAAGAACTGCTCGGAACATCATCTGTATAAACGGTCTGCTCGAAACTGGTGAAGGCATTTGTTCCCTGCGCTCCCATTGAAGCCATCATTTTATCGTATTCATTTGCGATTGCATATTTACTGGCAACTCCGGAAACGGAATCGATTTTTTTGTAAATTGCTTTTCGCTGCGCTTCGTCTTTGGTTTTGTTGTACGTTTCGTACAAGGCGTCAATTTTATCCAGTTCGGGTTTTTCTTTCGCCCAATCCAAAGAACCATATTTGTCGGTTCCTTTAAAAACCAGGTGTTCCAGATAATGCGCTAAACCGGTGTTCGTGCGCGGATCGGTTTTACTTCCGGCTTTTACGGCAACATAGGCCTGAATTCTGGGGTCTTTTTTGGTAGGACTTAAAATGACTGTCAAACCGTTTTTCAGCGTGTAAAATCTTGCCTGCATCGGATCATTTGTTACGTATTTGTAGGTGTAACCGTTTCCGGAGGCTTCTTTCCACTGAAACTGATTCTGTGCAAAAGTCTGCAAAGAAAACAGCAACGTGACCATTGCTAAGGAGAGTTTTTTAAACATATATTATATTTTAATAGCTTATTAGACGTATTTTTTTTGAAAATGTTTCAAAGATTTGCATTATTTATAAATTCCGGTCGAAAAGTAAACGTTCGCCTCTTTTTTCCGGGGAAACTTTTCCGTTGTCGAACGCCAAAAATCCATTCACAAAAGTGTGCGTAATTTTAGAGTGAAACGTGCTTCCTTCAAAAGGACTCCAACCGCATTTGTAGAGTACATTTTCTTTAGAAACAATATAACTTTCGTTCAGATCAACCAAAACGAGATCCGCTTTGTAACCTTCTCTAATGAAACCACGCTTTTCAATTTCGAAGAGAATGGCGGGATTATGACACATTTTCTCCACAATTTTTTCTAGAGAAATTTTACCGTTTTTAAAATTTTCGAGCATCACATTGAGACCGTGCTGAACCAAAGGTCCGCCCGATGGTGCTTTCAAATATTTCTGCGATTTTTCTTCCAAAGTATGCGGCGCATGATCGGTGGCGATAACGTCAATTCGGTCATCCAATAAAGCTGCCCAAAGTCCGTCTTTGTCCTTTTGTGTTTTTATGGCGGGATTCCATTTGATGAAATTTCCTTTGGCTGCATAATCTTCATTCGTAAACGTGAGATGATGAACACAAACTTCCGCAGTGATTTTTTTCTCCTTTAAAGGAATATCGTTTCGGAAAACTTCCATTTCTTTCGCCGTGGATAGGTGGAAAACGTGAAGCCGCGCGCCGGTTTTTTTCGCCAGTTCAATTGCTTTCGAAGAGGAAATATAACACGCTTCTTCGCTTCGGATGAGATGATGACAATCAACCGGAATATCTTCACCATATTTTTCTTTAAAAATTTCTGTATTTTTTTTGATGGTCGCTTCATCTTCGCAGTGAACCGCGATGAGCATTTTTACGTTGCGGAAAATTTTTTCCAGTGTTTCGGGATTATCAACAAGCATATTTCCCGTGGATGAACCGAGAAACAACTTAATTCCCGCAACATTTCGCGGATTAGTTTTTAAAACTTCTTCCAAATTATCATTCGTTCCTCCCATCAAAAAAGAATAATTCGCAAAGGATTTTTCGGCTGCGATTTTATATTTTTCTTCTAACAGTTCCTGCGTAACCGCGTTTGGAACCGTGTTCGGCTGTTCCATAAAACTTGTAATTCCGCCAGCAACCGCCGCTCTGGATTCACTTTCGATATCGCCTTTCCAGGTTAAACCGGGTTCGCGAAAATGCACCTGATCATCGATAATTCCGGGAAGCAAATGTTTCCCGGAAGCATCGATAATCTTATCAATACCTTCTTCGGAAATATTTTGGCCAATTTTAGAAATCAAATCATTTTCAATGAGCAGATCACTTTCGATGATCTTATTTTCGTTAACAATTTTGGCGTTTTTGATAAGGATTTTCATGCTGCGGAAAGGAATTTTAGAAATTGAATTTACTGCGAACACACGTTTGGAACTGAGTTTTCACAAATTTAATATTTAAAAACGACTTAAAGACCGCTCTCAAATCTATTTATTTATCTTTGCAGAAATTCAGAAGTTTTGTATAAAAAATTATTGGGACAAACCGCGATTTATGGATTAAGCACAGTTATCATCAGGCTTTTTCCTTTTATCATCAGTCCGTTTGTTACCAACGCTTTTGGCCCGCAATCGCTGGCGCCGTTTATCGACTTTTACTCTGTGGCCGGAATCATTATCGTTCTGCTTTCCCACGGCATGGAAACTACTTTTTTCCGTTTCGCCGAAAAAGAGGAGAACACGAAAAAGTTGATTTCTACAGCAACGATCAGTGTTGCGGGCGCTTCATTCCTCTTCATGTTTTTCTGTTTTGTTTTCCGGCAGGATTTAGCGATCGCTTTCAAAACGCCGGATCAGGTCAACCTTCTCACCATGATGCTTTTCGTTTTAGGCTTGGACGGACTTTCAACAATGCCGTTTGTCATCCTGAGAAAAACCGGGCGCCCAAAGAAGTTTGCTTTAATTAAAATCATCAACGGCGTTATCAATTTTGTACTCGTCGTATTTTTTATCGTTGTTCTGCCTAAGTTAGGTCCGAAGGGGATTTTTGGTTTCAGTTACAACCCCGATTTTGGAATAGGTTATGTTTTTGTAGCGAATTTAGTTGCGAGTGCCGTAACGTTTTTACTTCTCGCGCAGGAGATAAAAGCGGTGCGGATTGCAGCTTTCAGCTGGCCACTCTGGAAGAAAATGATGGCGTATTCCTGGCCTATTACCATTGCAGGCTTAGCAGGCGTCGTGAATGAAACCATGGACCGCCAGTTTTTAAAATACCTCTTACCCGACGGAACAAACACGGAACAAATGGCGATTTACGGTGCCGTATGTAAGATCGTCACTTTTTTAACACTGTTCCGCCAGGCTTATCTTTTGGGCATCGAACCCTTCTTTTTCTCGCATGCAAAAAACGAAAATTCAGGGAAATCTTACGCCAAACTGATGGATCTTTTTGTGATCGTGAACTGCGTTATCTTACTCGCATTATGTGTGAATTTAAATTGGCTGGCAAAGCTGTATCTGGCAAATCCGGCGTACAACGAAGGCATTCCCATTGTGCCGATCGTATTGATCGCGGCGGTTTTTCTGGGAGTTTATTTAAATATGTCCGTCTGGTACAAATTATCCGATAAAACTATTTTCGGCGCTTACATTTCTGTTTTAGGAGCGGCGGTGACCATTGCTGTTAACTTTTATTTTATTCCCGGGTACGGCTATTGGGCATCAACATGGGCAACATTTTTAAGCTACTTTTCGATGATGACGGTTTCTTATTTCCTCGGGCAATATTTTTATCCCGTTCCGTATCACATGAAAAAAATTGTCGGCTATTTAAGTTTGAGTATTTTCCTTTCGGTACTTTCCTATTATGTTCTCGACGGAAACTTAATCATCGGAAACCTTTTCTTTCTGCTCTTTTTAGGCCTGATTTTTTACGTTGAAAAAGACACTTTAAAACAATTAAGAAAAAACTGATATGAAAATTAAAATCATCAATAAATCCAACCATCCTTTACCCAAATATCAGACAGAAATTTCTGCAGGCATGGATCTTTACGCGAATATTGAAGAAAATATCACATTAAAATCGCTCGAAAGGAAACTGGTTCCAACAGGATTGTTTCTGGAACTTCCGGCCGGCGTCGAAGCGCAAATTCGCCCAAGAAGTGGTTTGGCGCTGAAAAACGGAGTTACGGTGCTGAATTCTCCCGGAACCATCGATGCGGATTACCGCGGCGAGATTGGGGTTATTTTAGTAAATTTGTCCGCGGAAGAATTTACGGTTGCCAATGGGGACCGAATTGCCCAAATGGTGATTGCGAAATATGAAACTGCAGTACTGGAAGAAGTTACCATTTTAGGCGAAACTACACGAGGAGCCGGTGGCTTCGGAAGCACTTCAAAATAAAAAAATACAAAAAATAATCTGCCGGCTTCCCGGCAGCAAATATTCAAAAAAATATGAAAATAATCGTTCCTATGGCCGGCCGCGGTTCCAGATTGAGACCACATACTTTGACGGTGCCAAAACCATTAATTCCCATCGCAGGTAAACCTATCGTTCAGCGCCTTGTGGAAGATATTGCAAAAGTCGCCGGCGAAAACATCGATGAGATTGCCTTTATTATTGGCGATTTTGGTGCTGAGGTGGAAGCTTCGCTAATTAAAATTGCAGAAAGTTTAGGTGCCAAAGGAAGCGTTTACACGCAGGACGAACCGCTTGGAACAGCGCACGCCATCAAATGTGCCGAACAGTCGATGCAGGGAGACGTGGTTGTGGCGTTTGCCGATACTTTGTTTAAAGCAGATTTTAAACTCGATAAAAATTCGGACGGCGTGATCTGGGTAAAAAAAGTGGAGGATCCTTCCGCCTTTGGGGTGGTTAAACTTGATGATTATGGTTTTATCACCGATTTCGTAGAAAAACCGAAAACGTTTGTTTCGGATCTGGCGATCATCGGAATTTACTATTTCAGTTCCGCCGAAAAACTCATGTCGGAGATCAATTATATAATGGACAACGACATTAAACAAGGCGGCGAATATCAGTTGACAACCGCTTTGGAAAATCTTCGCCAAAAAGGCTCGAAATTCTCTCTCGGAAAAGTGGATGACTGGATGGATTGCGGAAATAAAAACGCCACCGTAGAGACCAACGGAAAAGTTTTGGAATACGAACGCGAAAACGTGGCCGATTATCCGGCTTCTGCCAAAATTGAAAACTGCATGATTATTCCGCCGTGTTTCATCGGAGAAAATGTGGAGATTTCGAACTCCAAAATTGGACCTCGCGTTTCTATCGGGAACAATACAAAAGTGATCAATTCGAACATCGACAATTCCTTGATTCAGGAAAATACAACAATCGATCATGGTAATTTAAGCAATTCAATGATCGGAAATTCTGCCCAGTATTATGGCGTCGCCCGGGAAATTTCACTGGGTGATTTTTCGGTTTTGGATTTCCTCTCGAATACGAACGGACATTAATATGACCTCATAAATAGATGCACACTAACCATACAAAATCTTTCTTAGGGTTTGGCGTTACTATTGCAAACCTTGCCCATAACTAAAGAATAATATGAAAAAATATATCCTGCTTCTGCTTACGGCCGTTTTGATGATGTCCTGCAAAACAAACACAGCGACAAATCCCGTGGGAACAAGCAATCCGGTGGTCGGAAACACAGCGTTCTTCACTAAAATAAAAGAAAATCCAAATTTTCAGCAACTCAAAATTAATTCGAAAGTCAATATCGAAAACGGAAGTTTTATTCCAACTCTAGACGCGACGATTTATATTGAAAACGGGCAAAAGGTCTGGATGAATATGATTGCCGTTTTCTTAAATGTAGGACGGGGAATTGCAACGCCAGACGGCATAAAAGGTTACGAAAAATGGAACAAAACCTACATCGAATCCGATTTTACTTATTTGAATAAGTTGCTGAATGTAAATTTTATCGACTTCAATTCTCTGCAAAATCTCTTAATTGGAAAAACTTTCATTCCGGTTAATGACAAAGATTTCAACTTAACAAAAAACGCACAGGGTTACAGATTGACTTCCTCAAAAAATTTAAAATTTGAGAATAATGGCGAAGTTTCCGAATATAGCGTAATGATGGATTATTCAACTGATTTTGATTTGACCCAGGTGCACCTGGAAGATAAAAATAAAACCAACCAGCTGGAAATCTCGTATTCTAATTGGACGGGCTTTGAAAACATCCGGTTGCCAAAGAATGTTAAAATAATAATAAAGGGCACAAAAACTAGCCAGATTTTATTGGAAAACACGAGATTTGAGAGTTCGAAAATGGATACTCCGTACTCCGTTCCCAATAATTATATGAAAACTGAGATCAAATGATTAAGAAATTAGGCTTTTTAATAGGAGTTTTTTTGTGCGGAATTTTATTCTCACAGAAAAAGGAACAACTTCAAAAGCAAAATATAGAACTTAAAAAACAAATTGCCTCTATTAACGCCAATCTGGCAAAAACTCAAAAAGAATCTAAACTTTCCGTCGCTTACTTAAATGAAGTCAACAAAAAAATTCAGCTTCGCGAAAAAGTTTATACCAATACCCAAAAAGAAAAACGACTTATTGAGGACGATATTTATCTTCGTCAGTTAGAAATTAACCGCCAGAATAAGGAGTTGGCAGTTTTAAGAAAAAATTATGCAGAGGTTTTGGTGAAAGCCTATAAAAACAAAGGTGTCCAGAATAAAGTAACCTTTATCTTATCTTCCAAAAATCTGGGCGAAGCATTACGGAGAGTTCAGTATCTGAAAGATTATTCCGATTATCAGGATAAAAAAGCAGCGGAGATTTCCGACGTTGCGCGGGAACTTCTTCAAAATGTTGCTTTAAAAAAGAAATCTGCAAAAGATAAAGAAATGATTCTCTCCAACCAGCAGAAAGATCTGTTAACCATTGAAGCAGAAAAGAAACAGAAAGAAAATCTTCTTCAGGACTTTAAGAAAAATGAAGTTCAGCTGACCGCCGAACTTAAGCAAAAGCAAACGGAATCTAAACAACTGGAAGGCCAAATCCGGTCGATTATTGCAGAAGAGATACGAATTGCCAAAGCGAAAGAAGAAGCCAACAGAAAAGCGGAAGCAGAAAAAGTTCGTTTGGCGAAAATTGCGGCAGAAAGGGAAAAGGCAAAAATCGAAGCTGAAAACAGAGCTAAACTGGAGGCGCTTGCCCTCGAAAAAAGGAAAGCTGATGAAGAAGCGAAACGATTAAAAGAGATTTCAGAACGAAAAGCAGAGGAAGAACTCGAACGTTCGAAAATAGCGGCGGCAGCAGATCTGAAGAAGACCGAAGATTCTAAAAAAGCCGCCGATGCAGAAAAAGCAGAAGCCCGAAGAGCAGCAGCGGCAAGAGACGCAGCCATTGCCGCAGCCAATGCAAAAGCTGCAGCAGATAAAGCCGCAACTGCCAGAGCAGCAGAAGCAACATTATCGAAGAAAAATGATGATGATAAAAAAGCGGCAGAAAGCAAAGCGATGACCAATTATGGCGTATCGAGCGCCGTAGGAAACAATTTCGCCTCGAACCGTGGGAAAATGGGAATGCCGGCGTATGGCACCATCACGCACAGGTTTGGAAGACAACCTCATCCCGTTTTCAAAAATATCGTGGAAGAAAACAATGGGATTAAGATTTCGGTTCAGAAAGGCACGGTGGCAAAATGCGTGGCGCCGGGAACAGTTTCCAGAGTGGTAGCCTCCGGCGACGGAACAAAAATGGTTTTTGTAAAACATGGTGATTATTTCACAATTTATGCGAACCTTGCCAATACCATGGTTTCCGCAAATCAACAGGTTTCCGCAGGAACACCGATTGGCGCGGTTGGAGCAGATTTTGACGGAACCTACACCCTCGATTTTCAAATTTGGAACGGAACGAATCCCGTAGATCCATTAGGTTGGATTAATTGATAAATATAAATTAACTTTGTAAAAATTTCAGTATGCAAACACTAGTAATATTAGCACTTTCTTGGCAACATTTATTAATCGTTGCAATTATTTTACTTATTCTTTTTGGAGGAAGAAAAATTCCGGAAATGATGAGAGGTTTAGGTTCCGGTATTAAGGAGTTTAAAGATGCCGTCAAAGAAGAGGATAAGAAATCTCCCGAAGATCCGCTGAGCAACCCAAATCCTACCGGTACCACAAGCACTAGCAACAACAATAATACGCCTACGCACTAAATTTCTGTTTTGATGAGTATGACCGATACTGCGTGGAAAATCTTCAATCAGTCGATAAATGACTACCACCTTTTGGACAATGTAACTTCGCCTATTACCAACCCTTATCCCAACGGCAGTTTGGAATGGCTTTTGTATGCAAAGAATTGGATTGATACCGTTCAATGGCATTTGGAGGATATTATTCGGGATCCCGAAATAGCACCGGATGCAGCGCTTAAAATCAAACGAACAATTGATGCTTCAAACCAACAAAGAACTGATTTGGTTGAATTTATTGACAGTTGGTTTTATAAAAAATATAGTGATATCTCACCAAATTCCGATGCCAAGATCAACACCGAAACGACTGCATGGGCTTTTGACCGATTATCGATTTTGGCATTAAAAGTATATCACATGTCGCAGGAAGCCAACAGAATGTCGGCGAGCGATGAGCACAGACTTTCCTGTTCCGAAAAACTCCGCGTCTTAGAAGAACAAAAAACAGACTTGTCTGAAGCGATTGATCAATTGCTTTTTGATATAGAGAACGGTAAAATTAAGATGAAAATCTACAAACAGATGAAAATGTATAATGATGATAGTCTTAATCCGATCCTCTATCAAAATGTGAAAAATGATCAAGCTAAAATTTAGTTACTTTCTTTTATTTCTATTCCTGTTATCCTGCTCCGTCGAAAAAATAAATCTTTCTCCGGTTAGTAGTGCGGGTTCTGCGGAAAGCAGAACAGGGCGTACTTACACCTTGGAGGAAAAAACTAATTTAATTTTCTACGCGTCCGAACTCACCAATTTAATGGGTTCTTTTCCGAAATTTAGAAATGATGCCGTTAATAAAGAGGTCCAAAATTTAAAGTATCACCTGAAAGATCATATTGGCGCAATGGAAGAATTTAATTTGAAGGGTCTTGAAACTTCCCAAATAAAATTCGAGACTTCTTACAAAAAATTACAAAAACTTCGAAAATTCCTGAACAGCGAGGATGACGAAGTTCTGAACCGCTATCTGGTTCGCATAAAAACCAATATGTCTCTTTTGAACAGCAATATTCCAAAGGACCCGCTCTCTACCTCTAAAAATTAATTTTCCCATGTTGAAAATTCAAGCGGAAGCCAATGTTCCTACAGAATATGGTAATTTCCGGATGATAGCCTTCTCTGAAGATGAAAGTGACTGGATGCCGCACATGGCAATCATTGCCGAAAACACCGATTTTTCCCAACCCATCAACGTACGTTTTCATTCCGAATGTATTACCGGTGAGGTATTTCACTCCAAAAAATGCGAGTGCGGTCAACAGTTGGACGCTGCAATGAAATTCATGGAAGAAAATGGCGGAATGATTATTTATCTGCGCCAGGAAGGTCGAAATATCGGCATCATCAACAAATTGAAAGCCTATTCGTTACAGGAAAAAGGGTTCGACACGGTGGAAGCCAACTTAAAACTCGGTCTTCCGGCAGACGACCGCAATTTTACAGTAGCCATCGATATTTTAACGATTTTGGGCGTGGTTAATATTAACCTTCTCACGAACAATCCGGAAAAAATTAAGGTCGTAAAAAACAGCAACATCCATTTGAATAAAAGAATTCCCTTACAAATAAATTCGACGGTTGAAAGTGCCGGCTATTTAAAAGTGAAGAAAGATTATTTTGGTCATCTTTTAGACAAAAACGAAGAAAAACAATAACGCCGGGAATATTTGTGGCGTTATTATCTTCTTAAAAGGCTATTTTTTTAAAAGTTCAGGGCCGTTTCCAGGGCCAGCTCGATCATCGGTTTCAAGGCAGTTTCGCGTTGATCTGCCGAAATATTTTCGTGTGTCGGAATAATATCGGAAACTGTGAGGATGGTCGCAGCATTTTTTCCTAAATACTGAGCATTTGCAAATAAAGCGAAAGCTTCCATCTCCACGGCAGAACAGTTGTATTTTGAGGCAATCGCCGGAATACCGCTTTCTTTTCGGTAAAAAATATCACTCGTGTGAATGTTCGTTGGTTTAATAAGTAAATCTAATTTTCCTGCAGTTTCATTAATCATTTCGAAAGCTTTTCCCTGATGCGCAATCAAATCCCCTTCAATTCCCCACGCATAGTTTGCATATGTAGATTCGCTCGCAGAAAATTCCACGTTTAAAAGATCGAAAACCTTTAGATCTGTGGTATAGGCACCGCAGGTTCCAATCCGGATGATGGTGTCAACATTAAACTCTGTAAAAAGCTCATAGGAGTAAATGCCAATACTTGGAATCCCCATTCCGCTTGCTCCTACCGAAATTTCTTTGCCTTTATACTTCCCTGTAAAATAGAAAATTCCTCTTGTTTGACTTACCAGTTTTACCTCCTCCAAAAAATGGTCGGCAATATATTTTGCGCGCAATGGATCTCCGGGTTGTAAAACCGTTTTAGCAATTTCTCCTTTCTTCGCAGCGATGTGAACACTCATAATTATTTTTTAAAATTGAATTTTAAATGTAAGGAATTCTACACGGAATTAAAATTTTCTGCACATGATTTTCAATTGTAAACAAAAAAAGTCCAGTGATCTTCACTGGACTTTTTTTTGAATATTTTTAAATTCTATAATTTCTTATCAGGAATATTGAAAAATTTAATTACACTGTCGTAATCGCTATAATCCACGTTTGCATTTTTCCCCTGTGACGCAGGAACCAAAACAATTCTAAAGGTTTGATTTGTTAAATACTGATTTGCTTCTTCAGGTGTGATTTCGGTAGCCAAATTAAAATTCGGATCGTCAATTCTGACCTGCACTGTTTGAGAATCGAAGACGAAATTGTAATCGAACTCTCTTCCCGTAGGTAAATTACCCACATTAGGAAGATAAACAGTTTTTGGAATCATTTGCCATGCGTCACTCACTCTTCGGTAAACCAAAACCACATCAGTGGTGTTTATATTTACTCCCTGCTCTATGGCGTAAGAATTTCCGGCATTTAAACTTCCGGTGATATCGGCCATAACTGAGTAAGTATCATTATCCTGCTGAACCACGTCATCATTTCGGTCGTCACAACTTACAGCCCCAAAAGCGAAAATTGCCACCAGCATTAGTGTAAAATATTTTTTCATTTGATAAATTTTTTAAAAGATTAATTGTTTCTGATTATTTCAAGATGTATGCCATTAAATTCAAATCTACAAATTAAAAATTGTATTTTTGTTTTCCCTCATAATTTAGATAATGAAAAACATCAAAAGTCAAATCTCTTTACTCATATTTCTTTTCTTCAGCTTTCATATTTCGGCGCAGTATCAACCCAAGAACTTAAGTAAAGCAGAATTGAAAGACGCCCAAAATTGGGTAGATGCGACTTATAATTCTCTTTCTCAGGATCAAAAGTTAGGGCAACTTTTTATTGTGGCTTTGTACACCAATAAAGGCGAAGATTTCATCGAAAACGTTCGAAATACTGTAGAAAAGGAGCAAATTGGCGGACTGATTTTGATGCAGGATGATGCCGCGAGGGAAATTAATTTGGTGAATGAATTTCAAAGCAAATCCAAGGTTCCTTTAATGATTGGCATGGATGCGGAATGGGGCGTTTTTCAACGCATCGCAACAGCGCATAAATTTCCCTGGGCCATGACTTTGGGAGCCATTCAGGACAAAAATCTAATTTCGGAAATGGCCGCTAAAATTGCGGAGGACTGCAAGCGAATGGGAATAAACTGGGATTTTGCACCCGTTGTAGATGTGAACACCAATCCCGATAATCCCATTATCGGCAACAGGAGTTTCGGGTCCGATGTTTCCAATGTCGTCAGGTCGGCGCTCGCCTATTCCAACGGTTTGCAGGATCACAAAATTTTGGCTGCGATTAAACATTTTCCAGGACACGGCGACACCAACACCGATTCGCACCTCGATTTGCCCGTAGTTTCGCACAATTTAAAAAGACTGAACGACGTTGAGCTTGCACCTTTCAAAGCTTTAATGAATAAAGGGGTTGGTGGTGTAATGGTGGCGCACTTATACGTGCCTGCATTGGAAAATGAAAAAGGCATCCCGGCATCAGTTTCGAAAAGCATTATTACAGGACTTTTAAAAGGAAAACTCGGTTACAAAGGTTTGATAATTACCGATGCTTTAAATATGGGCGCGGTGGCAAAACGCTACAAACCGGGCGAGCTGGATGCGCTTGCTTTTAAGGCCGGAAATGACATCATGTTATTTTCCGAGGGGGTGAAGGAAGGAAAAAGATTGATTCAGGTAGCGCTCGACAAAAAAGAAATTTCGCAAGACCGCGTAGAAGAAAGCGTGAAGAAAATTCTTCTGACCAAATATTTTTTGGGTTTGTCAAAGTATGAACCAAGAAATCCCGAAAACATTAATGAAGACCTCAATAACGATTCTCACAAAATTTTAGCGGAAAACCTCTACAGCCACGCTTTAACCCTATTAAAAGACGATCAAAAGCTTTTGCCTTTAAATTGCGAGGAAACTTATTATTATGTTCCGTTAGAGGAAGCGCCGTACGAGACTTTTTTGGATCACCTGAATTTGAATGCTACCGTTATCATGAAAAAACCTTCAGAAATTACGAGTATTCCGGCAAATTCCAAAGTTATTGTCGGTTTTCATAAAGATAATTCTACGGCCTACAAACCCTACAAAATTTCTTCAGAAAGTAAAAAGGTTCTATCCGCTCTAAGCAAAAACCAAAATATCATTCTGAATGTTTTTGGATCTGCTTATGCCTTGAAAGATGTGGATATTTCTCAGGTTTCCACGGTTTTGGTGTCCTACGAAAATAATGATGATTCGATGAAAGCCACTGCAAATGCCTTGAACGGACAAACGCGGATCTCCGGAAAACTTCCTGTTTTAGTTAATGAAAACTTAAAGGAGGGAATGGGAATCGACTTAAACGTATCTTCACAGGTGGATCTGAAAAAAACAAAAAACAAAACAATAGTTGAGTAATTTCAACTTAAAAAAATATTTATCTCCAATGAAAATCGGAATTCTCTGTTACCCAACCTATGGCGGAAGTGGCATCGTAGCCACAGAACTCGGCATGTCGCTCGCCAACAAAGGTTATGAAGTGCATTTTATCAGTTCGGCGCTTCCTGCGAGACTAGATATTACCAATCCCAATATTTTTTTCCATAAAGTCAATGTTCAAACGTATCCGCTTTTCCAGTATCAACCGTATGATATTGCGCTCTCGTCCATGATTTACCGCGTTGTGAATTTGTATAAATTAGATCTGCTTCATGCCCATTATGCCATTCCCTACGCGTATGCTGCATTTACCGCCAAACAGATGCTGAAAGAGGAAGGAAAAGATATTCCTTTGGTCACAACTCTGCACGGCACCGATATTACATTGGTTGGTCAGCATCCAAGTTACAAACATGCCGTGGAGTTTTCGATTAACCAATCCGATACGATTACGTCGGTTTCCGAAAGTTTAAAAAAAGATACGCTTCAGTTCTTTCATATTAAAAAAGAAATTGAAGTCATTACAAACTTCATCGACAATTCAGAATTTATTAAAAAAGATGCCTGTCAACGAAGACAGTTCGCCAGCCCCGACGAGAAAATTTTAATCCACGTTTCCAACCTCCGACCTGTAAAAAGAGTGGACGAAGTTTTGGAAATCTTTAAAAATGTTCAGAAAAAAATCAACTGTAAGCTTATCATCATTGGCGAAGGACCCGATATGGAGAAAGTGAATCAGTTCCTGGAAGAACACCCCGATCTGATTAACAAAGTTCGCTTGCTCGGAAAGGTTAATGATCTGTACAAAGTTTTGCAACTCTCCGATGTTTTCCTTTTGCCTTCCGAACAGGAGAGTTTCGGTTTGGCAGCGCTCGAAGCCATGGCCGCAGAAACTCCCGTCATCAGCTCCAACGCCGGCGGAATCCCCGAAGTAAATATTCAGGGCGAAACCGGATTTTTAGCTGAAATTGGTAATGTAGAAGCCATGAGCAACTACACCATTAAATTATTAAGCGATGAAAATCTTTTAACAGAGATGAAAAAAAATGCAAAAGAACAGGCATTACGATTCGACCTGAAAAACATTTTACCGCTGTATGAAAAGATGTATGAGAATACGTTGAGTAATTTCAAAAAATAGTGTTTTCACCATCCTAAATGGTTTTTTCCTTTGTTACTTTGTGTAGAAAGGAAAATTACCATGAACGAAAAACTCCTTCAATATCTCTGGAATTTCAAGATTTTTAAAAGTTTTGATTTCCAGGATGTGAACGGAAATCCGGTTGATATTTTGGATTTTGGAAAGTGGAATTTCAACTCCGGCCCGGATTTTCTCTTTGGAAAAATTAAAACCGAAAATTTTACCCTCGCCGGACATATTGAACTTCACGTTAAATCTTCCGATTATATTTTTCACCAGCACTCCGGCAATCCCGAATTCGAAAATTTAATTTTGCATGCGGTTTTCATTCACGATGTGGAGATTGAAGAATTGAATAATAAAGGTATTCCTACGCTAGAACTGAAAGAATACATCGACGAAAGTCTCCTTTGGAAATACGAATCTCTTTTAAAAAATAACCAGTTTATCCCGTGCGCAGGCCTGTTCGAGGCGAAAAAAGTTCCTTTTCAATTCTGGGAAGAAAGCCTGCTGAAAAAACTGGACGAAAAATCCATCCAAATTGACGAATCCTTACGCGAACATCAAAATAATTATGAAGCAGTCCTTTTTCATCAGCTTGCCTATGCTTTTGGGCTGAAAGTGAATGCCGCTATTTTCAAACAAATGGCAGAAAGTCTGGACTTTTCGGTGGTTAATAAAGTCCGCCAATATCAAACACAACTCGAAGCCCTGCTTTTCGGGATGAGCAACTGGTTAGACCACCCAACGGACGGGCAAACTAAGATATGGAAGCGCGACTTCGATTTTTTAAGAGTAAAATATCAACTCAGCAACCTGCGGTTTAATCCAAAATTTTCGCGACTGCGGCCGCCCAATTTCCCAACTTTGCGTCTGTCGCAGCTCGCTGCTTTATATCATTTGAATCAGAATCTGTTTTCGCACCTGATGACGGCAAAAAAGGTTTCCGAAATTTATCGGATTTTCGAAAAGGTAAAAGCCAGTGAATACTGGGATAACCATTTTAATTTCGGTAAAATTTCACCGATAGTAGGCGAAAAATTTCTGACGACAGATTTTGTGGATCTTGTTTTAATCAACGCGGTATTGCCTTTAAAATATACCTATCACAAAAATTTCGACGAAAATACGGCAGATGAGATCATCACTTTTTACCGCAAAATTGCGCCGGAAAAAAACATCATTATTGAGGGTTGGGCCACGCTCGGGGTAAAAGCAGAAAATGCCGCAGATTCTCAGGCACTGCTTTATCATTACAAAAATTTCTGCGAAACGAAAAATTGTTTAAACTGCAGTATCGGTTTTAAACTTTTAAGAAACACCTAAAAAAAGCAACCAAAATGGTTGCTTTATATCGTCTCGCGGCGATTTATTTCTTCTCTTCCACTGGGGATATCCGGGAAACGCTGTTGCGTAAATTCTCTGGAAATGGCAGCTTTTTCAAATTTCAGCTTACCGGAAAGCGTTTCAATTACTACGCCGTCTTCCTGAATCTGGGCAATTCTGCCGTGCATTCCGGAGGTGGTAACTACTCTGCTTCCTACTTTCAGTTCGGATTGAAAGTTTTTTTCCTGTTTCGATTTTTTCATCTGTGGACGAATCATCAGAAAATAAAATCCGACAAACATTAAGCCCATCATCAGCATTGTTGGCATCAACGAACTTTCGGCGCCGGCCGCAGCCTGTAAAAATATTGCTATCATAGTATATTGTAATTATAAAATTAAGGTTGAATGTCTGCAGTAAAGGAGATCACCATTGGGGCTTTTTCCACATTTGCATAAATTTCTGCCTGTTTGTTAACCATTCCGTCGAAACTGGAAGAATCGAATTTTAACGTAATTTTTCCTTTTTGTCCCGGCATAATCGGCTCTTTGGTATAATCCGGCACGGTACAGCCACAGCCCGGTTTCACCTGAGAAATGATAAGTGGATTGGTTCCGGTATTTGTAATTTCGTACGTATGTTCTTTATGATCGCCTTTTTTAATTTTTCCGAATTCAAAATTGGATTCCGAAAGTGCCACCGTTGTTAAAGGTTTCGCCTGCGCTTCCTTCACCATTTCGTCGGGTGACGCAACTACCGGCGCCGTTGCTGCCGTTTCATCGCTTACGATTAACTGATCTGCTTTCTGATCTTTTTTGCAAGCCACTAAGCTTAGCGCTACCACTAAGGGTACGATTTTAAGTAAATTTTTCATAACTATTTCTAATTTCTGTTTAAATCCTTGGTGTATTTATCTAAAATTCCGTTGATGAAAATGTTGGAACGGTCGGAAGAAAATACTTTACAAATCTCGATGTATTCGTTAATAATCACCCGGCCCGGCGTTAAGGGAAAATAATTTAACTCGGAGATGGCAGCGATTAAAATAATTTTATCCAGGAGGGAAATCCTTTCCAAATCCCAGTTGTCTAACATAGAACCAATTTTCTTTTCGGTCTCTTCCCAATGATTAAGGGCTTCTTTTAGCAGCTTGCGTGCAAAATCCCTGTCGTCCTCATCTTTAATCATTTTAATTAAAGTATGGCTTGGTTCGTTTTCTTTCAGAAAACCTATGGTCTTTTGCATCATCGAATTGGCGATATGGTAATCGTCAGCCCAGCTCATTTCCTTTTCTTCCACATGCTCGTGAAAATCATCGTTTTCAGCGATATACCTCAAAAATAATTTTCCAATAAATTTTTGATCATCCTCAAAGGAATATCCGTCCTCCTTCATGAAATCCTGATAGCGTTTTCCCGCCGTCATTCTTTGGAACGTCTTCACCAGCAGTTCATGGTTGATGTCCCATTTTAAATCCTGATGCTTGGAAGTGAAGGAAAGTCTTTCGTCGTTTTCTTCGATCTTCTTCAGAACCTGATTGCCAATAAATTTTTGATTGGGGTTTGAATTTTCTTCGGTTTTAATATATTTATTTTTACCGATCTCCATTTGTTTTTCTGCGAGCGCCTTTAAACCTACGAGAAAATTGAGCTGATAAATGTAAAGATGATAGATTTTCTCGATTTCCGAGAACATATTTTTCTCTAAAATATCGAACTTAATGGGGTTTTGTTGATAAGAATACAACGATCCTACCACTTTTTCGCGAATTTGTCTTCTTCCTAACATTTCAAAGAACTTTTTGTGGGTGCAAAGATAACATTTTTTTAGAACTGACTTCATTTTCAGTGGGCCGGCCTCACAAAAATCACCCGATCAATTTTCATTTTCTTACTTTTGCCTATTCATAATTCAGCAGAAAAGCGAGAAAAAAAATGAACGCACTCAAAACGCTCAATCCCTATTTTTGGAAGCACCGGATCCTTTTATTCTGGGGTTTGCTTTTTATTATAGCGAGTAATTTCTTTAATATTTTCAAGGTACAGTATGTAGGAAAATCCGTGGACGAAATCGCAAAAACAACGAATTTGGGTTTCAACAAACAGGTTTTAATTTACGTGGCCATTATTGTAGGATCTTCTTTGTTAACGGGATTTTTCACCTTCATGATGCGCCAAACCATTATTGTTTCTTCGCGCCGAATAGAGTATGAACTCAAAAATAAAATTTACAGCCATTACCAGGAATTGTCTTTAACGGACTTTAAAAAAACTACAATTGGAGATCTGATGAACCGGCTGAGCGAAGACGTGGTGGCGGTGAGAATGTACCTGGGTCCCGGCGTTATGTATATCGCGAACTTACTTATTTTGCTGGTCATCACCTGCATTTATATGGTTCGGACGGACGTTACGATGACGATTTGGTCCCTTTTGCCCCTGCCCATTTTATCGTACGGAATTTATAAAGTGAGCTCCATCATCAACAAAAAGTCTAAGGTGATGCAGAAAAGTCAATCCGCGATTTCTACGTTTGTGCAGGACAGTTTTTCGGGAATTCGGGTCGTGAAGTTTTTCGCGAAAGAAAAATATATCGAAAATAATTACGGCGCCAAAGTAAAAGATTATCAGGATAAAGCGCTGGATCTGGCAAAAACGGAAGCCTACTTTTTTACGATCATTATTTTTGTGATTGGTCTTTTAAATGTGGTCATTCTTTTTATCGGCGGCACCAAATACATGAACAATGTACTTTCGGTGGGTAAAATCGCAGATTTTTTCCTTTATATCAACATTCTTATTTTCCCTTTTTCCATGTTGGGATGGGTAACATCCATCAATCAACGGGCAGAAGCATCGATGTCGCGAATTAATGAATTTCTTGACATGAAGAGCGACATCATCAACACCAATCACGAAAACTACCCTATAAAAGGAGATATCGAGTTCCGCAATGTCTCATACGTCTATCCGAACACGGGAATAAAAGCCTTGAACAAACTCAGTTTTAAAATAGAAGCCGGAAAATCGCTCGCTATTATGGGTAAAACCGGCAGCGGTAAATCCACTATTGCGCTTTTGCTCTGCCGTCTAATCGACCCTACAGAAGGCGAAATCCTCATCGACGGTAAAAATCTGAAGGACCATAATTTGGTGAACTACCGTAAATTCATCGGCTATATTCCGCAGGAAAGTTTTCTGTTTTCCGACACCATCGAAAACAATATCGGCTTTGCCATTGACAATCCTTCCTTAAAACTGGTTGAAGAATTTGCAATAAAAGCAGATGTTCACAAAAATATTATTGAATTTAAGGAGCGCTACAAGACCATGGTGGGCGAACGCGGCGTTATGCTTTCTGGCGGTCAGAAACAGCGGATCTGCATTGCAAGAGCTTTAATAAAAGAACCGAAAATTCTCATATTTGATGATTCGCTCTCGGCGCTGGATACAGAAACTGAAGATAACATTCTGCAGAACATCGAAAATGAAATTACAAAAAGCAGTTCCATCATCATCACACATCGTGCGAGCAGTGCAAAACGTGCAGATAAAATCCTGAATTTAACAGACGCAGAAAGTCCAGAGTTGGTTTAAAATACCGATTCGATAGTGATAATTCGATTTTATTACCCAAAATGTAAAAATAAATTTTGCAATTAAAAGAAATCTTTTATATTTGTTAAACAAGATTTAAACAAAAACTGCACAAATGAGTGATTACAAGGAACGCCACGAAAACGAAATATTTACAAAGGTTTTGAAAGCAGGAAGAAGAACCTATTTCTTCGACGTGCGCGAGACAAAAGCGGGAGATTATTACCTTACCATCACCGAAAGTAAAAAGAACTTTGGAGAGAATGGAGAAGCTTCTTTCGAGAAACATAAGATTTATCTGTACAAAGAGGATTTTAAGACCTTCGAAGAAATGTTTAAAGAATCCACCGATTTTATCATCAGCCAAAAAGGTGAGGATGTGATTTCCGAAAAACACGATAAAGATTTCAAAACCCGCTCATTTACGATCGAATCGGACGACGAAGTTTAGATAAAAGAAAATTTACAAAAAAGCATTCCAGAATTTACTGGAATGCTTTTTTTTAGTTAGGTTTGATTTTGCTTAAATCAAAAGGCTTAAAGAAGTAATTTCATTTACATCATTTAAACAAAAAACGCATTGAAAATCAATGCGTTTTAACTTTGGGTGGATGATGGGTCTCGAACCCACGACCTTCGGTACCACAAACCGACGTTCTAACCAACTGAACTACAACCACCGTTTGAGAGTGCAAATATAGTATTTTTACAAATATTACAAAATTATTCCGTCGAAATTTTTAAAAGCCAACAACTTTTCTGTCGTAAATCCCTCTGCAAAGGCTACACCAGACAATCGGCCTAAGTCCTGAGCACGGTAAGTAAGGCTTTCCAGGAAATCTTTGGTAGCGATTGGCGTCATCGGTTCCTCAGAATTGGGATCGTAAAACTGTGTTTTATAGGCCAAACATGCTTCAATCTTTTTTTCCATAAAGTCGGAGATGTCGATTACGAAATCGGGCGTTATATTTTTCCACTGAATATAATGAAAAACGTGCTTGGGGCGCCAGGGCTGTTGATTTTTGCCCTCTCCAACCGTTTCTATTTTCACAAGTCCTGAAAGGAAACATGCATCGGAAACCAATTTAGACGCTTTTGCATGATCCGGATGGCGGTCATCGATGGCATTGGCTAAAACAATTTCGGGCTGATATTTCCGGATGATTTTTACGATCTGCATTTGATATTCTTCGGAATTCTGTAAAAAGCCGTCTTTCATCTTTAAATTTTCCCGCGCAGAAAGTCCCAGTATTTTTGAAGCGTTTGCGGCTTCTTCTGCCCGCGTAAAATTGGTGCCGCGCGTTCCAAGTTCGCCCTGCGTAAGATCCACGACAGCGACCGTTTTTCCCGCGCTGATGAGTTTGGCAAGGGTGCCGCCACAGCCGAGTTCTACATCATCGGGATGTGCGCCGATGGCTAAAATATCTATTTTCATAAATCAAAGGTACAAAATTGCGAAGATTTACCGGGATGTTTTGGGGCGCGAGCGAAGCGAGCGCCGACCAGCCTAAAAGTAAAGCCTGTACGAAAAATCGGTGGAAGAAAAAACTTCGCCCCATTCCAGCCCCGATGGGAGCATCTGTCTGAGCTCTTTTTGGGATTCCCGCGAAGCCGGGAATCCCAAAAAAGCGAGTGCGGACAGCGGGTGGTTCCCTCGCAGAAGAAACGTGTTAACTTGCTTCAAAGAATTTACTTTACTTCTTCGTAAATGGTGGTTAAAAACTGTCCGTACGACTGCTCTAAACGCGTAATATCGCCGGACTTGAGGTTAATCCCGGCACTTCCGTAAGGATTGGAGTTGACCGAAAAGGCGGAAAACTGAAAATATTGCACGGGTTGATTTTCCTGAGCGGCCAGCTCGACGGATGATCCGAATATTTTTTTCGTGGAAATGGTGTAAATTTCGCCGCCGGAAAGTTTTCTTTTGGCAAAAGTTCGGGGGGCGAAAACGATATTTTCTTTATTGACGGCGATCGTCTGCTTTTTATACGGCGAAGAAATAAGATAGATAACATTGTCTTCTTTGGGAAAGTGGCCGGCTTCCACAAAGTATAAATTGAATTTATAATGCGCGTAATCGAACTTCGAAAGACTTCCGTCTACCGTTTCGAAAGGTTGATAGGAGAAAGCATTGGCGCCTATTTCCTTGGCTTTTTTGTAAATCATTCCAAACATTTTAACGTCATCGTCGGAAAAGCCCTGAACTTCCAGTTCGCCCAAATATTCGGCAGACGTCGTTTCGGCGTTTATCTTATATAAAACTTTGTCGGAATTGGTATGTGATTTCACCACTTTATTTAGCACGACGTTTTGCGCAAAAAAAATCTGCGCGAAAAGCAAAAGGGTAAAACCTGTTATTTTTTTCATGATTTGTTGAGTATTTCAATGCATTCCTCCAGAGAGTTTTGCCAGTATTTCGGCTCTATTCCGTAGGTTTCCTCTATTTTGTCCAGCGCCATGGTGCTACGTTTTGGGCGGCGCGCCGGCGTCGGGTATTCGGCCGTCGTGATGTCCTTAAGTTTAATTTTAGAACCGGATAATTCGGCAATTTTCTGCGCAAATTCGAACCACGTTGCTTCGGGATAGTTCGAGAAATGGAAAATCCCGTACGTTTTTTGTTTTTTTTGCATGATTGTCATCACGGCTTCTGCAAGATCATTGGCGTTGGTGGGTTGCCCATACTGATCGGCAACAATACCCATTTCGTCTTTCACCGAAAATAAATGCAGCATGGTTTTTACAAAGTTTTTATTAAACTCTGAATACAGCCAGGAGGTTCGCAGAACAATCGTTTTAGGATTTAAATCTAAAGCAAGTTCCTCCCCCTTCCGTTTTGAAGCTCCATAAACACCTTGTGGATCTGTAAAATCGTCTTCAGAATAGGAAAGGTTGGTTTCGCCATCGAAAACATAATCGGTGGAAATATGAACGAAAGTACAGTTATTTTCTGCCGCTGCTTCTGCTAAGTTCGCAACGCCGTCTGCATTGACGGCAAAAGCTTTTTCCGGCTCTGTTTCCGCCAAATCTACGGCGGTATAGGCGGCTGCATTCACGCAATAATCCGGCTGGAAATCATAAAAATACGTTGAAACCTGCTCTGCACTGGTAATATCCAAGACTGCAGAATCGGTGAACTCGATCTCAAAACGGTCGTCGTAATCGGCCGCAATTTTCCGGAAACAGTTGCCGAGTTGTCCGTTTGCGCCAATAATTAATATCTTCTTCATATTCTGGTGGCTGATTTGTTATTTCTGCGAAAATGCAACACTCTGCTCTGGAAATCTTTTTCTTCTAAATCTACCAAAAACTTCCGAAACAGATCTTTGGTTTCTTCCGGCTGAGAAGCCGAGGCGCGGGTTTTCATATTAAAATAAATCACGGTGAGCCACAAAATACTGTGAATTGTTTTTCCGTCTTCGCTCTTCATCAAAATTTCCACCTTAGAAATGCGGTCTCCAAGCTCGATAGTTTTGCTCGTAATAACGACCTTCGCATTGTACCGAACTTCTTTTAAATAGGCAATTTCGTTCTGCACGGTAATCCAGGTACAGCCGGTTATGCGTGTATATTCTTCGTAGGTAAAACCATAGCCGTTTTCTACATGGTCTTCTCGGGCGTTTAGCATATATTCCAGATATTTTACGTTATTGAGATGCCCAATAGGATCGCAATCACTGAAGCGTACTTTTACTACTGATGAGATTTCTTTTTCCATTTTACAAAATTAAAAAAACCATCCCGAATGGTCGGGATGGTTTTGTTTATAGAAATTAATTCCTAAAGACCTAATTCTTTTTTTACCAACGGCGTCGCATCTGGACCTCCTTTGTAAATTAATGCCGTAGAATCGATAACGAATTCGTATCCGTTTGCTTTTGCTACTTTGGATACGGCATTGTTTAGTTTTTCGATAATGGGCTTAACAGCTGCGTCTCTTCTTTGAGACAAATCGTTTTGCGCGGTTTGTTGAAGCTGCTGCAGGTTTTGTTGTTTTTTTTGCAATTCAGCTTCTTTGGCTGTTCTTTGTGCTTCTGTCATTTTAGCGCCATCGGCCTGGTATTGCTGAACTTCTTTTTGAAAACTTTCGGCTTGCTTATTAAGCTCGTCACCTTTGGTTTTGCTGAAAGTATCTAGTTCTGTGGTCATTTTCTTAGTTTCCGGCATTGCAGCTAAAACTGCTTCATAATCCATGGAAGCAACTTTCTGAGCATTTGCAACTCCTACGGTTACAAACATCATTACTGCTGCAAATAATACACTTAATTTTTTCATAATAAGGGATAAATTGATTTATTGTTTTAAATTTATTTCGTTGTCTTTCTGGCCTGTTCCATCGCTTTTCCTCCGCGCGAGTCCTGCAGTGCTTTCGCTTTTTCGGTTCGCATCTCGTCCGAACTTCGGGCGGGTCTATTTGGAGATTCTGTACGTTTATTTACCGAATTTTTCAGCAGCAAATCTAAGACTTTATCGGTATAATCATATCTTTTTTCCAGAAAAATTACACTAATGTTGTTGCTTTTATCAAGAATGATGCCTAAGCTGTTTTTCTCAGATACCGTCTTAATGGCGTTCCAAATTTGGTCCTGAAAAGGTTTGGTTAAATTCGACCGCGCATTATTGATCTCGCCCAGAGAACCAAAACGGTTATTGATCATTGTCTTGATCTTCTTATCTAAATCATCAACTTCTTTTTGACGCTGTTTCAACTGATCGCCTACCAAAAGAACTCTTTCATTTTCCAAAAGCAGTTTCTTTTTGTCGAACTCCGACTGCAACGTTTGAATTTCGGTTTGCCAGTTTGTGATCTGAGCATTTAAACGGTCTTCGGCATCTTTGTACTGCGGAAGCTTGCTCAAAATATAATTAGTATCCACCACTCCAATCTTCTGCGCGCTTAAAAGTCCCGCAAAAAGAATAAAAAGTGCTGAAAATAATTTAAACTTTTTCATCTTTATTTTGTTATAATGATTGGTTCATCAGGAAGTGGGTTTTCCATCCTGCAGGTTCTGTACCCTGAATTGTTTTATCAAACCCGTACGCAAAATCAAATCCAATTAATCCAAAAGCACCCATGTAAACACGAATTCCAACTCCGGCAGCCCTTTTCAACTGAAAAGGATTATAACTTCCGAACGAGTTCCAGGCGTTACCACCTTCGAGAAAGGTGAGGGCATAAATTTTTGCCGTTTGGTTCATGGAGATTGGATATCTCATTTCCAGAGCGAATCTGTTATAAATTGTTGCTCCACCGTACGGCGTTACATCTTCGGCAGCGCCACCCGTGGAGGAAGAGTTTTCATATCCTCTTAGTGGAACCAGTTCTCGTCCGTCGTACCGTCCGCCAATCAAACCTGTTCCACCTACATAAAATCTTTCAAATGGCGGCGCACCCAATTCTTTGTTGTAGCCATCCAGGAATCCCATTTCGGCAGTACTTCTCAATACCAATTTGCCGACTACAGTATTGTAAACATCGGCTTTTAATTTAACTTTATAAAATTCGAGCAGTTTGTATTTCTCTACCGGCGCCAATGTAGAATAATCTTTTTTGTTGAAAAGAGAGTAAGGCGGCGTGAACTTCACAGTGGCTTCCAAATTAGAACCCTGAGTTGGGAAGATAGGATCCAAACCGGCAGAATTTCTACTTAAACCGACATTAAAACTAAAGTTTTTCGCAGATCCGTTATATTCGGTTGTATTTCCGAACTGAAAAGGATAATTGTTAAAGTCGTAGCTCTGGAACTGAATTCCGGTATAAAGAGAGAAATAATCATCCGGCCATCTCAATTGTCTGTTCAATCCTGCACTTGCGGAGAAAATATTTAATTTCTGAGTCGCGCCGAACTGATCGGTGTATCGCACCAAAGATTGATTTACACTTACGGAAAGTGCTGTGGGTTTCGTACCAAACAACCAGGGCTCTGTGAAGGAAATTCCATAATTCTGGAAGTATTGCCCAGCCTGCGCCTGAATGGAAAGCGTTTGCCCATCTCCTTGCGGAACCGGTTTGAAATCTTTAAACTTCAAAAAGTTGCTTAGGGAGAAATTATTAAAGGTTAATCCTAAAGTTCCGATAAACGAACCGCCACCATAACCAGCCTGAAGCTGCACCTGTGAAGATCCTTTTTCCACTAAAGTCCAGTGAATATCTACGGTGTTATCCTGCGAATTCGGTACAATGTTTTGCCCCACCTGTTGTGGATCAAAAAATGACATTCCGGCTAAATCAAAGTAAGTTCTTTTGATGTCGCTTTTCGCGAATAAACTGCCGGGCTTTGTACGCAAAGACCGAAGAATTACGTGGTCATGGGTAGTCGTGTTTCCACTCCAGGTTACACGGTTCCAGGTCGCTTTTTCGCCTTCGTTGATTCTGATTTCCAAATTGATGGAATCGCCAACCACCGATTTTTCAATGGGTGTAACATTGGAGAAAAGGTAACCATTGTTCATGTAGATGGATTTCAAGTCGGAATCATCTTCTTTTCCGCCATCTTCGCCTACTTTTTTGTTGAAGCCTACTGCATCGTAAATATCGCCGGTTTTATAACCTAGAATTTTCTGCAGATATTCCGTAGAAAAAGCCGAATTACCTAAAATGGTAATGTCACCGATATAGTATTTCTTTCCTTCATTCAGTTTAACGTTAATTTCAAAATCGTTTTTTGGATTTCTCCAAACTGAATCTGAAACAATGGTCGCATCCCGAAATCCGAGGGATCGGTAATAGTTGATCAGGTTTTCTTTGTCGTCGTTATATTTTTCTTCGATGAATTTGGACGGTTTTAAAATCCCTTTAATTCCGAAGCTTTTTTGTCTCGTGTCTTTAAAGGCTTTTTTCCGCAGCTTCGAATCGGTAACGCTTTCATTACCTTCAAATTCAATATGACTGATCTTAATTTTCTTGCCTTTATCTACATTAATGGTCCAGTCTACGAGGTTCGGATCCTGCGCGTTCACTTTATCCTGAATGGTAATTTTCGCATCGGAAAAACCTTTTTTGTAATATTCTTTCGGAATATTGGTTTTCAGCGTCGAAACTAAATTCTCGGTGATTTTGGTTCCGGGTTTTAAGTTGTTGTCTTTCGCCAGCTTTTCGCTTTTGGATTTTCCAATGCCTTTTCCGGTAAATTTCACTTCACCCAATTCCTTTAAATCCTGCAAATTAAAACGCAAAACAATTTGATCGCCTTCTATACTTTGAATGTAGACTTCCACTTCCGAAAACGACTGGGTTTCCCAAAGTTTTTTAATAGCGTTGCTGATCTTTTGACCGGGAATTTCAACGCTCTCATTTTTATTTAAACCGGTAAATCTTAAGATTTGAGCGGGGGTATATTTTTTTACACCATCTACAACAATGTCTTTTAGGATATAAGTTCCGGCTTCGTTTTGTGCGTAAACCGGGGAATTTTCCTGATTATTTTGCTCGGGGGTAATTTGACCATAGAAATGTGCCGAAGCCACAAACATGATGATGGGTAAGAATTTAAACTTCATTTTTATCTTGCTAACTTTTCTTTTTATATATTTTCGTCGAGCTGTTCACTGGTTTTGCCAAAGCGTCTTTCTTTGTTCTGATAATCGTAGAGGCACTTAAATAAATCCTCTCTGCCGAAATCCGGCCAAAGTATATCCAAAAACTGCAACTCCGAATAGGCAATCTGCCAAAGCAGAAAATTACTGATGCGCACCTCGCCGCTTGTTCGGATAAGCAGATCTACGGGTGGAAAATCTTTCGTATAAAGATGATCTTCAAAAACTTTTTCGTTAATATCTTCTTCCTGAAGTTCGCCGGATTTTACTTTTGCGCTAATTTGCTTTACGGCATTCAAAATTTCATTCTGAGAACCGTAGCTCAAGGCCAAAATTAAATTTCCGCGTGTATTGTTCTTCGTAATGTCTACCAAATGAAGCATTTGATGGCGCACGAGTTCCGGTAACTTCTCTACATCTCCAATCACATGCATGCGTAAACCTTTGGAGAAAATTTCTTCCGCCTCCAAAAGTAAGGTTTCAGAAATAAGACTCATCAAGGTACTCACTTCATCGTTCGGACGCTTCCAGTTCTCGGAGGAAAAAGTGTAAAGGGTTAAGTAGGGAATATGAATTTCGTTACAGGCATTTACGACCTCACGAACGGCTTTGATGGCATTTTTGTGGCCAAAAGTTCTTTCTTCACCGCGGGATTTTGCCCATCTTCCGTTCCCATCCATAATGATGGCAACATGTTTCGGAAGCTGATCCAAATTTAATTTATCTTTTATCGACTGCATTTTACTGTCCACAATAACAAGGTGGTCTACCGAATGAGTATGAAAGCCCCAGTGTTACTGAGTTTACCCAATCTTTTGAATTAATATTTCCGATCTGTCGGTTTTCTAAAAAGGCTTTTGCGCGTGCCTCTGCAACTTCTCTGTAAGGGCTTTCCTGCAAAATAGATTTTGTGGTGCCGGCCACAACAATGTCTTTATTGTAGGTTTGCTTGACGCTTTTATCATCAATAACACTGTAATCAATGGAATCTGAGAAAGTTGGCCGAAACATAAACTCACCGAAAAGTGCCCAGTTATAATTAAATTTATATTTCAAACCCACTCCAAAAGGGATGGCCACGGCAAGTTGTTTTCCGCTGACGTAAGTTTCAGTTGTTTCAAAATCCTGGCCGTTGGTTGGCGCAAGCGCATTACCACCCCCATCTCTTTTAAAATCGTTTACGAAATTCACCTTCGTCGTATTGGCAAGCAAACCGCCAATTCCACCAAATATATAAGGACTCAACAAGCCTTTCTGCTCATCATTCACTGGGAAAAAATTATATTCGAAAATCAAATCTGCTTCGATGATGGAATTGGTTCCCCAAAGCCTGCGGTTTCTTCTGTACGTTTCTTTCGCTACGGCGTCGATAAACTGAATATGGCTGTATCCAACGTTTAAGCGAACCGTTTGGTATGGATTAAAATTCATTCTGTACAGGGCGCCCAGATAAAACGGAATCCCGTAGTCTGCGATATTTCTTAACACCGGTTTTTGTAAAACGTAATTGGTTCTACCAATATCTCCTATCAAATTACTCATACCCATCTGCACCCCTATTTCGTGCCGCTGTCCTTTGTAGGAAACCGAAATAAAAAGAAACGCGAGCAAGGAATAAATAATCTTCTTTTGCATGAATGACTGGACCTCAATTTTCATAAATAATTTTGCAAATATAAAACATTTTTACTTTAAGGAAATTCTTAATTTTTAGTTAAATAACCTCAAAAAAGCATAATTTTTTGAATTAAAAACGGTAATAAAATCTTTTTATGATTCCATTAAAAATAAAACCCTCCTTTGCGGGGGTTTTATTTTTTAATTTTTTCCGAAAACTTTTCTGAGTTTATTTCTAATCTTTATAAAGACCGGTTCCTGATAATTTTTATCTTCATCAAAATAACCGTAACCGTAGCCGTAGCCGTATCCATAGCCATAACCGTATCCCTGTTGCACTTGGAAATCGTTGTACACCAACCCAAGATTCTGCACCTCGCGGTTATGGTATTTTTCGGTAATCATCTTCAACATATATTTTTCTGTGTATTCATGGCGAACTACGTAGATACTTGCCGCAGCATATTTCATCAGTTCGAAGGAATCAGCAACCAATCCGACGGGCGGCGAATCGATGATTATGAAATCATAAATCTCCTTTAAATCTTTTATAAACTGAATATTCTTTTCGCTCATCAACAATTCCGACGGATTTGGTGGAATGGGACCCGACGTGGCTACGTGCAGATTTGGAATTCGGGTGGTGTTGATAATGTTTTCCATTTCAACTTCTCCCGTTAGAAAATTCGAGATTCCGTATTTATTATCAATTTTAAAATCTCCGAAAATTTTGGGCTTCCGCAAATCCATTCCCAGCAAGATCGTTTTTTTACCGCTTAAACCTAAAACCGACGCTATATTAATGGAAACATACGTTTTTCCTTCGCCACCTACTGAGGAGGTTACCAAAATAACTTTCGACTGATCATCTTCTTTGTGAAGAAATCGCAGATTAGCCCGAATCCCACGAAAAGCCTCAGAAATGGAAGATCTCGGCTGCTCCAAAACAGTTAAATTATTATCATGCGTATTTTTGCCAACCACGCCCAGTAGGGGGATTTTGGTCGCCTGCAGCAATTCTTTAATGTTTCTGATTCTGCTGTCCAGAACTTCGGAAATCGCTAAAATTAAAAGTGGCAAAAGCAACAAACCGCCGATAATGGAATATTTTGTTTTCTGCACATCCGGTGCGATAGGAGCCTGGCCTAGATTTTTCGCGGGGTCGATGACCGTGATGTCCGACTTATTGGTGGCAACCCGAATTTGCGTTTCGTTCTGTTTGGAAAGCAGGCTGTTGTAAGTGGCTTCAATCATATTGTAGCCGCGTTCTGCATCCAAATACCTGCGTTCTTTTTCGGGATAGGAAACCAAATCGCCACTTTCGCCCGCGATTTGATGATCGATTTTTGTAATCTCATTAACGTAGGTCGTATAATAATTTCGAAGGGAACCTGTTGAATTTCCACGGGCTTCGTTAATCAGGCGGTTGATCTCCAGCATGGGTTCGGAGTTCGGGGTGTAAATTAAGGCGAGTTCTCTCCGTTTTATGTAAAGTGCTTTCAGTTCCGAAACCGTGGCAGTAAACTCGCCATCTTCGATGCCGGCTGAATTCATGCTAATCATGCGGTCTAAATTCTGAGACGCAAGAGTATTTTTAATATTGTTCAGCGAGTTGATTTTCGTGATGATATCCGCTTTTCGGCTCTCCAGATCTTTAATTCTCTGCAGGGACTTTTCGTCGCGGTCCTTAATGTCGTATAACCCTTCGGAAACTTTCATATGATTTAAAACCGCGGCGCTGGAATCTAATTTTTTTCGGATTGAAGCCAGATTTTCGAAGAGGTAATTTTCGGTGTTTTTATCAACGGTATTTCGGTCGATCAATCTTTTTTTCTGCAGTTCATCAACGGAGGTATTGAGGAAGTTAACCGTTCCATTCAGATTGTAACCGCTCTTACTGATGATCATGATGGTGTTGATCTCCTTATCGAAATCAACCCCAATACTCGACACCAAACTGTTCACGGTCTGATTAACGGTGGAAAGCGTGAGGATAATGTTATCCAGCTTGATGGGTGTATTTTGAGGATTTTTGCGAAGTTTAAATTTTAAATTAGGAGAAACATACCATTCGTCCACCGAAATAATTTTGTTCACTGGCCGGTTATAGTTGGGGACTATCGTATAATTTTCCGTTACATAAGAATAAAGCGAAGTGGTTTGGCCTTCTTCCGGCAGAATTACTTCATAGCGGCTTCCGCCTTTCGGGATGAGCGTGATCGCATAATCCACCTGCTGCGGATGCGCGCGATCGATCTCTAAAAAAATCGGAGAATCATACTTATCAAGATACGTCTGTTTAATGAGGCCTTTCGTAGCATAATTCACATATAAATCGAGCTGATTCACCAAATATTCGTTATGAGATCGGGAAAGAAGCATTTTCTTTAGATAAATTCCGTCCTGATTGCCGTTTTGCCCCCAAATAAAATTGATGGACTGGTTCGGCGTAAAATAGCTCGCCGTATTGTTCGAGATGCTTAATGATAAATTGGAAGCGTAAATTCTCTGTGCGTAATATTTGCTGTAAACCCAGGAAATGCCGTACCCCAAAGTAGCCATCAGCACAAACCAATACCAGTTTTTAAGGATCCTGCGGAGGAAATTTTCGAAATCGAAAAAGGCAAAAGAACCTGCTTTGTCATTTTGCTCTGAAGATTTGGACGTGTTTTCTTTTGCCGGAATCATCTTAGAGTCTTGTTAAAATTAAGAAAATTGATAAGGCAGTTGTAAGCACGGAAACTCCTGTAGTAAGCGTTTGCACGGGATCTTTACCCAAACCGTTCAGGTTTTTCGCCCGTGTGTTCAGAAAAATTTCATCACCATTTTGCACCCAATAATAAGGAGAATTCATAACGTCTTCGCGGGTGAGATCGATCTTTGCAATTTTAATTCCTTCCGGCAGTTTGCGGTGAATTACGATATTGGTACGGTCTACCGTTCGGTTTAAACCTCCGTTCATCGCGAAAGCTTCTGTAATGGTTAAGGTGTTTTTGTGGGCTTTCTTCTCGCCGCTTATTTCTACGGTTTCTACATCGCCTAAGAGGTAATACGTGATTCCATCGGTGTTGAGCCGAACTTCAGATTTGCCTTCCAAAAAATTTTCGTTCACGCGGTTTTGAATTTCCTGCGTAACATCTTCAATGGTTCGTCCTTCCGCCTTCACAAAGCCAATGCCCATGATGTTGATGTCGCCTTTGGAGTCAACTTTTAGCCCGTTAAAATAAAAATTGGAGTTTCCACCCTGCTGGCCGGTGGTGCTTGCTGAGGAACTCACTGCCCCGGTGTTCGCTCCTTCTTTGGGCGCGTTGAGCGCGGAATAAAACTGTGCGGCGTCGCCTTTCGGAGTGGTCACGATATTCAGGTTCAGCATGTCGTTCCTTGTAATTCGGTAAACCGGAATATTGTAAGGAACCAAACCTTCCTCATTGATGACCAGATTTTCGTTGGGTTGCATATATCGCACATCTTTCGTGGATGTACAGGAACTTAGGACCAGCGATAAGATTAAAAAAAGTAGAATTTTATATATTTTCATCAGTTTTAGTGTGGATTTACAAAAATAACAAATAATTAATTAGCTTTCTTTCTTGTTAAAAAAATAACTTTTGGAATGTAGGCACCAATAAATCCCAAGACGATGATCACCAAAAGTAAAACATTTACATTAATGTGCCGCAGGTAAAAAGCTACGCCGACAATAAATAAATAGTACAAAATAATATAAAATGTAGACCGGCGATGGGTTAAACCCAACTCTAAAAGCGAGTGATGGATATGATTTTTATCTGCGATAAACGGAGATTTGCCCGTGGATAAACGAATAATGATCACATTTAAAGTATCAATTATTGGAAGAATAAGGATGGCGATGGCGATGGCCGGCGCGGATTGCAGATAATACCTCGGCACTTCCGGAAGTTGCTTATCGATGAAAATATCAATAAAGCATATCGCCGTAAAAGCTAATAAAAACCCCAGAATCATAGATCCGGTGTCGCCCATAAAAACTTTATTGGTGCGGTAACTGGAAAGATTATAGTAAAGAAAGCCGACCACGGAACCGATAATCACGCCGGAAAGCACAACCAAAGGATAATTATATTCGCCCAACCGGAAATAACTGATGCCAAACAGCGCACTGCAGATAATGGAATATCCGCCTGCCAAACCGTCGATACCGTCAATCAGATTGAAAGCATTAATTAAAACGATAAACGTGAAAATACTGATCATCACGCTGAAGAAATACGACAGTTCATACACAGCGAAAACGCCGAAAAAACTACGGATTCGCACATCCGACCCAATAACGATTAAAGCGGTTACCACGATTTGAGCCAGCAGTTTTTTGTAGGCACGCATGATCACAATATCGTCCATCACACCAATGTAGAGCAGGATCACCAGAGAAGCAAATAAAAATTTGTACAGATCGAAAAGTTCAAACGCAAAAATCGACGCACAGACCGCAAGCGAATAAAAGATGGCTATTCCGCCTAAATTGGGGATTTTCCGAAGATGCGAACTTCGCGTCCCGGGCTCATCCATCAAGTTCTTTCGTTTGGAAATTTTCACGATGGTGGGAATCGACAAAAAGGTGAGCAAAAAGGAACACAGCACTCCCAGCCCAAGTTTCAAATAAAAAACAGGAAGGCCAATTGTTGCAAGAATGTCTTTAAGTTCGTTCATTTATAATTACCAGAGTGCGTTATCATATCTCTCGGTTGTAAAGCCGCCACGATGCCCGTTTCCACTGCCAAAGTAAAAAAACATGGCAATAAAGTAAGTCATAAAACCTACATATAAAATTTGCCTGGTGCGGTCTTTCACGGCATAAACCAGATTGCTCAGGCAAAACATCGTCACAAAAAACATATACGCCCCGGGCAGGCGAACTGCAAAAATTTCGTTCGACCGGAAGAAGTAAAACATCGCCATGCCAAAAACGGCAAGATTCCGCATGTATTCATACCACCAAACTTCTTCGCACCCTTTTTTATCGTACCGAATTAAAATAAAGATAAAAATTATTTTCACAATATCATTCAAACCCGTTTCAACCTGAGTACCGTAATACCGGTCATCCAAATAACCGGTATAGGCACCCGAAATATCCTGCGGCGAAATTGAACTGAAGAACGAGCCGCCCAGCCGGTAAAGTTCGAAAGGCGAAGACAAAACCGCAACCACTAAAATCCAGAATATCCGTTTACTGCTTAGAGGAATTTTCACCAGCCAGTACGCGGGAAGAAAAACGATAGCGGTTTTATGAAAACCCAGGGCGATGTAAATGCACAGCAGAAATAAAGGCAGATTTCGGTCTTTGATAAATTTAAAGGAAGCCACGCACACCGCAATACCCAAACCCTGCCGCATCTGCCCGGAATCCTCAAAAAACATAATAGGCATAAAGTAAAACAGTAAAGCCAAAGACGGAAAAGCAACATTGCTGTAAATGGCACTGAACTTTAACGACACTGCAATCACCGCCATCACCAAGGTAACAATGTAAAAAGGCAGACCAAAATCGAAAACCAGTTTGTTAATCAGAACAAACAGCCATTCGATCTCCTCCGTATTGGGACGAAATAGCGCTTTATCGAAAACATCACCATACGTCGTATAAATGGCGAAACCGGAAAAAAGCATCCTGTAAATCGGATAATCCGCGCCCACATCGATCCGAAAACCGACGGCTATAATAATTAAAACCGCGGCAATCCACACAAAAATGCTTTGCTTTTTCTCTAACCGAAAAATCTCCCAGTAACTCGCAAAGGCAAGAAAGAGAAAAATCACAATAAAAATGGGGTGGAGAACCGGCATTGGTTAATGGATGTTAAACTAATTTCCGCAACAGCTTCTCCTGCCTTAAGAAATAAAGTAAGTAATAAATTTTTTTTCTTAAAGACAAAGATAGAAGATAATTCTTTCCAAAGCGTTGATACCCTATAATTTCTGAACGTGATATCTTCTTTTTTTGATGAATTTTTGCAGCTCTTCCGACATTTCGGCATACACTTTTTCATCTTTTACAAAAGCCAGATAAGCCAAAAACGAATAGATCCCTTCTAAAATCTGAAAGTTTTTGAACTCGGCCTTTTTTGTAGAATAAACGGAGCTTTTGAACGCAACCTCCACATCCTCAACAGCCTGCAAAATATCCAGACCTTTCTCCGTGTGTGTTTTGGAGAGAGAATCTTTCCGTTCCAAATATTGATAATGAAAATTTTGGGTTTGGGCGATCGTAGCCGAAGCCAAAACCAACTGCGGAATAAGCTGAATATCTTCAAAATGAACGCCTTTTTTAAACCGTTTATTTTGAAATAAATCTTTCCGGAAAATCTTATTGCAGGCAAAATAGCTGATATCCGAAAACACTGAAAAATGTGTTGCAAGATCAATTTTTTCCGGCATATTTGGAATTTGAGTGAGCTTTTGCGTTACATTTCCGCCTTCGTTCACTTTTTGAAGATTGCAGATTACGATCTCTGCAGCATGTTTTATTGCGAGCTTGTACATATCTTCGAACATGGTTGGCGAAACAAAATCGTCACTGTCGACAAATCCTAGAAATTCGCCGCGCGCCCACTCTAACCCAAAATTCCGCGCATCGCTCAAACCGCCGTTTTCTTTCGTAAACGCTTTAATTATTAAAGGAAAACGCTCTTGAAATTCCTCTATAATTATTTGAGATTCATCCGTGCTGCCATCATTAACGACTAAAATTTCAATATCCTGCAACGTTTGATGCACCAAGGAATCTAAACATTTCCGCAGATATTTCCCGACATTAAATACAGGAACAATAATAGAAACTTTAATCATTTGGTGATAATTTGCGCAACCGTTTATAAAGATAATAATCTTTTCCGATGGGCCGTATTTTATAAATACACCGCAATATTTTTGGCGCATTATTGTGAATTTTCGCGATCGGATACGCTTTTATGAGTTTATATTCGTGCGCAAATTCAGATGCATCCTCAGGTTTTAAACGGTAGAAACTGCTTTCGGTCCCGGGTTTCTGGGCGATGGTTAAAATATAATCGGGTTGAAATCTCTTCACCGAATTGCGCCACCAAAACTGATCGTCTTTCAGCATTTCTTCCGTAATTTTTTTGCTCACCAGCCCAACCTCATCGTACGTAAAAAGATTCGTGTAAAAAGGAATAATTCCTGCGGGCTCCAGTAAAACAGACTGTTTCATGGAAACGTGATCACTGTTAATATCTGCCGCGATCTGCATCCGTTGGCGCTCTTCCATGTACCCAATGGTGTAGGACTGCAAAAGTTGAAAGGCGTACAAAGCCAAAACACCCAGAAAAACCGCCGGAATTAAAAGTTTGCATTTTAATTTAACAAAATCCAGAACATAGAACAGAATAATTACAAACATAAAAACCCGCGGAAGCCAGTAATACCAATCGAAATAAGCTTGAAACCACGCAAAAACTGTAATTTTTAATAAAGCAAATGCCAACATTGCCAGTAAAATCCATCTTGTTTTATACGGAACCCGCCTGTGGTCTTTGTAAACTTTAAAAACAGAAAAACCCAAAAGCATTAAGAATGCGACAAAAAGAAGCAGCGTGTAAACCGAATATTTTTTGATGAGTCCGCCGTAGTACGCCCACTGATAAAGGAAATGAGAAAAACTGTTGTTCTGAATCAGATTTTTATAGGCAATTTTTTTAGCCGTAATCGTGTGGTTTACCAGTTCTCCAAAGTAAAAATAGTTGAAAGAAACAACGCTGATCACTCCTGCAATGCCACCTAAAATAAAAAATAAATTTATTTTTTTCCGAATAATGACATCGGCTGCAAAGAAAACTCCCAAAAAGATCACCGTGTCCATCCGCGTCCACAGCATTAAGACCGGAAAGAGAAAATAAGCCCAGTTTTTTCCTTTGAAAATACCAAAATAAATAAGGCCGCTGTACAGAAAAAACAGAATCCCATACTCCATGCCGAGGCCCGAGGCGGTAAGTGCGGGTGGAAGCATGTTCAGGAAAATCACGAAAAAACCGCGTTTAAAAAGATCCGTCGGGAAGAGAATTTTGCCAAGCCAGAAAGAGCCGACCGCAAAAAGAACTCCGCTAAAAATAAGCAGCGGACCTATAAAATTTTCGTCGAAAATCAGTTGAAAAAAAGCCGAAACCAGGACATAAAGATGCGTGGTCGACGCGGAAATGCGCTCGTTTCCATTGAAGCCGATGACGCCATAATTCAGTAGATTACGCGCAACACGCCACGTGATAAAAGAATCTTCCTGAATGTTTTTGGTTAAAAACAAAGGCAACTTCAATATCGCCGTGATACCGATCAACAAAAAGGGATTATTAAAAATTTTAGATAAAGCGCTTTTCATCGTCAGGTTCGGCATCTAATTTATTTAACGGAAGAAAATCAGTTTCTTAAAAAGCGTGGATTCAAAAAGCCTTTTTTGGCTTCATCGTATTCCCACTTCGCGCACGGAATTAAATTCTGCACCTTTTCGTCTTCGCCAAAATACCACAGATTGCTGAACGTGTCGCGTTTAAAAGCATATTGTCCGTCGTCGATCATCACCCAAAATGTTTCATAAGACCGTTCCAAAGGATGGGATTTTTGAATATTGATGCCTTCGAGCAAATGCCAAATCATCTGCGCCAAAAGCTGGTGGTTCAAAAATTCTGCAGAATTGGCGTTGAAATTAAAGATTCCTACGGATTTCAGGTTTTCGCTAAGGCCGGTTTCCTTCATGTATGCGCAAATTTCCCTTTTGTTTAGACCGTTCACTTGTGGGTTGGCCGAAAAACCATCGCCCAAACTTTCGACTGCATCGCAATTTACAGTTACCAAATCCGCGCGCCGAAAATAGGGTTCGGTTTTTTCCGTAGAATTCATCATTTCCGCCAGGCGGAGCACATCAAATTCAACTTCCTTCATCAGTTTCACGGAGTCCATCTCGTTTAGATGTTTCTGATAGCCGAGATGATGATAATTTTTGATGCTGAATTCCTTCGAACTTAAAATTTTTGACAGGAAGTTTTTTTCCGTGATTTCATTCGTATCATTCAACAAGGAAATAATATTGGAAACCTGCGTATAATTTATATTCTTCTGATGAAAGTTTAAGGCTGAAAAGAGCGAAAAAGCCAAATCGTTACTGCCGCCAACCACCACCGGAATGGAATTTTTCGAGTGACACATCGAAAGAATTTCCTGCAAAATATAGTGCGTATCGCCATGCGATTTCCCCGAAATTAAATCGCCCAGATCACAAACCGGCACCTCGAAATCCAGTTTTGAAAGCTTATAGAGTTCCTGACGAACCCTTTTGAAATCGAGGATTTCTGCCGCGCCATTTTCCAAACCGCGGTAATCGAAGCAGAAGATCAAAACAATTCCATCTTCGGGAATTTCTGTGGATATTAAATTTCCAAGTTGCCATTTTTCGGTTTTAAAATCTTTGGGCGGAAGTAGAATTTCGTCGATATTCATTGCGGTGTAATGAAGGTTTTATGGTTATTAGAAGAAAAAACAATCTCAACAAAAGTAACAAAAAAAGCACAACCTTAACGATTGTGCTTTTTTTCAAGTCAATATAATTCTAGTGTTTGATGAGTTTCCTGGAAACGATGGAACCATCGTTCATAAAAATTTTCAAAATGTAAATCCCTTTCTGAACTGTAGTAGCATCTACCCGTCCGTTTTGCACTGTGCCTCTCAAAACCAACTTTCCGCTGAAATCGTAAATTTCATAATTCTTCGAATTCGGATTGTTGATGGAGAATTCATCTTTAAAAGGATTCGGATATACTTTTAGCTCATTATTTTGGGCTTGACTTATAACTTGATCTCCCTCTGTTCCCAAAACAATATCGGGATTATTTTTAGTGACAGGAACTCCTAACAGGCGGCGCTCATCTTTGGCGCAACGAACACTCATCCCGGCCTGCGGATAAACACCGGTTCCGGTCTGCATTTTGTCACCCTGAAACTGCATGGCTAAAGCAAAGCCGGTATTCATATCGGCGAGCGAAGCGGTCCAAACGCCGGAGCGTTCTAAGCCCACATTTTTGCCACCGAGTTCGCCTCTGATCCCATCGCGTGGAAAATTTCCGATATTAAAGGTTGGGTTTTCAAATTTCCAGCCATTAGTGGATTCAACCGAGCCGCCATAAAAACTGGCAATATCGTGCCACTGATCCTGAATAACGCCGGGTTTTCCGTAGGCATCTGCATGATAACCGTTGTACCAGGGTGAATTCCCTTTAGATCCTGTGTAAAGATTGGTGAAAGAAACATCGGGAACCCGCCATCCTTCCGGACAAGGATCAAATGGTGATTTTTTATCGCCATGTCCCCATCGGTCGCCGGCCTGCCCTCTCTCATCTGAAACCCAATCATTAACTTTCGTCAGATCGTTGGCGTAATGGTTTCCGCCATCATATAGCATTCCCTGCTTATCATGATAAAGAAAAGTTAAGGGGTTTGCGATAGAGGAAATAATGTTTTCCTGAATTTTCTTGTACGAAATACTGTTCGTGGAGCCGTACGTTTGATAAGGCTTGGTGTACTTCGAAATATACTGCGAGGCATCAATACCGTCATACGCAGGCGAACTTCCTTTAACAAAAACCGACGGAGAAAATGTGCTTACAAAGGATGGAATAGGGTCTTTTCTTCCCCACTGGTAATGAAGTCCATTAGCGTAACCCGATGCAATGTCGCTTTTTTGAGCCCCAAGATTTCTATCCATAAAAACCGTTTGTAAAGCCGGCATTTTGCTGGAGGTGGGATTAATGAAATTGAAATCTGCAGGAATTGCTTCTTCTGTGGCGTAGGTAACTGTATTTACCGTTGGATCTTCGTCTGCGGCCCAAATATGCCAGCTCCAAAGTGCGGGACTGTCCTCCGCGTTACTGTTATGAAGAGAAATAACTGCATTTCCTTTTTTTTGCGGATTAATTTGCACCTCAATGGTGGACAGTCGGGCGTCGATTGGATTATTAGCCAATACCAAATCTGAAATTAATTCTTCATTTGAAGACCACAACACTTTCGCCATCAAATTATCTGCGTTTGCCGATTCGTGGTCGGTTAACAATTGGTTGTAGACCGAAAATGCTTTGCGCACGGGAATTGATAAATGTGTTTCATCCACAACAATGTAAGAGTTCGGATCGTCAAGACCTTCTTTAAAATTATCTTCTTGATTTTTAAAGTATTCCGTTGCAAAATCACCGATAAGCGCAAGATTAGGATCGCGCATACACTTTACGGCATTTCCGGATCTTGTCGGGTTTGTTTGATTGTTATAAATGGCATGAAGACCTACACTTGTGTTTGTTCGCACGGGATCTGAAACCATGGAAAAAAGTCGGGCACCATCGTAAGCAAAGGTGGCACTCCACAAACCGCCGTTGGCGGAATTATCCTGAAACGTAATTCCTACCGGCGCGTTGGGTGCAGCTGAATTTGGATAATAAACATAGCCGCCTGAAACGGGCAATAATCCTAAATTTCTTTCGCCGCCGTTGGAATTGGTGAAATCCATGCCGAGACCGGGATAAATTTTAATACCGTCTAACATCGGATTAGGAGTGTTCGGATAAAACTCTCTGTATTCGGCCGCGCTGTCGTCATTAAAACCATTGTTCTTTCTGCCGAAAAAAGCTAAATTATTGTTCTGAGTTTCTCTGCCGTAATAGGACGGGACGCGCCATCCGTTCGGGCACGGGTCTAATTCAGACTTTAATTCATAGGAAAGGCTTTCGTTTTTGAGTGTGGTATTGGAACTGTTTCCGTTGCTGTTTCCTCCTTTCGCGTTATCGGACCATAAATCCCAGGTCATGTAATTGGGGCTTGCTCCCGGTACTTTGTATCTGCTGCTGGAAAACCAGTTGCCTCCGGCGTCGGTATTGATGATATAAGTGAGCGGATTTTTGACGGCAAACTGCATATTTTTTTCAATTTCGTCAAAAGGCCTTACCTGAACCGGGATCGTATTTACAGGATCAATTTCTTTATGTCTTAAAATGCCGACCTCGCCGGTAATGGCATAGAAATCCGCATCTTTATAAACCAAGGGTGGGAAGGGATCTTTTCGGCCCCATTCGTACATCAGCCCACCGGACTTCTGCCATTGGTTTCCCAAAAATGTATTGCTTGTGGCACCCAGGTTTCTATCCATATATTGAACAATAATCGGGTTTCCATTCAGGTCGGTTTCGGTACCTTGGCTGTAAACAACACCGTCTTCAGGATTGTCGGTTACCCAAATATGCCAGCTCCAGTAAATGGTTTCATTAACCTTAAAAGCAACAACGGCGTTTCCTTTGCCTTTGCCTTTATTAATTTCAACGCGGATTTTGGACTGGGAAGCCTCTGCGCCGGGAACGATACTTACTTTTTTGATCATTCCGGGGACATCCTGCCAGTAGACCGAAGCACTTTGTACGCCGGCGGGGATTGGATTTGAAGCACCATTGGATTTCAAATATTCGTATTGGGACCACATTTCATAGGCTTTTACTACGGGAATATCGAGTCCGCCGTATCCTTGGGCATTCGCCGCATCCAAATCGTAAATATAACTATTGGGAGCCTTCGCGTTATTCGTCGTTTGCGAATACGCTGCATTTGCTAAAAAGCAAAAGAAGAACAAATGAATCTTTATCATAGAAAAAAAAATTTACAATTTTTACTGTAATTTTTTTTAACATCGTTGTTTTGTGTTGGCTTTATCCATTCATTTGTGATGTCGCAAATATATAAATTTATCCTTATGAACAAAACAATAGTTTTAAAAATATGATAAAAATTAGGTGTTATATATTGTTAATACGTTACAAATACTCCATTTACACCGTATAACTATCTTATATTCAAGACATAAGATAAAATTTAGACTATATAAATCAGAAACTTTTACGGAAAAATATTTCGATATTAAAGCGAACATTAACAGAAAATTAAGGAGGAAGGTGGAGTTTTGTTTTAGAAACCATTAAAAGCAGGGTTTTGCGAAATAATTTCCTCCCAAAAAAAACAAAAAAGATCCGGAAGATTTACATCTTCCGGATCATCAAAATTGGTTATAAATTCTATTTCTTTTTCGCCACCCCTTTTTTCGCAGCTGCCTTTTTTACGGGTGTTTTTTTAGCAGCAGCTTTTTTCGTCGGCGCTTTTTTCGGCTTTTCTTTAAATGCATTTTTATCCTGCGCGGTAATCCACTTTTTCACTTCTTCCAACGAAACATCTGCCAGCTCTTCCGCGGTAAATTTTTCGTCTTTCCCGTTTTTTGGAATTTTAAAAATATTTTTTCCAAATTTTACGATGGGACCCCAACGTGCATTTTCGATGGAAATCTTTTCGCTTTCCCATTGCTGAATGTAGCGGTTAGCTTCTTTTTCCAGCTTCGCTTCAATTAACTCGTTGATGTCGTTTTGAGAGAGATTATCGAAATCATATCGTTTCGGCACATTAATAAAAATAGACTGATACTTTATGAAAGGACCAAATCTTCCCCTGCCTTTTGTTACCGGCTCGCCTTTATACGTCGCTATTGGCGCGTCTGCAATTTTCTTTTCGTTGATGATCTCTTCGGCTCTTTCCTGCGTGATGGAAAGCGGATCTTCCCCTCTTGGTATGCTGATGAAGGTTTCGCCCCATTTCACATACGGTCCAAATCTCCCAACACCGATGGTTACACTTTGTCCTTCGACCTCTTTCAGATCGAACGGAATTTTAAACAGTTCCAAAGCTTCCTCTAAAGTTAAGGTTGCGATGTTTTGAGAGGCCATTAAGCTTGCAAAAACGGGTTTTTCTTCATCGTCCTGCTCTCCGATCTGCACCATAGGACCAAACCTTCCGATCCTCGCCATTACATTTTTACCAGTTTTTGGATCTACGCCTAAAATTCTTTCCCCGTTTGCGCGGTCGGCATTTTCTTCAACATCTTCGATCTTTGGGTGGAAATCTTTATAAAACCCTTGCAAAACGTCTTTCCATTTTTCGCCGCCGTTGGCAATATTATCGAAATCGGCTTCTACTTTCGCCGTAAAACCATAATCCAGAATTTCTGCAAAGTTCTGCGTGAGGAAATCATTCACCACTTCGCCGATGTCGGTTGGAACAAATTTATTTTTATCGCCGCCAAATTTTTCTACCAAAACCTCTTTTTTAAGGCCACTTTTACCGAGCGTCATTTTCATGAATTCTCTTTCCTGCGGAATAATTTCTTTCTTATCCACATACTCCCGGTTTTGAATCGTTTGAATAGTTGGCGCATACGTTGACGGCCGGCCGATACCTAATTCTTCAAGTTTTTTTACCAAACCGGCTTCTGTATATCTTGCAGAAGGACGCGTAAATTTCTGCGTCGCTTCAATTTTTTTATAGTCCAAAGCTTCGCCTACCGCAACTTTCGGTAAAAGTTTTTCGTTGTTTTCTTCGTCCTCATCTTCTGCTTTAATAATTCCATAAGCTTTTAAGAAACCATCAAAAACAATTACTTCGCCCTGCGCTTCAAAATGCTGCGGAAGTTTTTGATTACCAATTTCGATAACTGTTTTCTCAATTTTAGCATTCGCCATTTGCGAGGCCAGGGTTCTTTTATAAATAAGTTGATAGAGTTTGTTCAACTGCGCGTCGCCGACGTTTTTCAAAGAAAAATCGGTAGGGCGGATCGCTTCGTGAGCTTCCTGCGCGGAGGCAGATTTTGTGGTATAATTTCGTGGCTTGGAATATTCTTCGCCAAATTCAGAAATAATCTGAGCTTTCGCGCCGTTAATCGCTTCCTGTGAAAGATTCACGGAGTCGGTTCGCATATAGGTAATGAAACCTTCTTCATATAATCTTTGCGCCACGCGCATCGTTCCGGTTACGCCATAACCCAAACGGTTACTGGCTTCCTGCTGTAAAGTTGAGGTGGTAAACGGCGCAGAAGCGGTGCGCGTTCCGGGCTTTGTTTCTACATTCAGGACTTTAAAGTCGGTGTCTTTGGAAAGATTTAAAAAATCTTCTGCGTCTTTTTCTTGTACAAAATCCTTTTTCAGTTTTGCCGAAATCTCCTGTTCGTTACTATTTAAGAAAACACCTTCAATTTTATAAGATGACTTTGGACTAAAACCTCTAATTTCCAATTCTCTTTCTACCACTAATCGAACGGCAACGGATTGAACCCGGCCGGCGGAAAGGCCGGTTTTAACTTTTTTCCAAAGCACGGGCGACATTTCGAAACCGACCACTCGGTCTAAAATTCTTCGCGCCTGTTGGGCATCGACCAGATTCTGATCAATTTTCCTTGGATTTTCGATGGCTTTTAAAATGGCATTCTTTGTAATTTCGTGGAAGACGATACGTTTTGTATTGTCGTCGTTCAGTTTTAATTCCTGCGCCAAATGCCAGGCAATCGCTTCACCCTCGCGATCCTCATCCGAAGCCAGCCAAATCATATCGGCCTTTTTCACGGCGGCTTTCAGTTCGGTAACGAGTTTCTTTTTATCGGCAGAAACTTCGTAGTCCGGCGTGAAGGTCTGCAAGTCGATCCCCATTCCTTTTTTTGGCAAATCCCGGATATGACCGAAACTGGATTTCACCTCGAAATCCTTTCCCAAATACTTCTGAATAGTTTTTGCTTTTGCAGGTGATTCTACGATCACTAAATTTTTTGACATCCTCGAAATTTTTGCAAAAGTAGAAGTTTTTTTTTAATACTGCGCTTTTCGCATTATTTTACTCCTTAATATAATACCGAATTTTAAGATTTTAAACTCTTATCTTTGGAATAAAGAAGAAACGATTTGGAAAATTTCATTCAAAACACCGTTCAAAGTCAAAAAGTGTTCTACCGTTATTTCCGGAAAAAAGGATTTAAAAGATTTTTAAAAGAAAACATTCTGGAGACCGACGGAAGCAACGAAGTAAAGGCAAAATCGATCGCTTTGGGCGTTTTTGTCGGCCTAACGCCCCTCTGGGGCTTCCACACGGTAATCATTATTTTTTTAGCTTCTTTTTTTAAACTCAACAAAGCATTGTCTTATATGAGTACGCAAGTGAGTTTTCCGGCTTTCATTCCGTTTATTATTTTTCTCTCCATGCTTTTGGGAGCTCCGTTTGCGGGCGGCGTAACGAATTTCGAAAATCAGACTTTAGATACCAGTCTTGTTAAAAATAATCTTATTCAATACGTAATTGGCAGTTTAATTTTGGCAATTGTTTCGTCCCTTGTTTTGGGCCTTGTTTCATATTTTATCTTTCAGCAGGCTCATTCAAAAGCGAAAGAAGAAAAATAGATTGCTTTATTGCGAACATAATAGAATAAAGTTCTTATAAATACTATATTTTTGTAGATAAATAAACACATTTCTGATGTTTGCGTCATTTCGTACCATTATTGAGCGGGACACGTACGACAGTATTTTGTACGCTGTGAGCGGCGGCTTAATCACATTGTCGGCTTATCACCTGGCGATGTTTTTTCAGAACCGCGACAAATCTTACCTGCTCTACAGTTCCTATACTTTTTTCTCGCTTTTAGCTTATCTGCCCATGGTGGAAACGGGATTTCTGAAGGATGTAAACGATTTTTTCGGATTCGATGCGGCCTCAAAAAAATTCTTCACCATTGTTTATAACTGCATTTATTTTTTCTTCTTCACCCAGTTTTTAAGCGTAAAAAACACGAACAAAACTTGGTATCGTGTAATCACCATGCCGGTTCTGGTAATGCTGATCGCGGCGATTTTTAGTTTTCTGCTCCTGCGCGTCAGCAATATTGAATTCTTTTTTTCCGGGTTTAATAAAGTTTTCATTTTTGCAATCGCTATACAAACCATCATCTCCTTTTATATTTTGATGAGGCTGAAGAGCAAACTGAAATATTATATTTTGGTTGGCGGCGTCGTTCTGTTTATCTGTTCTGTTATCGGCGAAAGATTTGTTCGGGAGTTGCCCTGGATTAACATCAGCCGAAAAATGGGCGATTTTATCTTTTTCATGGGATTTTTTGTGGAAAACTTAGCGTTTTCTTTTGCGCTGGGCCATTGGCAACGAAACAATTTTCTCGAAAAATCTTCCTTCCATCAAAACTTTATTGCGGAGATGAAGAAAAATGATGTATTAAAAGACAGCATGAATTTGGAAAACCAGAAACGCCTCCGCATCGAAAATGAGAAAATGAGATACCTGCAGGAAATCTCCGACCTAAAACTTTCCGTCCTCCAAAGTCAAATGAATCCGCATTTTATTTTTAATGCTTTAAACTCCATCAAATTTTATATTCTGCAAAACGAACCGGAAATCGCAGCCGGATATTTAACCAAATTTTCAAAAATCATCCGGACCATTCTCGTTGCAACCTCCACGAAAGAATTCACCTTAGAACAGGAACTGCACACACTTCAGGTTTATATGGATATTGAAAATCTGCGTTTTAATAATTCAATTGCATTTACAATCAACGTTGCGCCCGAAATAGATTCCCAAAAGATTAAACTGCCGCCCATGGTTTTACAGCCCTTTATCGAAAATGCCATTCTGCACGGCGTTTCCTCTGTGGAAGACAAAAAAATTAAGCTCGAGATATTTCTCAACTCGCACGGGGTCGAAATTCAAATCATTGATAACGGAATCGGTAGAAGCAAAGCCGGCAACGCAAAACCCAAAAACAAAAGCCGACCCTCAATGGGTACCAATATCGCCAATGGAATGCTAAAAAATTATTTCGGTGCTGATGCTTATCTCATTACTTACCACGACCTGTACGAAGACGACAAACCGCTTGGCACCATGGTGGTTTTGCAAATTCCTGTACCCGAAAAATCCCTGCGCTGAACGCGTAAAAATTCCACTAAAATTCCTTATATTCGCAAACTTAATAAAAAAGGATAATTCTTTTTGAACTGACTGACAATGAAGAAGTTTAACGAATATAAAAATCTCGATTTAACCGCGGTTGCCGAGAATATAACGCAATTCTGGGCTCAGAATGAAACTTTTAAAAAATCTGTAGAAATACGCGAAGGAAAACCCGAATATGTTTTTTACGAAGGTCCGCCTTCGGCAAACGGAATGCCCGGCATTCACCACGTTATGGCGAGAGCTTTGAAAGATATTTTTTGCCGCTACCAAACGCAGCAGGGAAAGCAGGTTTTCCGCAAAGCAGGTTGGGACACGCACGGATTACCAATTGAATTAGGCGTAGAAAAAGAACTCGGCATTACAAAAGAAGATATTGGGAAGAAAATTTCTGTCGAAGATTATAATCAGGCTTGCCGTAACGCCGTGATGCGCTACACCGACGTCTGGAATGACCTGACGGAGAAAATCGGTTATTGGGTTGATCTTGAAGATCCGTACGTTACGTACGAACCAAAATACATGGAAACTGTTTGGTGGCTTTTAAAGCAACTCTACACAAAAAATTTGCTCTACAAAGGCTACACCATTCAGCCTTATTCGCCCGCTGCAGGCACGGGTTTGTCTTCCCACGAGCTCAATCAGCCGGGAACGTACCGTGATGTTTCGGACACGACGGTTGTTGCGCAATTTAAACTGAAAAAAGCGCCTGAAAATGCAGGCAAAATATGGCAAGAACTATCAGCAATTGCTTATCCTGAAGCCAAAATTGACAGTGCGGAAATCTCAGAAAACACTTGCGGCGGCGCACTTCATTGGGCAGAATTCGACGCTGAGCAACCTCAAAACAACGTTTATTTTCTTGCCTGGACGACAACGCCCTGGACTTTACCTTCGAACACGGCTTTAGCGGTGGGCAGAGATATCGAATATGTTTTGGTGAAAACCTTCAACCAATACACCTTCGAGCCCATTTACATCGTTTTGGCGAGAGTTCTTTTGGAGAAAAATTTCGGTAAAAAATATTTTGCCGCAACGGATGAGGATTTCGTAAACTACAAAGCCGACGATAAAAATATTCCGTATCAAATTGTAAAAGAATTTACGGGCGCAGATTTAGCGGGGACCGAATACGAACAGTTAATTCCGTGGTTTTCACCAGCAGAAAATGCAGACAAAGCTTTCCGCGTTATCATTGGCGATTTTGTTACCACAGAAGACGGAACCGGAATCGTTCACATTGCGCCGACGTTTGGTGCCGATGATGCTCGCGTAGGTAAGGAAAACGGAATTCCGCCAATGTTGATCAAAGATGAAAACGAAAATCTTGTTCCGTTGGTTGATTTGCAGGGGAAATTTTTGGAAGGTGCAAACGTCCCGGAAATTTTCGCCGGAAAATACATCAAAAACGAATATTACGACGAAGGAACTGCTCCCGAAAAATCCTGGGACGTCGAACTGGCGATTCTTTTAAAGACAGAAAACAAAGCCTTCAAAGTAGAAAAATACGTCCATAGTTATCCGCACTGTTGGCGAACCGACAAACCGGTTTTATATTATCCGCTGGATTCCTGGTTTGTAAAAATGACCGCAGTGAAAAACCGCTTGGTAGAACTGAATGAAAACATCAACTGGAAACCAAAATCTACGGGTGAAGGACGCTTTGCAAACTGGCTGGAAAACGTGAACGACTGGAATCTTTCGCGCTCCAGATATTGGGGAATTCCGTTGCCGATCTGGCGTACGGAAGATTTGAAAGAAGAAATCATCATCGGTTCCGTAGAAGAACTGATGAACGAAATTCAGAAATCGATGGCGGCAGGTTTCATGACAAAAAATCCTTTCGATGGTTTTGAAAGTGGAAATATGTCCGAAGAAAATTATGCAAAAATCGATTTGCACAAAAATATTGTAGACGAAATAATCCTCGTTTCAGCCGCCGGAAAACCGATGACCAGAGAAACCGATCTGATCGATGTTTGGTTCGATTCCGGCTCCATGCCGTATGCGCAGCTGCATTATCCGTTTGAAAACAAGGAAATGATCGACGGGAGAAAAGCCTTTCCCGCAGATTTTATTGCGGAAGGAGTCGACCAAACGCGCGGCTGGTTTTATACGCTTCATGCAATCGGAACGGCAGTTTTCGATTCGGTGGCGTACAAAAACGTTATGTCGAACGGTTTGGTTTTGGATAAAAACGGCCAGAAAATGTCCAAACGGTTGGGTAATGCGGTAGATCCGTTTACAACTTTAGATAAATACGGTCCCGATGCGACGCGCTGGTACATGATCTCCAACGCCAATCCGTGGGAAAATTTAAAGTTTGACTTGGAAGGAATTGATGAAGTACGCAGAAAATTCTTCGGAACTTTATACAATACCTACTCGTTTTTTGCTTTGTATGCGAATGTTGACGGTTTTAACTATTCCGAAAAAGACATCGAAAACCGGCCGGAAATCGACCGTTGGGTTTTATCCGAACTGAATTTACTGGTGAAAGACGTAACCGAGTTTTATAACGATTACGAACCCACGAAAGTGGCACGAGCCATCAATAATTTCGTGAACGATAATTTAAGCAATTGGTACGTAAGGCTTTGCCGAAGAAGATTTTGGAAAGGAGATTATTCTGATGATAAAATTTCTGCCTATCAAACTTTATATACGTGTCTGGAAACGATCGCGAAAATTTCTGCGCCAATTGCGCCTTTTTTCATGGATCAACTTTATCAGGATCTGAACAAAATTACAGGCAAAAATTCCGCGGAATCCATTCACTTAACGGATTTCCCGGTGGCAGACGAAAATCTGATTGATGAGGATCTTGTAGAAAAAACACATTTGGCGCAACAGATTACCTCGATGGTGTTTTCTTTAAGAAAAAAGAAAATATCCGCGTGCGTCAACCGCTTCAAAAGGTAATGATTCCGGTGATGGACGCGAAAACAAAAACGCAGATCTTAGCGGTTTCAGATTTGATTAAGCAGGAAGTTAATGTAAAGGAACTTCAGCTCATCAATGCGGACGAAGCTTCGCACCTCATTGTAAAACAGATCAAACCGAATTTCAAAACTTTAGGTTCCCGACTTGGAAAAGATATGAAAACCGTAGGCGGCGCCATTGCCAACTTGAGCGCGGACCAGATTTCGACCTTAGAAAAGGACGGAAAAATGGAGATTCAGGGTTACGAAATTTCTTTGGATGATGTTGATATTTTCACAAAAGATATTCCCGGCTGGACCGTAGCAAACGAAGGTAAAATGACGGTTGCGCTGGATTTGACTTTAACTGAAGAACTAAAAGCGGAAGGAATTGCAAGAGAGTTTATCAACAGAATTCAAAATTTAAGAAAAGACAGCGGTTTCGACTTAACTGACAGAATTTCAATTGAATTGGAGGCCAATTCGCCCTTTGAAACGGAATTACTCAACAATAGCACATATATTTCAGAAGAAGTGTTGTCAGATAAAATAGAAATTGTAAATTCACTTTCAAATTTTGAGGAAATCGAAATTGATGAGAAAAAATTTAACGTAAACATTAAAAAAATGGCAATTATTGGGAAAGAGATCAAATAAAAAATCCCTTTAATTTTCAAATTAACTAAGAAACAACTATGGACGAAGGAAGACAAAGATACAGCGACAGCGATCTGGTAGAGTTCAAAGAATTAATCCAGGCAAAAATAGAAAAAGCAGAACGGGATTTGATGCTCATCCGGGAAAGCTTCATCAACGACCAAAACAATGGTACCGACGATACGTCGCCTACTTTCAAAGCGTTTGAAGAAGGCGCTGAGACACTGAGCAAAGAACAGAATGCTATTTTGGCCGGACGCCAGGAAAAATTTGTGCGCGATCTGAAAAACGCGCTGGTCCGCATTCAAAACAAAACCTACGGCATCTGCAGGGTAACGGGCAAACTCATCGGGAAAGACCGTTTACGGGCGGTGCCACACGCCACCCTGAGCATTGAAGCAAAAAATATGCAGCGGTAAAAGGATCCCGCTGAACAGAATGATGTACAAAGTATCGTGTGTTTCTAACTGTAGAATGCATTGTACTTTGTACTTTTTACATTAACAAAAATTCAACATGACGTTTGTTTACGTTTTACTTGCCGTGGCGGTGATTTTTATTTACTTTTTTCGGAAAGACATCAAAGAAAAAATTATTCCCAACAAAGAAAAAAATTATACGATAGACGACCGATTCAATTCGGACAGGAAAGACCGGGAAAAAGAGATCGACCGCCTCCTGAGTAAAATGGGAGAAAACGGGGTAAAAGATCTCTCCCGCGAAGACCAAAAACGCCTCGACGAACTTTCTAAAAAATAATATAAAAATGGAATCACTTATAGTTCATCCCAAAAATCAAATGGAACTTAACGCGTTAAAAGACGTGATGAAAGACATGGGAATCCGGTACGAAAAATTTCACACCAGAAACACGAAAACGCAACCTTTTTTAACCAAAAACACCGTTAAAAAGGACAAACCTGCGAGAAATTTTAAAGACAAACCAAAGACGGATCTGTAATGAAGAAAATAGCATTAATTACCTTCATCATTCTTTTGATCGATCAGATTTCTAAATTTTATATTAAAACCCACTTTAATTTAGGCGAAAGCATTTCGGTTTTTCCGGGTTTCAAGCTGACTTTTGTCGAAAATCCGGGAATGGCTTATGGCTTTCACTTCGGCGGATTGCTCGGAAAATATTTCCTCGTAATTGTCCGTGTATTTTTAATTGGCGGAATGGTGTACCTTTTCAGCAAATGGCTGAAAGAAGGGGCGAGTAACTATTTACTTATTCCGATGTCGATGATTTTTGCCGGCGCGATCGGTAATTTGATCGACGGCATGTTCTATGGAATGCTTTTCGACAGCGGAACCGTGTACGACGAAAGCATCGGAAGATGGATCGAGTACGGCGGAATCTCGAAGGTAGTTTCCCTCGGAAGTGGTTATTCTACCTTTATGAAGGGCTGCGTGGTCGATATGCTGCATTTTCCGTTGGTCGATTGGTATGTTCCGGAAAGCTGGCCTTTGCTCGGCGGGAAACATATTGAATTTTTCAAATATATTTTCAATGTCGCGGATGCTGCCATAACGGTGGGTGCGGCGCTTTTATTGATCTTCCGAAAAAAAGCTTTTCCGCACGGTCTGGATTTTTAAATTAAGAATTTCCATTAAGTCATTCTGTGACTTTTACCTATTAAAATATCCGTCAAAAAAAATTGACGGATATTCTTTTGGTTTGAATTAAACAACGCTTATTTCTTCCGCATTTTAATGCTTTCAGCGGAAGTTGCAGTTTTCATTTTCACCACGTAAGTGCCTTTAGTTAAGGTTGAAACATTCAGTCCGTCTTTAGAGATTTTCGCAGTCGAAAGAACTTTTTGCCCCGCCATATTGTAGATTTCCACTCCTGTAATTTTCTCGGCGTTTGTAATCTGCAAAACATTTCCCACCGGATTTGGGTAGATTTTAGTTTTGCTTATGGCCACATCTTTTGTCGCTAATACTGCGGACAGATCGATCACAAAACCTTGGTAATCATTGTCAATTCTACCGATTCCTACAATATATTTTCCGTTCGGCGAAATAGCCATCGGCAGGGCAAACGTCATTCCCAGATCATCTAATCCCAGACTCGTAACGTATTCGTTAAGATTAATCCTCCCCTTTTCCTGGTTCCAGATGAAACCTTCGCCGCTCAGTGCACCGGTGCCCCACTCCCGAAAAAATCCGATTACAGTCTTTCCATCATCGGAGATGGCGCTGGCACCTCCTTCGTACATGGGATTGTCATGAATAAATTCTGTATAGCCAGTGGTTTCATTCCAAATATAAGGACGCTCAAGATTAGTTCCAACCATGGTTTTACCATCTGGTGTCATATTCGCAACCTCACCCACCAAATCTCCATTATTATCTTTAATATACGTTTGTACACCATCTTTCCAGTAGACCCCGAAACGGTCGCCATAATCATCATCCTGCCAACCGGCAACGATTGTTCCGTCATCCGAAATTGCATTTGCCCGCGAACTGCTGCCGGAAACTGTGCTTCCGATAGTAACAAAGCCTGTAGTCTGTGACCACTTTACGGCATTACCCAAATAACTTTCCAAAAGTCCTAATCCAACCACGGTGGATCCATCGCTTGTCATTCCCCAGGCAGAACTTTCGGATCCGGCAGATATTGTTCCCAAATAAGTCCAGGTTTGAGTAGTGGTATCGTATCGCGCCATTTCGTCTACGCCCGTATTGGGATTAGTCATGGTTCCGGACACATACCGCCCGTCCGATGAAACGTTTGTCATTCCCGACGCCTGCCCGCTTTGAATTTCGCCCAAACTTATTGTGCCGCTATTTACCGTCCACAAAACGTGAGAACCACCCAAACTTCCTACTGCTACGCCATTATTCGATACGTCTTTCATAAATACCAAACTTCCGGTGTCATAAACCTGTGCCTGGCTCAAGCCCAATCCTAAGAAAAAGAGCGCTGCCGTGTAAAAATTTTTCATACTAAATAAATTTGTTTTTAAGTTGAGTTAAAACTAAACTAAAATGCCGCTCTGTTTCCGCGAAGCAGTTGCAGAATTCATGAATTTCCCAAATACTGAATCTTTAACAAACTCATTTAAAGCTATTTAAAAAAACTGCCGTTATTAATTTTAGTCCGTTGAAACTGGTTATTTAATGAATTTTTACTTATAAAAAGTATTTTCTGTTACTGATTTATCACTAAATTCGGCGCTGAAATAATTTAATTCGTTTTAAAAATGAGTAGTTTTGTTTGATGTACAATTTCCCGAAAATATTCTTCATCTTTTTCGCCAGTATGACATTTGTATCGGCCCAAAGCCGCCCGGATTTCGACCTGCGTGTGGAGAACAGCTTTGCGAAACTCTACGAAAATCCGGACGTGGCCATTCACGCTGCGAAAGAAATCAGAAATGAGAATCATCCACTTGTCGTAAAGGATATTTTGGCAAAGGCTTATCTACTGAAAGGTGATTATGTAGAATCTGTGCGCACCGCTTTCGAAAATTTGGATCTGCCGCATTCGGATGAGCATCTCCTCAGAAATTTGATGATCGCACGGGAATTTTACCACCTGAATCTTTACGAGCAGACCTCGAAAATTATTACGCCGCTTCTTTCCGAAAAAAAGATGTCTAAAATTGCCGGGAATAACGACGATCTCTACGCACAACTCTTTCAATTGCAGGCGAAAAATTACATCGCGCTGAAACAACTGAACCTAGCCGAAAAAAGTCTTTCAAAAAGTTCCAACCTTGCTACGAAGGCCGGAAATTCCGCCGATTTAATTTTAAAGGAAAATGATCTGCTTACGGTCGCCATCCTTTCGGAAAAAGGCCACAGGAAAGAAGCCAAAAAAGCAGCAGACAAGCTTTTAAACAGTTTGGAAAATTTACCGCGTGCGGTTTATCTCCGTTCCGCGACGGAACAGTTTCGTGGCAGATTATTTTTTGAAGAACAGCAGTACGAAAAAGCCATTCAGTGTTTAAAGCGCGCGCTGGCACCTCTGGAAAACACCGCTTACGAACCTTTAAAAAATGGAATTTACGCCGACCTGACGAAAAATTATCTGGTTATCAAAAAAGACCATGAATACGATTTTTACAAGAATAAACTCGACGAAAGTTCTAAACTACTCACCGAAAATAAAAAAGAAGCACGTCGCGAACTCATTCAGCTGAACACCGAATTTACTGCAGAAAATACCAAATTAACTGCACAGAAAAAGAAAATGCAATTCTTCTATCTAGCGGGCACCGCACTACCTTTTTTGTGCGCCGCTGGATTTCTGTATGCAAGAGAAGTGCAGAAAGCCACGGTATTGGCGCGGCAGATTAAATTTTTTCGCTCCATCAACATTCCGCAAACGGTAAGACGGCCTGAAATCAAGGAAAAAGATGCATCGAAAAAAGCCTTGCTTATTCCGAAGGAAACCGAAAAAGAAATTTTGGATAAACTGGAGCAGTTCGAAGAATCTAAAAATTATCTGGATAACAATATGTCGTTGGCGAATTTATCTGCGCAGTTAGGCACTAATACGAAGTATCTGTCGGAAATCATTAATAAATATAAAGATAAAAACTTCAACACCTACATTAACGAACTGCGTGTTAAACACGTTATCCAGCTTCTCGCCACGGACCGCAGCTATCTGCAGTACAAAATAAGTTACATTGCGGAGATCGGAGGTTTCACCAGTCACAGCGCGTTTACGAACGTTTTTAAAACAATCACCGGCATGTCTCCGCAGGAATATATGCAGACTTTAAGAAATTCCTAAACGATGAAAGTATTAAGATTGTCCTTTCTGATTTTTGTTTTTTGGTCTGTTGCCTTTGCAGCGCAAAAAGACAAGGATTCCCTCATCAACCGGGCAAAAGTAATTATTTATGAACGGCCCGACGAAACCATTTCGATCGCGCTGAAGTTACTGAAAGAGGAAAACAAGGTGGATCAGGTGGCGCATCTTTACATGCTGATTTCCAACGCCTATATCGCCAAAAGAAATAACGACAGCTCTCTTTTCTACATTCTGAAGGCGACGAGCCTCATCAACAAAGAAGCGTTGCCCACCACCAAAATAAAAATCCTGAACTCCGTCGCAGTGCAGTACCAACAAATGGAACTGTATGATAAAGCGCTGGAAACACTGGACCAATCCTTGGTGTTGACCGAAAAACTAGCTCCTATGGACAAAGACCGCATTTTCAATGCCGGTTTTAATTATGCGGTGCGCGGCATGATTTACAGAAATCAGTCGAACCCCGATCTGGCCCTGGAAAAGTTTAAAATGGCGGCGGCTAATTTTGAAAAATTGAAGCTGGACAAAAATTCTGCGGCCAATTTGAGCATCATTTATTACAATATCGGCTATTGCTATATCGATTTGTTGCAGCTCCGGAAGTCTTCTGAATATTTTAATAAATCAGAAAAATTTGCGAAAATCGGAAAGGCAAACAGTTTGGAAGCGTATGCGCTGAAAGGTCTGGGAGAAACCTTATTTCTCACCCAAAATTATACGGAATCGCTTCAGAAGCTTTACAAAGCGGAAGAAATGGCTTTGCCCGTGGGAGATCTGGTTTTGAACGAAGGACTTTACCAACTTTTAGCCAACAACAATTTGGCGCTTAATGATTTTGAAAAATTTCAGGCCTATAACGGTAAATATCTCGCTGTTAAAAAAAATCTGGAGCAGAACGAATTAAAATCGCTGAACCGCTATTTGAATACCCAACAACTTGAAGAGCAGCAAAAAATCAGCGCGGTTACAAAACGATTTGAACTTTACGAAGGACTGATGGGAATTTTAACGCTGCTTTTCGGCGGTTTTTTAGGAAAGGGCTTTTATGATATCCGAAAACGAAATCGCCGCCAACGAAAACTTATCGAAACCCTTACCAGCGCGAAAAAAGTTCTTTAAAGGCAGAACAGAAGGTTGGCAAAGCGCCATTTCTTTTGTATTTTTGTCGAAATCAGATTATACCATGTCCAGAATACTTACCGGAATACAGGCCACAGGAACACCGCACCTGGGAAATTTACTCGGCGCAATTATTCCCGCTATTGAACTCTCCAAAAAGCCGGAAAATGAATCGTTTTTATTTATAGCCAATCTGCACTCTTTAACTTTGATTAAAGATGCGAAGACGCTTAAACAAAATACATACGAAACAGCTGCTGCCTGGCTTGCATGTGGGTTGGATACGGAGAAAACGTTTTTTTACAGACAGAGCGATATTCCCGAAACCTGCGAACTTACCTGGTATCTGGATTGTTTTTTTCCGTATCAAAGATTAACACTGGCGCACTCTTTTAAGGACAAATCTGATCGTTTACAGGATGTGAATGCGGGTTTATTCAATTATCCTATTTTGATGGCGGCCGATATTTTACTGTACAACGCGGAGATCGTTCCCGTAGGCAAAGACCAGCTTCAACATCTGGAAATTACCAGAGACGTTGCCGAAAAATTTAACCGGCAAATGGGCGATGTTTTTGTGCTGCCAAGCGCAGAATTACAGGAGGAAACCAAATATGTTCCCGGTACCGACGGGAAAAAAATGTCGAAATCCATTGGGAACATTATCAATATTTTTCTATCCGAAAAAGAGGTAAAAAAACAGGTGATGAGCATTGAAACGGATTCGAAGTCTTTGGAAGACCCAAAAGATCCGGAAACCGACAAAGTTTTTGCCATCTATCAGCTCATTGCAACGCCGGAACAAACCGAAGAACTGCGCGCGAAATATCTCGCCGGAAATTTCGGGTACGGACATGCAAAAACCGAATTGTTGCATTTAATTTTAACGCGGTTTGCGAAAGAAAGAGAACTCTTTAATTATTACATGAACAATCTGCCGGAACTGGAAGAAAAGCTGCAGCAAGGTGCCGCTAAAACCAAAATCATCGCAAGAAATACAATAAGCAGAGTTCGCGAAAGTTTGGGCGTTTAGATTCTAAATTTTACAAGTAATTTGCCACGAATACACCGTATAAAGAAGTGAATTCGTGGCAATTTTATTTACAGAATATTTTTCAACTCGATCAATTTTTTAATTACGGTTACCTCATCGGCCTCGAAATTATCATTAAAAACATCGAAGAAAATTACTTTTAAGCCGAAAGATTTACCGCCTTCCACATCCGCGATCCAGTCGTCGCCTATCATCATGGACTCTTCTTTCTTTGCGCCGGCTTTATTTAAAGCATACGCGTAAATTTCGGGTTTGGGCTTACGAATGTTGATCTCATCAGCACTCGTAATGGTTTTGAAATAGTTTTTAATTCCGGAAAGTTCACATTTTCGAAACGTAACTTCTTTAAAACCGTTGGAAAGAATATGCAGGTGATAGGGTTTTTCGGAGAGATACTCCAAAATCTCAAAAGCACCTTCAACCAGATCGTTGTAATTGAGGATCTCATCCAGAAAATTATCTTCGAAGGTTTGCGCAAGGTCGAAATCATCAATTCCAAAAAAGAGAAAAGTATCGTGAAAGCGGTGCCTCCGGAGATATTCTTTATCAATTTCGCCGTCCCGGATCTGTTCCCAAAGCCGTTCGTTGATGGTAAAATATTCGGTGTGGAATTCCTCGAAACCGAGGTTGTATTTGTGGGAAACATCTTCTCTTTTAAAAATTTCTTTCAAAGTGAGATAAGCATTTCTGCGATGGTCCCAAAGGGTATTGTCGAGGTCAAAAAAAATGTGCTGAATTTTCATACAGCACAAATTTAAATAAAATTAAGGTCAATTCTGGGAAACAATCTGATTTTTACTCCGGGTTTTCAAAACAGTGATGCTTCTGGAATAGCTCAACAGAAAATCGATCGTTTGTCTTTTTGGTATCAAAAGGTTTTTGTTTAAAGTGTCATTTTTTTTCATAGGCGAAATATTTTATTTCCCTAAAAACGCAACTTTTTTTGAATTATTATTAACGTGTTAAAATAATCTGATGCTCGTTCATTATTTTTCTTAGATTAATAAGGGCGTACCGCACTCTGCCGAGCGTTGTATTGATGCTGGTATCGGTTTGATCCGCAATTTCCTTAAAACTTAAACCGTCGAAAAAACGCAGTTTAATGACTTCCTGCTGATTTTCGGGCAAGAAAACCAACATTTTCATTAAATCATCCTGTATTTGTTGACTTATTAATCGCTCTTCTATATTTTCTTCTTTTTCGGAAATAAGATCGAAGATGGAGAATTCGTCATTATCATACGTAGTTTCGGAAACTTTGATGTGTTTTGATTTTAGACGGAAATGGTCGATGATAAGATTATAGGCAATCCTTTTTGCCCACAGGATAAATTTGCCTTCTTCATTGTAGCGCCCTTCTTTTAAGGTTACAATAATTTTCATAAAAGTATCCTGAAAAATATCGTTGGCTAAATCTTCATCCATCAATTTATAGAAAATGAAAGAAAAAAGATCTTTTTGGTGTCTTTGAATAAGAATTGGCAGCGTTCTTTCGTTACCATTCCTGTACTCCGAGATCAACCAGCTATCGGTTTGTGTAGTCATAATTCACTTCTTTATTTCATCCGAGGCCCTAAACCAAAAGGTTTATTCGGATTTTTAGATTTCAGTTTAAAAAAAGAAGTAAAATTTTATCTCGATAGCTTGTTTTTAGTTGAGTTGGTAAAAGTAATAAAAAAGTTAATACTGTGTTAAAATTTTTTAAATATTTAAAGAAAAATTGTTATTTCGCTAAATCATGCAAGAGAACAAGCGGAATATTAACAGTAAAATTAATATTGAGGCCTTTTAATTCTTTTCCATTAATACCTTGTTTATCAAGGGAAAAAGCATAACCTCCCGTCAAATCGATGATACCGAAGAGGGAAGCACCAACTTTCGGCGCAACATATTTTGTTGTGACTTCTGCGCCGGCCAGAAAATAATAGGCGTGATAAAGATCAACATTCCGTTCGAAATTAATAAGAACGTCACCCTGAACCTTTGGCATAATGGCAAAATCGCTGTTCGCCACACCCAATAAGGCCGAAGCTCCAACCCGGTAAATAAGGTCGTCGGTATTCAGAAAAAGCAATCTTCCGCCGATCTCGCCGAAACTTTGATTTTGATAAACGTATCCCGCATGAACGATCTTGTGCATGGTTAGCTGTGCTTTTGCAAAATTCGCGGACAACATCATTAAAAAAACTGAAAAAATGAAAATTTTCTTCATAAGGAATTTTTGTTCTGCGGTAAAGTTAAAAAAAACTGCTTTATCATTTTTGGATAAAGCAGTTTAAATTATTTTAAAAATTAGAGGTCAAATTCTTTCTTAATTTCATCAACCTTGTCAAGTTTTTCCCAGGTAAAAAACTCCAGATCTTTGATCACCAGGTCTTCACCATTTGCTTTTCGAAAGGTCTTGTCGGCAATATAAGGCTCTCTTCCCATGTGCCCGTAAGACGCCGTTTCCTGATAGATGGGATTTCGAAGTTTTAAATTCTGTTCGATGGCGTACGGCCTTAAATCAAATATTTTCTGCACTCTTTCTGCCAGTTCGCCGTCATTCAAACCGAGTTTGGACGTGCCGTAGGTGTTGATGTATAGACCGCAAGGCTCTGCTACGCCGATGGCGTACGAAACCTGTACCAAAATTTCCTCGGCAACTCCGGCTGCCACTAAGTTTTTCGCCATGTGACGAACCGCATATGCTGCGCTTCGGTCTACCTTCGACGGGTCTTTACCCGAAAACGCTCCACCACCGTGGGCGCCCTTTCCGCCGTAGGTATCAACGATGATCTTTCTTCCCGTTAAACCGGTATCGCCGTGTGGACCTCCAATGACAAACTTTCCTGTGGGATTAACGTGGTATTTGATCTGGTCGTTGAAAAGGTTTTGAATACCCTGTTTTTGTTTTGCTTTTACTTTCGGAATTAAAATCTCAATAATATCTTTTCGGATTTTCGCCAGCATGGCTTCGTCGCTTCCAAATTCGTCGTGCTGGGTTGAAACTACAATAGAATCGATTCTTACCGGCTTGTGATCATCGGAATATTCAATTGTAACCTGAGATTTTGCATCTGGACGAAGATACTGGATGGCATCGTTTTCCCGTCTCAAAACAGCCAATTCTTTTAAAATGGTATGCGCTAAATCGAGTGCCAAAGGCATATAATTTTCTGTTTCGTTGGTCGCGTAACCAAACATCATTCCCTGATCGCCGGCGCCCTGGCTGTTGGCTTTGGAATCAAAATCATCATTCTCCGAATTCCGGTCCACGCCCTGGTTGATGTCTGAAGACTGTTCGTGAATGGCAGAAATGACGCCGCAGGAATCTCCCGCAAACATGTATTCTCCTTTCGTATAGCCAATCCCGTTAATTACTTTTCGGGCAATATCCTGCACATCCAGATAAGCGGTGGATTTAACTTCACCGGCCAAAACCACCTGTCCTGTGGTCACCAAAGTTTCGCAAGCCACTTTCGAATTGGGATCGTTGGCCAGAAAATTATCGATGAGGGCATCGGAAATCTGATCTGCAACTTTATCCGGATGTCCTTCAGAAACCGACTCAGACGTAAATAAATATGACATATTTCTTTTGTTTTTTAAAAAATTAATTTTTAAAGAAAAAGGGAAGTGATTACAAAAGAAACTAAAATAGAAATTCTGTTTTAGCATTTTTTTGAGAGGTTGCAATCAGTTCAAATTTTTCCTCGCGAAGTTATTCGGTTGCAAATTTAAAGAGTATTTACCGAACCGCAAAATTTACGCAGGTAATAAAAATCATTGCGGTTTAATGCTTTCGAAGTCCTCCGGAAGCTTATTATAATTTAATTTTTCTTTCAAAGAATTTTTGATGGAAGTCGCCATTTCACTTAAAATCTTCTGTTTATACGTGGGCTTGTAGTAAATTAAACTGATCTCGCGGAAGGGGAAAGGCTTACGGAACCTCGAAATTTTATTTTTTTGAATTTCTGAAAGTTGCGGAATCGCCAGTTCGGGCAAAATTGTAATTCCGCCCACTTTATCCACCATTTGAATTAAAGTGTTGATGTTGGACGCTAAAAACTCCAGGTTTTTGGGCTTTAGGGAGTTTTCTTTTAAATTACAAATGTTCTCAAACTGCGTTTTCAAACAGTTTCCTTCTTCTAAAAGCCAAACTTTGTTTGTATCGATCTCTTCCGGAATTACAAAGGAATCTTTTTTAGAATCAATGTCGGAGGAATAAATCATGAGTTCTTCATTAAAAAGAAAATCCTGATAAAACTCACTTGCTGCATCGTAAGGCGTGGAAATTATCCCGGCATCGAGTTCGCCCGATTTCAGCGATTTTATAATGTTATCAGTGGTCATTTCCTTCACATTCAGCTCAATTTTCGGATTTTCCTTTAAAAAATCAAAAATCTCCGACGGCAATATAAAACTCGACACAGTGGGAATAATACCAAGGTTAAGTTTGCCGGCCAAAACATTGTTAAGAAGCGAGGCTTTATTCTTGAGTTCATTTACGGCGTCGATCACTGTTTTGGCTTCCTCGATAATCTGCACTCCAATATCGGTTGTACGGATAGGATGTGTAGTTCGGTCGAAAATCTTCACGTCGAGCTCATCCTCAAATTTTTGTATCATCGCGCTCAGTGTTGGCTGCGTAATGAAACAGGCCTGCGCGGCTTTACCGAAATGTTTATATTTGTTAACGGCGATTAAATACTCCAGTTGCTGAATGTTCATAAATTAATTTTATCTATACAAATATACTATGTTATATTTATACTATGTTATATTGATTTTCGTTTGCTTAGCGTGGTAATTCACTTCCGAAATCCGTAAATTTGTACCGTAAAACTTACTTCAATGCCCAATAAAAAACTCACTTCCGGCTCCGGCGCACCCTATTTCGACCATCAGGATTCCCAAACGGTGGGACCACGAGGTCCGGTTTTATTACAGGACTTTATTTTACAGGAAAATTTAGCACATTTTGTACGGGAAAGAATTCCCGAAAGAATTGTACACGCAAAAGGCAGCGGTGCCTACGGAAAGTTCACTGTAACGCACGATATTTCCAAATACACCAAAGCAAAACTGTTTTCAAAAGTTGGAAATGAATGCCGAATGTTCGCCCGTTTTTCTACAGTGGGCGGCGAAAAAGGCAGTGCAGATACAGAAAGAGATCCGCGCGGCTTTGCGCTGAAATTTTATACGGAAGACGGCAACTGGGATCTGGTTGGCAATAACACGCCCGTCTTTTTTATTAAAGACGCCAAAAAATTTCCAGATTTTATCCATACCCAAAAAAGAGTTCCAAAAACAAATTTGAAGAGCGCGACCATGATGTGGGATTTTTGGAGTTTCAATCCCGAATCGCTTCATCAGGTTTTAGTTTTAATGTCGGATCGAGGTACGCCGCATGGCTACAGACATATGCACGGATTTGGTTCCCACACCTACTCCATGATCAACGATAGTAACGAGCGTGTTTGGGTTAAATTCCATTTCCGGACCCAACAGGGAATAAAAAATTTCACCCAAGAAGATGCAGTGAAAATGAAGGGTGAAAATCCCGATTTTGCACAGGAAGATTTGGTAGAAGCCATCGAAAAAGGAAACTTTCCGAAATGGACGCTTTTTATTCAGGTAATGACGGAAGAACAGGCAAAAGAATTTCGCTGGAATCCTTTCGACGTAACGAAAGTTTGGTTTCATGAGGAATTTCCTTTAATTGAAGTCGGCGAAATGGAACTGAATGAAATTCCGAAAAACTTCTTTGCACATGTAGAACAGGCTGCTTTTTCGCCCGCCAATTTAATTTCCGGCATCAGTTTTTCCCCCGACAAAATGTTGCAGGGCAGATTATTTTCTTATCCAGATGCGCAGCGCTACCGCGTGGGCGTGAACGCACATCTTTTGGAAGTTAACCGGTGCCCTTTCGAAGTCAATAATTATCAGCGGGACGGAGCAATGGCAGATTCGCGCAACTACGAAGATGCCCCAAATTATTTTCCAAACAGTTTCGATGATATTCAGCCCGATGCCACCTACAAAAATTTGGAATACGATTTAGACAGTACCAATGTGGCGCACTTTAACCGTAATGAAAACGATGACGATCATTACACGCAACCTGGTCTGCTCTTCACGAAAGCCATGAATCAGGAGCAGCGAGAGCATCTTATTCAAAACATCGTTACTTCCATGAGAGGGATTTCGGGGCCGAAAAAAGACGAGATCATCAACCGCCAGCTTTGCCATTTCTTTCGCGCCAATATCGAACTTGGAATGAAAATCGCGATGGGTCTTCAGGTAAATATTGACGGGAACATGATGACGCACTCGTTAAGCACTGAGTTTTAGAACGCTGTCACACATTTTTCCCGCGCCACAGCCGAACCTTTTCGGAGTCAGAAAAAAACAGTACTTTGCATCTTTAAAATTTTAATTTCAAAAATGAATTACGATAATATCATTCTCCAAATCGAAGAAAAAACTGCGGTAATTACTATCAACAGACCGGAAAGTTTGAATGCGCTGAATGCCGCAACGATTCGGGAACTGAGCGAGGCTTTTGGAGAACTGGATTCCAACAAAGAAATCAGGGTCGTCATCTTAACCGGAAGCGGCGAAAAATCTTTCGTTGCGGGCGCCGACATCAAAGAATTTTCCGACTTTGGAACTCAGGCTGCGGAGGAATTATCGCGAAACGGCCAAAACATTCTCTTCAACAAAATAGAAAATCTAAGCAAACCCGTAATAGCAGCCGTTAATGGCTTTGCTCTGGGCGGCGGTTTGGAACTTGCCATGGCGTGCCACATCCGATATGCGTCGGAGAACGCTAAACTGGGCTTACCGGAAGTGACTTTAGGACTAATTCCGGGTTACGGCGGCACCCAAAGGTTGCCAAAACTGGTTGGTAAAGGTTTGGCCAACGAACTCATATTTTCTGCAAAAATGATTTCGGCGCAACGAGCAAAAGAAATCGGCTTGGTGAACGAGGTTTTTAGTTTAGAAGAACTTTTGCCACAAACAAAGGCATTGGCTGCGCTAATTTCGCGCAACTCGCCAATGGGCATTTCAAAAGCAATTATCGCTGTGAACGAATTTGATAAAACAAGCGGTTACGAGACCGAAATAAAATCTTTCGGCGAACTGTTCGAAATGAAAGACAAGAAAGAGGGAGTTTTGGCATTTCTGGAAAAAAGAAAACCGAACTTTTAGGCCGAATTCTTCTCGCAGCAACTTTTAAAGCAAAATAATTAGAAAAATAGTAGATTTTGGAACCAACTAAATTCGACAAAGCTTACCTTAAAATGGCAATGGAATGGGCAAAGTTGTCTTATTGCAAAAGAAAAAAGGTTGGAGCGCTCATTGTAAAAGACCGAATGATCATTTCCGACGGCTATAACGGCACTCCTTCCGGATTCGACAACTGCTGCGAAGATGAAACAGGGAAAACGCAATGGTTTGTTTTGCACGCAGAGGCCAACGCTATCCTGAAATTGGCAGGTTCTACACAGTCTGCAAAAGATGCAACACTGTATTTAACTTTATCTCCGTGCAAAGAATGCAGCAAACTTGTTTTACAGGCCGGGATAAAAAAAGTGGTTTATGTAGACGAATATTCCGACAATGACGGAATAGATTTTCTAAAAAATCACGGCATTGTTCTCCTGAAAATATCGAAAGAAGAACTGCTATAAAAATTAAAGAAGATGATCACTTGGGATGAAAAAATAAAAGATTTTGAAAATTTCCTGAAATTTGAGAGAAATTTTTCAGACAATACACTTGACGCTTATTTAAGAGACATCCGAAAACTTCGCGATTATGCAGAATTCGATCTGTCCAATACCGGTCCTCTTCAAATTACCTACGAAAATATTCAGGAATATCTTTTTCAGCTTTCGAAGAAAAAATTCAGCGAGCGCTCCCAGGCCCGATGGATTTCCTCCATCAAATCTTTCTTTAAATATCTTTTAGAAGATGAAGTTCGCACCGATAATCCCGCCGCTTTGCTGGAAGGTCCCAAATTAGGCCTTTACCTCCCCGATACCTTAAGTTTCGAAGATGTGGAACGAATCATCAAAGCCATCGATATAGCCACCGATTTGGGACAAAGAAACCAGTGCATGATTGAAGTCTTATACGGCTGCGGCCTGCGCGTTTCCGAACTCATCGATCTGAAAATTTCCAATATTAATTTTAAAGAATCTTATTTAAAAGTGGAAGGTAAAGGTGATAAAACACGTTTTGTTCCCTTAGCCGTCTATACTTCTTCGCTTATTAGAGATTACATTAACAACATTCGCTCTAAATATAAAATAAATAAAAAATGCGAAGATATTTTGTTTTTGAACAGCCGCGGCTCCGCCATGTCCCGCGTTATTGTCTTTATTATTATTAAAGAACTCACTGAGAAAGCTGGCATCAACAAGAAAATCTCGCCTCACACCTTCCGTCATTCCTTCGCAACGCATCTTTTACAAAACGGTGCGGATCTGCGGTACATTCAGGAAATGTTGGGCCATTCGAGCATCACAACGACCGAAATCTACACCCATTTAAAAAACGAAGAATTGCGTGACGTCATTCTTAACTACCATCCGCGAAATAAAGTTTAAATGGAATTTCTGAAATTTTGTCCAAAATGCGGGCACGAAACTTTACAATGGGACGGCGAAAAAATGTGGTCCTGCTCCCACTGCGATTACGTTCTCTTTCATAATGTCGCCGGAGCTGTTGCGGTATTGATAAAATTTAAGGATGAATTTCTCTTCACACGCAGAAATCAGGAACCGAAAAAAGGAAAACTGGATCTGCCCGGCGGATTTGTAGATCCGAAAGAAAGCGCCGAAGAAACTTGCGTGCGCGAGCTTTTTGAAGAAATGAAAATTGAGGTGCCGATTTCCGACTTGAAATATCTAGCCAGTTTACCAAACACGTACGAATACAAAAACATTCTGTACAACACTTTAGATCTTTTTTACGAATACGAAGTTTCAGAAAAATTCGACGTTGAAATGGAGGTTTCGGAGATTTCTGAAACCATTTGGCTTAAAAAAGAGGATCTTAACCTGGAGGATCTGGCTTTCGATTCGCAGCGACTTTTTCTGAAGAACTATCTCCGGGCCTGAGAAAACTTTTCCAATCAAAATTGTTGATCTTTTTACCGTAAATTTGTCGTCGGTAAAAATCCATTATGCAGGAACAAATCGTTTTCGAAGACAACCATCTTTTGGTCATCAATAAAAAAGCCGGGCAGCTCGTTCAGGGCGATAAAACCGGCGATCTTTCTTTGCTCGATCTGCTTAAAGATTTTATTAAAGTTCGAGATCACAAACCCGGAAACGTTTTCTTAGGCCTCGTTCACCGCATCGACCGCCCGACTTCCGGTCTCGTAATTTATGCAAAAACGTCGAAAGCACTTTCACGTTTAACGCAGATGGTGAAGAACCGCGACATTAAAAAAACCTATTGGGCCGTGGTGCCGAAAGTAGAAATTCCGCACGCGCAACGCCTTATCCATTACCTTCAAAAAAACGAAAAGAATAACAAATCCACTGTTTTCCCAAAAGTGACGGACGGCGCGAAAGAAGCCATTCTCAATTACGAAATCATCAAAACCTTAGATAATTTTCAGTTGCTGGAAGTGGATCTGGAAACCGGCCGGCATCATCAGATTCGGGCACAGTTGGCAAAGATTGGCGCACCGATTAAAGGCGACTTAAAATATGGCTCGCCGCGCTCCAATCCCGACGGCGGCATTCACCTTCACGCCAGAAAATTAGAATTTATCCATCCGGTGACGAATGAAAAGACAATAATTGTGGCGAAAGTTCCGCAGAACGATGTGATATGGCAGGCTTGCGAAGATTAATGTTCGCTAAAAAACCACAGATTTCTGAACGGTTATTTTAGCAAAATCTACTGGCCCGGAATTAAACCCGCGTCTTCCTTCTTCTCTTTATCCAACAAATTGGGATCTATCTTCGCATTTTTATTCTTCGTCGGAATCTTATAATTGACAGAAATACCAAATTTCCGCGAGTCGTTTTTGCTGGACAAATACACATTCGGCACGGCGGAAACCGAATGAAGCGCCGTTTCCTGCGTATTGAAAACATCATCCGCGAAGAGCGAAATGTTCAGTCTTTCGTCCATGAATTTTTTGGAAATGTTCACGTTTAAAGAATTGCTGAAAGGTTTATCTGCCACGAAATAATAGTAATTTCCGTTCGGCGTCAGATAATTGTAATTCGCAACAAATGTGATGTCTTTCGGCAATATAATCTGCGCCATAAAGTTGAAAACCCAAAAACCTTTTGTACTGATATCCGGCAATTCGTGCAGTTGATAAGCAGAATAAATGTACACAAAATTCAGTTTATCGGGATTCATGTCGAACTTCATCAGCTCTTTCAACGGCGTATTGAAAATGGCGAACGGAATGGGAAATCCTACATTGAAGTTATGGATCTTCAGTTCCGAAACATTGTCCTGCGAATTGCTGATGACATCGCGCTCGCGGCTGATCTTCTGTACGACCTGGTTTTTCGCGACACTCACGTTATATCCGATAAAAACATAATCGACGGCACTTAATTTCGCTTCGAAATTATCAAAAATAGTGGGCTGCAGATTGGGATTTCCGGAAGACTGAGAATTGGGTCCGGAAAACGTGGTGTTATTCGGATTTAAGACGGAAATACTCGGCAAAGAAATTTTCTTGTTATAATTCAACGCAAAATAAACCTGTTTCGCAAAATTATACTGCAAACTCGCGTTGGGGAAAAATTTAAACTTTTTAAAATCCGTTAAAGCTTCATAGCGGTTATTGCGGTAATTGTAGGTTGTGCCGGAAATATCGTAATCTTCCGCGCGCGTTCCGAGGATAAAATCCATCTTTTTCAACGTCGCCTTAAATTCCAGATAAGCGGCGGCATTTAATTTTTGATAGTCTAAGTTAAGCGAATTAAAACTCGCCGTTTTGTAATTTTGTTTTTCATAAAGACCACCGAAACTCACTTTCCCCTCATCCAAAATTTTTAAAGGTTGAGAATAATCAACCTTGAAATTAGACACGCGCATCACTGAGGAATTATCGAGAACATTTTGCGCCTGCGCCGCATTTTGCTGATCGAACTGCGAATCGGCCTGGGAATACGACGCTTTGAAATCCAGTTTCTGCGCCTTATCATTAAATTTTTTCTGATACATTAAAACCGCATCGTTCCTGTAATTTTCGGAATCGCTATACGAATTTTGAGTATATGGATTTCCCTCGTAGATTCCGGAACTTGCATTATTGGTATCGCCGCCATTTTTATAAAAATCATAATTCAACAGCAACCGGTCGAGACCAAGATCGATTGTGACAGCTGTTTTCGCAAAAATTCCGCGGTTTATTCGGTCTGAGTTGATGAAGGCCAGATTATCCTGATTCGAGTCCATCAAACTTTCGCGGTAATTTTGTCCAGCGTTGATCTGCCAGCCAAAATATTTGTTTCTTGCGTTTAAATTGATGGAATTTCCGGTTCTGCTGCGGAATTTATCGTCATTTGTAAAGCTGTAGTTGCCGGAATAGGTTGCGGTTAAATATTTTTTTGAATTTTTGTTCGTGATGATGTTCATGATGGCGCCGCCGGAAGTTGCGGGAAATTCCGCGCCGGGCTGCGTGATGATCTCAATTCGTTCCACAGAATTTGCAGGCATACCTTCCAAAAAAGAATTCAGTTCATTGCTCGAAATATTAAGCGGTCTTCCGTCCATATAAACCGCGAGCTGCTTGCCCTGATACAGCATTCCCGCCACATCGGAAACAATGAGGCCGGGTAATTTTTTCATACCTTCCATCACCGTTCCGGAATTTAAACTGGGCTGTTCAGAGAAATCGAAGATGGTACGGTCTGCTTTCTGCTCGACGGCCTTTTTAGTTTTCGTAATAACAACACCTTCAATTTGTTTTTCTTTCGTGTTAGAGGTGGATTTTTCCTGGGAAAAGTAGAATTGCGAACAGAACAATGCAATAACTGCAGCAGATATTTTGGTCATAAATTTTAATGTAAGTAATAAGACACCGCAAAGAGGGATTTGTTACAGGGCTTGCCGATAAATGTTCCGCCTAAATTAGATCGTCACATTCCCTTAACTCGTGTTATAAAAAAGTTCATCTTAGGCTTGAGCTTCTTTTCAGACAAATCAGCGAAAAAAAACCGCCCAGTTTCCAGGGCGGTTATCATTATTATTTTTATATACAGTTATGCATTTCTTGCCGCTTCGGCAGCGATTAGATTTAATGCTGAACCTGCTTTGTACCAGTCTATTTGCTGTGTATTGTACGTATGATTTGTTAAGATAATATCTTTTGTGCCGTCGGAATGCACTAACTCTAAAGTCAATTGTTTCCCGGGTGCAAACTGATCTAAATCTAAGAAATTAACGACGTCATCTTCCTGAAATTTGTTGTAGTCTTCTTCGTTCGCGAAGGTCAGGCCTAACATTCCTTGCTTTTTCAGATTCGTTTCGTGAATTCTGGCAAAAGATTTTACCAAAACGGCTTTTACACCAAGATGTCGGGGCTCCATCGCAGCATGTTCTCGGGAGGAACCTTCACCATAATTTTGATCTCCAACAACGATGGTTGGAATTCCCGCTGCTTTGTACGCTCTTGCAACATCCGGAACCGCACCGTATTCTCCCGTTAGAAGATTTTTCACGGTATTCGTTTCCATATTGTACGCGTTGATGGCACCAATCAACATATTGTTCGAAATATTATCCAAATGCCCACGGTATTTCAACCAGGGTCCTGCCATCGAAATATGGTCGGTGGTACATTTTCCGAAAGCTTTAATCAAAACTTTTGCGCCGGTAATATTTTGTCCGTTCCAGGCGTCAAAAGGAGTTAACAACTGAAGGCGGTCTGACGTCGGATTCACATTAACGGGAACTGAAGAACCATCTACAGACGGCGCCTGATAACCGTTGTCGTCTACAGCGAAACCTTTTGGCGGCAATTCCATTCCCACAGGTTCGTTCAATCTTACTTCCTCGCCGTTTTGATTGGTTAAAGTATCGGTAATCGGATTAAAATCTAATCTCCCCGAAATTGCAACCGCAGCCACCATTTCCGGCGAGGCGACAAAAGCATGGGTGTTTGGATTTCCGTCGGCTCTTTTCGCAAAATTTCTGTTGAAGGAGTGAATGATGGAGTTTTTCTCCCCTTTTTCGGATCCTTCTCTGTCCCATTGTCCGATACAAGGACCACAGGCATTGGTAAAAATTCTGGCGGATTCAAATTTTCTGAAAGAATCTAAGAAACCGTCGCGTTCTGCGGTAAATTTAACCTGCTCCGAACCCGGGTTAATCCCTAAGATTGCTTTTGGCTTCACGCCTTTGGCGAAAGCATCGTCCACAATAGAGGCCGCTCTGGACAAATCTTCGTAGGAAGAGTTCGTACAAGAGCCGATCAAGGCCCATTCGACTTCAATTGGCCAACCGTTTGCCAAGGCTTTATCGTGAAATTCCGCAACCGGTGTAGCCAAATCCGGCGTGAAAGGTCCGTTTAAGTGCGGTGTTAATTCATCCAGATTAATTTCGATAACCTGATCGAAATAAAGTCCCGGATTTTCATATACTTCCGGATCACCTGTTAAATGCTCAGCGATTTGATCTGCAGCGTCAACAACATCCTGTCTTCCGGTTGCTGATAAATATCTTCTCATGGAATCATCATACCCGAAAGTTGAAGTGGTTGCTCCAATTTCTGCACCCATATTACAAATGGTTCCTTTTCCTGTGGCAGAAAGCGAGAGCGCACCATCGCCGAAATATTCTACGATACAGCCCGTTCCGCCTTTTACGGTTAAGATTCCCGCCACTTTCAGAATAATATCTTTCGCGGCCGTCCAGCCGTTTAATCTTCCTGTTAATTTAATACCGATGAGTTTCGGCATTTTAAGTTCCCAAGCCATTCCGGCCATCACATCCACGGCATCTGCACCGCCGACACCAATAGCAACCATTCCCAAACCACCGGCATTTACCGTGTGAGAGTCGGTTCCGATCATCATTCCGCCCGGAAATGCATAATTTTCGAGAACCACCTGGTGAATAATTCCGGCGCCCGGCTTCCAAAAACCGATGCCGTATTTATCGCAAACAGAACTTAAAAAATTAAAAACTTCAGAGTTTTTATTGATCCCTTCCTGTAAATCTGCTTCTGCCCCAACTCTCGCCTGGATCAGGTGATCGGCGTGCGCAGTTGAAGGTACGGCTACTTTTGCTTTACCGGCCTGCATAAATTGCAACAGCGCCATTTGAGCGGTTGCATCCTGCATTGCAACGCGATCCGGAGCGAAATCTACATAAGAATTTCCTCTTTCATACGCTTGCGATGCATTGCCTTCCCAAAGATGGGTGTAAAGAATTTTTTCTGAGAGTGTAAGAGGTTTCCCTACGGCTTCACGTGCTTTTGCAACTTTCTCCGGGTAAAGCTCATACACTTTTTTAATCATATCAAGGTCAAAAGTCATATCGATATATTTTTTTTGAATATTTAAAGGAACTCAAAATTACGAAATTTTTAAGTGTTAGCTCGTCTTAAATCATTTAGAATTAGAATAAATATGATATTGATGATCTATTTTTTACTAATTTTATAAAAATTTAGCCATGGAAACTCCCAATCCTGCTTTAAATCCGAATCAAAATCCAAATGCCATTCCGCCGAAAAACTGGCTTGTAGAATCCATTCTGGTCACGATTTTCTGTTGTCAGATTTTAGGAATCATCAGTATTGTGTACGCCGCCAGCGTAGAGTCGAAATTCTATCGCGGCGACATTGCCGGCGCGGAAAGTGCCTCAAATACAGCGAAAACTTTGGTCATGGTAAGCGTCGCCTGCGGTCTCCTGACGATTGTTGCCATCGGAATAATGGCAACGCTCGGCGTTTTTGCAGGATTTTACAACCGGTAATGGGGCGCAAAAACAGCAATCTTCTATATTCGGTTTTCATCATCGCTTTTGGCGGCGGTCTGCTTTTTTACTATTTCTATAATCCAAACTCGGATTCTTTTTTAATTCGGTGCCCTTTCAAAACATTCACTCATCTGGACTGTCCCGGATGTGGCAGCCAAAGGGCGCTACACTCCCTGCTGCACGGTGAATTCCGGCAGGCATTTTCTTATAATCCTCTTTTTATTGCAGCCATTCCGTATGTATTTACGGGGGTTTTGTTCGAGTGGTTTGGTTTAAAATATTCCTTTCCCAAGATCCGCAAAATCCTGTTTGGCCGCTGGGCAATTTACCTGATTGCCTTCCTCGTTATTTTCTTCTTCATCTTTAGGAATATTTAAATTCCTATTTTTGGCAAAAATTTTGCAAAAAAGAAGCCCATGAAGTATGTTCTCGTTTTATTTTTCTCAAGCCTTTCCTTTTCCCTAGCTGCTCAAAAAAAAACTGTTCAGAAAAAATTTATTGCTCCTAAAACCAATGTTTTGAAGCAGACTGCTCCTAAACCGAATCCTGACCTAATTAAAATTAATGATTCCGTTGCGGCGTTAATTCCCCAGAAGATCGACGGAAAGTTTGGATACATCAATCAAAATGGCAAAGTGATCATCAAACATGAATACAGCAATGTCGGCTTTTTTACGGAAGACTGTAACCTTTTGCATTCGCATAATGATAAAGTGCGAAAATATGGCACCGACAAATATGCTTCGGTAAGGCTCAACGGCCTGGATTTCCGAATTAACGAAGCCGGTAAACGCGTTTATCTCTTCAAAGCAGAGGACCTGGGAAAATGCCCTTCAGAATTCAAAGCCCAGCTTTTTCATGGTTATATCTTAAATGATGCTTACGGAATTATCGAAGATTCAAAATTCGAAAATCCGGGAGATTACCGGCAGTTTACTATTTATCCGCAATATAACTATCTTCATATTATGGAAGGCGACGACCTGAAAAACCCGATGATCGTGGCGGTTCAAAACAACCGGTTTGGTGTTATCGACATTCACAATAAAGTCATCATTCCGTTTGAATACAGCGACATTAAAAGAAACTACAGCTGGAAGCTCGCGCGTCTTTTTGAAGTTACGAAAGACGGAAAAAATTATTATTATATAGATGCCGATAACAAAAGATATTAGAAAATATTTTGTAATATTGCGCTCAGAAATTAAAGGGGTGCCGTGAAAAGCTGAGATTATACCCAATGAACCTGGAACAGATAATGCTGTTTAGGGAAATTAAAATAAGGATGGATAAGGACTAATCATCAGGATTATTACTTTTTGTCGATTGCTTATTACTAATCAAATTCGCCCCTTTTATTCAATTAATCTTAAAAATTAAAAGAATGAAAGGATTTATTTTTTTGGACTGCTCGCTGGTCCCTTCTATTTTGCCCAGTCTGTGCAGGATACCTTAAAAACTCAGGAAATTGAAAGCGTCAATTTCACAAAACGGCTGCCGGTCTCGAAAGAGATTATCAACGTCGAAAAAGACCTCAACCAAAAAAATCTCGGTCAGGATTTACCTATTTTGCTGAAAAACCAAATGTCGGTCATCTCCACTTCTGATGCCGGAAACGGTGTGGGTTATACGGGATTTAGAATTCGTGGCGTGGGCGGAACCGCGATCAATGTCATGTTAAACGGCGTTCCGTACAATGATTCAGAATCACAGGGAACCTTCTTTGTAAATGTTGGTGATCTGACGAGTTCCGCTTCTCAAATCGTCATTCAGCGTGGTGTAGGAACTTCTTCCAATGGCGTGTCTGCTTTTGGAGCCAGTGTAAATGTACTTACCAAAAATCCCGAGGAAAAATTTTATGTACAATCCGATAATTCCTACGGGTCTTTTAATACGTATAAATATTCGGCAGAAATTGGCAGCGGAAAATTTTGGAAAGATCGGTTATCCGTGATGGGACGATACACCAAAATTCATTCTGATGGTTATATCGACCGCGCTTTTTCAGATTTAAATTCTTATAATTTTACCGCACTTTTTGAAGAGAATAAAACCAAGATACGTTTGATGGCCTTTGGTGGAAAAGAAAAAACCTATCAAGCCTGGACGGGTGTGGACAAAGCGACGTGGGAAACCAGGCCGAAATACAATTTTTCCGGTGCAATTTACGATGCAAACTTTGAAAACATTGTCGGGTTTTATGAGAACGAAACCGATAACTACAGACAGAATCATTATCAGCTTTTATGGGAACAGCAACTCAACACGCGCTGGAATCTGGAAACCACGCTTCATTACACGAAGGGAAAGGGTTTCTATGATAATTACAAACAGGATGCGAAATTCTCAAAATACAATTTACCAAACTTAGAAGTTAATAATCAACTTGTTAAAAGGACAGATTTCATCCGCAAAAAATGGCTGAATAACGATTTTTACGGCGGTGTTTCTACTCTTTATGGAAAGTTTGAAAACCTCGACCTGAATTTCGGACTCGTTGCAAATAGATATTTTGGTAAACATTTTGGAAATGTAACCGGCGTTTATTTTCCGGAAATTTTCGAACATGAATATTATAGAAATAACGGCACAAAAACCGAATTTGCTGGTTTTGCAAAAGCGATTATTAAAGTAAACCGGTTCGAATTTTATGGCGATGCTCAAGTCAGAAATATTCATTACGACACTGAAATCATTCAGCAAGGTGATGACGAAGGCGTGCAACTTGACAGAACCTGGTCATTTTTTAATCCGAAAGTGGGTTTTAACTATAAAATAAGTTCCGGAAAATTATTTCTATCCTACGCACATGCGCACCGCGAACCTAACCGCGACGATCTTTTTGCAAACCCCGACATTCAGCCGGAAAAACTGCACGATTTCGAAGCAGGTTTGGAAAAAACTTTCGGTGCAGTCTCCTTAACGACCAATCTTTATTATATGAATTACGTGAATCAGCTCGTTCTGAATGGGCAGATCAACGACATTGGCGAATTCATCCGCATCAATTCGGGGAAAAGTTATCGACTGGGCGTGGAAGTTGGCGCCTTGGCAAAACTTTCGGACCAGTGGAATGTTTCGGGAAATTTAACGTTGAGCAAAAACGAAAACCGAGATTTTAAGAACGAAACTGCAGACGGAATTCAAAATCTTGGCAACACGCCAATTTCGTTTTCGCCGGAAGTTATTGCGAACGCCTTAATTAATTACAATCCTACAACAAATTTTAGTTTAGGACTTCAAAACCAATATGTTGGAAGCCAGTATTTGGACAACACGAATACGGAAAGTTTAAAACTGGCGGATTATTTCCTAACCGATTTAAATGCGAGATACACTTTAAAACTCAAAAGAACCGAAGTCGATTTCAAATTATTGGTCAACAATATATTTAATAAAAAGTATGTGAACAATGGCTTTGTCGACGAGCAAAATCCTTTTTATTTTTCGCAGGCCGGAACGAACTTTTTGTTTGGAATGAGTTTTAAATTTCAATAATTTACAATACGCGTTCGCGACGAGGTTAAAGACTGCTTTTTAAGCGGTCTTTTTTAGTTTGATTAAATGCCTTAAAAAACATAAATTTGCCACCATATGAATTTTCCTCTCCTTCTTCTCGAATTTCTGAAAAAACAGGGCAGTGTTTCTGTTCCGGGTTTTGGGGATTTTTACTTAAAAAATGCCAACGCTGTAGTCGACGAAGTGGAAAAAAGCATTCTTCCGCCCGGCAATGAAGTGGCATTCCGAACTGATGCAACGCGGGAAGGAAGCGAATTTATTCAATTTATTGCCCAACAGAAAAACGGGTCTGAAATCGACGCCGAAAACGAGATTAAAAAACAGGTTAATTTTTGGAACTCCACGCTGGAAAAAGAAGGGAAACTCGCCGTCGATCATTTAGGAACTTTTTTTCTGGACGACAGCAAATTACACTTTCGCGGACTTAGAACCGAAAATCTTTCGCCGGATTTCTACGGTTTGGAAGAAATTACGATCGCGGAAATTAAAAACACCAAACTGACGGCTGCGCCTCATAAAAATTCTTACCGATTAAGCAAATCGGTATACTGGCTCATTCCGCTGCTGCTCGGGATTGCAACTCTAACCTATTTTGGTATTACCCAGCCCGAAACCATTTTTGGGAAAAAATCTTTCGAAGACGGTTTGACTGAAAAGCTTGTACCAGAAGTTACGAAAGATACTTTAAAAGTGGATTCCGCCACTATTACAAATCCGGTTTTGGATTCGTTACGCGAGAATTCTATAAAAAACGCAACTGTTCCTCCTGTTAAAAAGTGGAGCTCAAAAAAATATTCAAAATCTAAATGGAAAAAACCAAGAAAGCCTCAGAATCGTTAACAATAATGACGAATATCGTTCTGCCGAACGAAACCAATTCTTTAAGAAATCTTTTCGGCGGCGAACTTTTAGGGAAAATGGACCGGTGTGCTTCCATTTCGGCCGCAAGACATTGCGAAAGACGCGTAGTAACCGCTTCTGTAAATCATGTTTCCTTCGATCATCCCATCCCGGAAGGCGGAATTGTGGTTTTAGAATCCAAAGTTTCGCGGGCATTTTCGACGTCGATGGAAATTTACGTGGATGTGTGGTTGGACGATCCGATTAATCAGAAAAAAATCCACACCAATTCCGGGATTTACACTTTTGTGGCGGTAGACGAATTTAACCGTCCGATTCCTATTCCGAAAATGGTTCCGGAAACAGAGGAAGAAGTAACGAGATTCGATGCCGCGCTGCGACGGAAAGAGCTGTCGTTAATCCTTTCGGGGAGAATGAAAGCCGCAGATTCTGTGGAACTGAAAAAATTGTTTGCCTCTTAATCAAACAAGAATCACACAAACACACGCTGGTAACTCTAAATATTCCTGCAATCATTTTTGTATCAGTGTTTTAAACAATGAAGCGTTAGAAAATGAAAATCCTTCTCCTCGATAAAAACCATCCGCTCATTACAGAACAGCTTTCGGCGAAAGGATTTTTGCTGGATGAAGATTTCTCTTCGCCTTATAATGAGGTTTTAAAAAAGATCGCGAATTACGACGGCATTATCGTTCGAAGCCGCATTCCCCTCGATCGCAATTTTATCGAACACGCAAAAAATTTAAAATTCATCGCACGCGTTGGCGCCGGTATGGAAAATATCGATGTTGAATTTGCGCAAAAGTCCGGTATCAAACTCATCAGTTCCCCGGAAGGCAACCGCGATTCCGTTGCAGAACATGTTGTCGGCATGCTTTTAATTTTAATGAACCGACTTTTTATCGCTTCCAACGAAGTGAAAAAGGGGATCTGGAATCGCGAAGAAAACCGCGGCGACGAACTTCTCGGGAAAACGTTCGGAATTATCGGTTACGGAAACATGGGGAAAGCGGTGGCGAAAAGGCTTTCCGGTTTCGGTGTGAAGGTGGTCTTTCATGATCTTCTTCCCGATCTTTCCGATGAATTTGCCACGCAGGTCTCCCTCGAAACACTACAGAATGAAGCCGATATATTAAGCCTGCATCTTCCCATCACACCGGAAACACATTATTTAGTGGACGCGGAATTTATTTCGAAAATGAAAAAAGACTTTTACTTCGTCAATACCGCGCGGGGTAATAATGTAAAAACTTTCGATTTGGTTTCCGCCTTAAAGTCGGGCAAAATAAAAGGCGCCTGTCTGGATGTTTTGGAATTTGAAAAAGCATCTTTCGAAAATCTGGAAGTTGAAAACGAAGATTTAAATTATCTTTTGGCTTCCGAAAAAGCAATCGTAACGCCACATATCGCAGGCTGGACCATTCAAAGCAAAGAAAAACTGGCGCAGGTGATCGTGGAAAAAATCCTGCGTGACTTTTCTCAGTCTTAACAAATCTTTATGATTTCGATCTTCCACAATTTTTCGAAATTCCCTTATATTGCGGAAATTTTTAGCCCAAAAAACGCTTAATGAAATTTTTACTCCGCACGTTCTTTCTTCTTATTTTGAGTTTCACTTTGTTTTCCTGCAAAAAAGACCAAACAATTGACGAAGAACTCAAAACCGCTCTTCCCAATTACGGAAACATCGATCTGGACAACATTTTCAACCGAAAAGACAACCATTTGGACAATAAGGATTCCATCGTTTCCGCGATCGACAATTATTACAAAAACGTCTGGGAAAAAGGTGATTTATGGGGCGGATTTTTAGTCGCGAAAGGCGATAAAATTCTTTATGAAGGCTATCGCGGCTATGCCCAGGGAGACAGTCAGCAACCCATCAACGATACCATGGCTTTGCATGTGGCTTCCATTTCCAAAACACTCACGGCCATGGCCACGCTGAAATTAGTTGAAGCCGGAAAATTGAAACTGGACGATCCTTTGACCCAATATTTTCCAAAATTTCCCTACCCGAAAGTGACGGTTTTCACCCTTTTATCCCAACGAAGCGGCTTGCCAAAATACGAATATCTGATTGAAAAAATTACGCCCGCACCGCCGGAAATGAGTCAGAAATATTTGAGCAATCAGGATATTTTGAATCTGTTGATCCAATATAAACCCGAACTGGCGCGCGAAACCGACACGGGTTTTATGTATTGCAACACCAATTATGCGCTCCTGGCATTGCTCATCGAAAAAGTAACAAAAACTCCGTTTCCCGAGGCGATGCAGCAAATTATTTTTCGTCCCCTGGCCATGAAAAACACTTATATTTTTAAAGAAAAAGATACGGTAACGGCGGCAAAATCTTTTTTCCAACGTGGCCCCAAAGTTTATCCGTACGACCGTTTGGATCTTATTTATGGGGATAAAAATGTGTATACCACGCCGCGAGATCTCCTGAACTTTTCGAAAGCGATGTTTGCGAAAAATTTTCTGCGGAGCGATCTGCAGGAGCAGGTGTTCGCGCCGCACAGTAACGAAAGACCCGGCGTCAATAACTACGGACTCGGTTTTCGCATGAAGATATTTGACGAAAACTCAAAGTTGACCTATCATAACGGGTGGTGGCACGGCACAAATTCGGTTTTCGCCCATCTCTTAAAATCGAATGTTACCATTATCGCAATCGGCAATAAATATTCCAGCCGTGTGTATTCGGCCCTCGCGCTTTCGGGACTTTTTGAGAATTTTCCGTACGAAAGGGAGAAGTTCCGAAAAGAGATGGAAAAAACTGACTCTTCAAAAAACGGCTCAGGCGCCGACACTCTGCAAAAAGCCAACGATTCTTACAGTGAATAATTTTCTTAATTTTGTTTAAAATTCATCAATGAAGAAAATTATTTTTCTTTTTCTCTTTACGGCGCTTTTATTTTCCTGCGCGCGCGTTGGATCGCCGGTTGGCGGGGCCAAAGACACCATTCCTCCACAGGTGGTAAGTACAAATATCGACACCACCCGCGTAAATGTTCCACGCGACATTAAACAACTTCGAATCGATTTTGATGAATACATTACGTTGAGAGATATTAATAAACAGTTGATCATTTCGCCGCCGCTCAAGAAAATGACGAAGATCATTCCCTCCGGGATGGCCAACAAATACCTTCTGATCCAGTGGGAGGACACGTTGCAGGCAAACACGACTTATAATTTTAATTTTGGAAATGCCATTGTAGACAATAACGAAAGCAATCCGCTTCAATATTACAATTTTGCTTTTTCGACGGGCGATAAAATTGATCAGCTCTACATCAGCGGTGAACTGAAAAGTCCCATCGCCGATAAAAAAGCGGAGGAAACAAATCTGGTTGTCGGTCTTTTTCAGGAAAAAGATTCGATGGATTACCGCCAAAAACCGTATTACATTACGAAAGCAGACCCGGATGGTTACTTCGAACTGAACTATCTGTCGCCGGGCGAATACCGGATTTTAGCTTTTGAAGACACCAATGAAAATTCTGTTTTCGACGCCGGAAAAGAAAAAGTAGGTTTCCAGAAAGATAAAATTACCCTGGATAAAAGTATTTCGGGGTTAAACATTAATCTTTTCCCCTCCAGAAAACCTTTGAAATATGTGGAAATGAAGGAAACTCCAGGCGGCGTTCTGATGACCTTTGAAGGCAATCCACAGGAGGTGAAGGTGCTTTCGCTGAATGAAAAACTACAGGATTATAAAGTAACGCAGGCACCGAAATCCGACTCCATTAATATTTGGTTTGATGCAAAAAAGCTGAACTTAGGAACTGAGACGAGTGAAAATTTGAAATTCAGTTATGATGATGGCATTAAACAGGACACCGTGTCGCTTTTCTATCGGTATAATGCAAAAAACGAAATGACCCTTACAAATGCGAAAGGAAATTTACTCGCGCCCAACCGTGATTTTACTATAGAATCTAATTATTTTATCGATAAAATTCAACCCGAAAAATGGTCTTTGGTTTCCGACAGTATTCAGCAGGACTTTACGGCGCAGATTTCGGCGAAAAATCCCTACGAAATCCATATTCAATCCAACTTTAAAGAAGGTAATAAATATTCTTTAACGGTGCCAAAAGAAAGTGTTTCTTCCTTTTACGACTCGACTTTAAAATCCTACCGCTTCGATTTTGAAAGCGACAAAACCGAAAATTACGGAACTTTATTTTTAACCCTGGAAAACGCACCAACACAGAAATTCTGGTTTCAACTCCTCAATGATGGTGGCAGCGTTGTTTACTCGAGATACAGTACCGAAAATACCATTGTGTTCAAATCTCTCAAACCCGGCAAATATCAACCGCGAATTCTGGTCGACAACAACGAAAACGGAATTTGGGATTCTGCAGATTTTGGAACGCAAACTTTTGCGGAAGACGTGTATGTTTTTTCTAAAACCATCGAAATTCGTCCCTTGTGGGAAATCCGTGAAACCTGGAATCTTAAGCCCGATGCGGAAAGTTCGGCAACGGGCGCGACGTCCTCGGAAGTATTACAAGTACCGCCAACTTCGGCAGAAGTGCCTAAAAAACCCTGATGAAAACTCTGAAAACAATCCTTTACTGGTTCCTGATTTTAATTGCAGTGATCCAGTTTATTCCGGTGAACCGAATTAATAAACCCATTGATCAAAAAGTAAATTTCATTACCGTTTTTGGAACGCCCGCGAATGTTCAGGCTATTTTAAGGAAAGGCTGTTACGACTGCCACACCACCGAAACTGTTTATCCGGACTACGCCTATGTGGCGCCCATTTCGTGGACTATTAAAAATCATGTGAATGAGGGCAGAGAACATCTCAATTTGTCGGACTGGGGAAACCTAAATAAAGATCTCAAGAAAAACATGCTCGAAAACTCCGTGAAATCGGTGAAGGATTATTCGATGCCTCTGCCGGCGTACATTACCAAACATCCAAAAGCCAACCTGACGAAAGCAGAAAGGACTTTGCTGGCGAATTATTTTGAGGAGATCCTGTTATCGGGGAAATATTAAATTCCAAAAAAACACCGTTCGTCTTCCACTTAAAAACCGAGAAATTATAATTTTCAGGTCCTTTCATTGCGCTTGCTTTTATTAATCCGTATTTTAGTGAGATGAAAAAAGCGATTGTAATTGGCGGAACTTCGGGAATTGGGTACGAGCTCGCCAAAATTCTTCTTTCAAATAATTACAAAGTTTGCATCACAGGAATTGAGAACGATTTTATAAACGACCTGAAAAATTCTGCACAAAAAAATCTGGAAGTTCAGTATTTGGATTGTCTGGAAAATAATCCCTCCCAAAAAATAAGGGAGTTTACAGAACAGCTGGGTGGTTTGGATTTGCTCGTGCTGAGCGCCGGCATCGGAAATCTAAACAGAAACCGCGGTTTTACGGCAGAAAATAATGCCAACAAATTAAATGTGTTGGCTTTTACCGAAATTGCTGATTACAGTTACAGATTCTTTGAAAACAAAGGTGACGGACATTTTATCGCGATTACCTCCGTCTCGGGACATTTCGGGAGCTGCGTTGCACCGGCGTACCACGCGGCAAAATCTTACCAGATGGTTTATCTGGAAGGTTTAAGGCAAAAAGCAAGGCGAGCCAGATGCCAGAAAAAATCAGTTTATGTAACCGATATCAGACCCGGTTTTGTCGCTACACGCATGACGCAGGGAAAAAAAATGTTCTGGGCATCATCTCCCGAAAAAGCCGGACGCCAAATCTATAAAGTCATCAAAAATAAAGAAGAATACGCGTATGTAACCAAGCGATGGTCTATGATCGCCTTTATTTTGAAAGTCTTACCAAAATGGGTTCGGGTACGGTTTTAACTTAAAAAAAATAGGAAGTTCTCATTTGGAACTTCCCATGTCATTTTTTTGTAGGGCTGTTAAACTTCTTTAAATTCGGTAACGAATTTATCTTCGCACCACTTTCGGTCGGTTAAAGATTGAAAGAATTACTCCCGCAAAAAGCCCGATGGTTTTAATCACTGCAAACTGCGAATCCGTTGGTAAAAAGGCACCGATTACACACAAAGCGGCAGCGACGTACATAGGATAAAGTAATTTTTTATTTGATAAAGTGGGTGCCTGGAAAAAGAAACTCGCCCCAATTAAAACATAAAAAAGTTTGTTGTACAGTAAGTCGTTGATCTCCGGTGAAAATAAATTAAAAAATCCTACCACGAGACAGAGCAGCGCGGCGATGGATAAAATTCCTTGAATGGTTTGGGTGTTGGTTTGCATTAATAACTTTCTGTTTGGTTAGGGAAATCGGCGGATTTTACATCTTTCACGTATTGTGAAACTGCGCCCGTAATTTCGGTATATAAATCGAGATATCGTCTTAAGAATTTTGGAGAGAAATCTTTGTTCATGCCTACCATATCGTGGTAAACAAGAACCTGCCCGTCGCAGTCGGGTCCGGCGCCAATTCCGATGGTTGGAATGGAAATGCTTTCGGAAACCTGTTTCGCCAAAGCCGCCGGAATTTTTTCTAAAACCACCGCAAAACATCCTAAATCCTGAAGCAACTTAGCATCTTTCAGTAATTTGTCGGCTTCCTCGTCTTCTTTTGCGCGAACGCGGTAAGTTCCGAACTGGTAAATAGACTGCGGTGTTAAACCCAAATGTCCCATTACCGGAATCCCGGCGTTTACGATCTTTTTGATGGATTTTTCAACTTCGCGGCCACCTTCGAGTTTAATGGCGTGCGCCTCGGATTCTTTCATAATCCTTACCGCAGATTCCAGCGCTTTTTCGGGGTTAGACTGGTAACTTCCGAAAGGCAGATCTACCACAACCAAAGCGCGATCCACGCCGCGAACGACGCACTGCGCATGGTAAATCATGTGATCCAGCGTAATGGGCAACGTGGTTTCGAACCCTGCCATCACATTGGACGCAGAATCTCCCACCAAAATGGCATCAACGCCACCTGCGTCGACCATTTTTGCCATGGTATAATCATATGCCGTAAGCATGGTGATCTTTTCTTTGTCGAATTTCATTTTTCGCAAAGTTTCGGTGGTTATTTTTTTTATTTCAGAATGTACAGACATAGGTTTTTATTGGGTGATGGGTAATAAATGTTGGGTGAGTGATGATGGATGATGGATCATCAATTATGGAAGCACGTGTCCAAGTTTTCGAAGCTTTTCGTGGTGAACGATCTTGATGTTGCGTCCTTCCACTTCGATCAAACCATCCTGTTTGAATTCCGAAATTAAGCGGATCGCACTTTCGGTTGCTGTTCCGATAATATTGGCGATTTCTTCCCGAGTTAAGGAAATTTTAATGAAACCTTCGGGATCGGTGCCGAGTTTTTGTTCCAGTAAAAGTAATATTTCCGCCAGCCTTTCGCGAACGGTTTTCTGGGCGAGGAAGGTTACCGTGTTAGAAGATTCGCCCAACTCGAAAGCGATCTTTTGCAACATGACGAAGGACAGTTTGGGATCGACTTCCAGAAGATGCAGAAAAATGTCCGCCGGTAAAAAAGTTGCTTCAACTTCCGTCATCGCTTCTCCTTTCGCCTGCAAATTTTCGCCGCAAAGTAAAGAACGGTAGCCGATTAAATCGCCTTCTTTAATAAAACGCAGGATTTGTTCCTTTCCGTAAACACCTTGTTTAGACAGTTTTGCCGTTCCTTTTTTTATAAAAAAAACGCCTTTTGGGGTGTCGCCATCCTCGAAGATGGTTTCGCCTTTATTAAAATGCAGGCTTTGGAGAGCGGCAAGGTACTTTTGAAAATCATCCGCGGAAAGCGTAACTTTGAAGGAATCTTCGTTAAAAACTTTCTGCAAACTTTCTTCGATCAAGTTTTGTTTTTCTAAGGACATTATTTATGACATTTATCAGCAAAAATAGCGTATTTAAAACCTTAACACAAATTTATTTGTTATAATTTTGCTGGTTGAATGCCAGGAAAAGTGTCGGAAAATTGTTATCATTGCGGTCAGATTATAGCCAAAGAGCGAATTTCGTTCGATGAGAAAATATTTTGTTGCAACGGGTGCAAATCGGTTTTTGAAATACTGAATATCAATAATTTAGGTAATTTCTATGAGTTGAACAAACGCTCCGGAATTCGGCCTAATGAGGACAACATTTCGCAGTTCGATTATCTCGACACGCCGGAAATTTTCAATAACGTTACCGATTTCTCCGAAGGCAATACCAGTCTAGTTACTTTTAAAATCCCTGTCATCCACTGTTCTTCCTGCATCTGGCTTTTGGAAAGTCTGCACACGCTGAATGAAAACATTAATTATTCCCAAGTCAATTTTACGCGGAAAAATGTACAGATTTCCTTCAATCACAACGAACTGAAGTTAAGCGATCTCGCCAAATTTCTTACAAATCTGGGTTATAAACCCGTGATTAACCTGGAGACCGCCGATAAGAAAGAAGAAACTTTCGACAAAACCCTGGTCATAAAACTCGCGATTGCGGGATTTGCGTTTGGGAACGGCATGTTCTTTTCCTATCCCGAATATGCCGCCGATATCATGGGAACAACCGATTATTATTGGGAGAATTACAAGCATCTCTTCCGCTTTATCATGTTTTTACTCGCGACGCCCGTGGTTTTCTATTCCGCTTCGGATTATTTTAAATCTGCCTGGTTTGGTTCAAAAAATAAGATCGTGAATATCGACGTTCCGATTGTTCTTGGAATTTTAATGCTTTATGGCAGAAGCATTTATGAGGTTTTAACCAATTACGGTGCCGGCTATTTCGATACTTTGTGCGGCCTTTTATTCTTCATGCTTTTGGGCAAACTTTTCCAGAAAAGAACCTACAGCGCGCTTTCTTACGACCGCGATTACAAATCTTTCTATCCCATTGCGGTTACAAAAGTCGACTTCGCGGGAAAACAGGAAAACATTTTACTTTCAGATCTCAGAATTGGCGACCGAATTATGGTCCGAAACCAGGAAATTATTCCGGTGGATGCGATTTTAATTAACGGCGAAGGAAATATCGACAACAGTTTTATCACGGGCGAAAGTGCTTCGATCCCAAAAAAAGCGGGCGACAAGATTTTTGCGGGTGGAAAACAGGTTGGTTCTGCCCTGGAACTAGAAGTTATTAAAACGGTGAACCAAAGCTATTTAACGCAGCTGTGGAACAAAGAAGCCTTTAAAAAATACGAAACCGGACTTGATACTCTGACGAACGAAATCTCAAAATATTTCACCTTTATTATTTTAGGAATTACACTGATTGCGGGAATTTACTGGGCTCAAATCGACTTCGAGAAAATGTTTCAGGTGGTCGCAGCAATTTTAATTATTGCCTGTCCGTGCGCCTTGGCATTGTCTGCACCCTTTACTTTCGGTCACGTTATGCGGATTTTGGGACGAAACAAATTCTATGTAAAAGATACCTTAACCATCGAAAAGATCTCCAAAATTGATACTTTGGTTTTCGATAAAACAGGCACTATTACACACCATAAAAAATCGAACATCAATTTTGAAGGTAATGAGATGGCGGAATTCGATTTGAAAAACATCAAAAGTCTCCTCAAAAATTCCAATCATCCCTTATCGAAATCGCTGTACGAATTTTTAGCAATGGAAGATGAATATTTTCCGGTAGAAAACTTCCGGGAAATCCCCGGTAAAGGCTACGAAGCCGAAGTGCGCGGAAACCTTTACAGGATCGGCTCGGCGAAACTGGTTGGCTTGGATTCGAAAAATCTGGAGACTGCAGTTCACATCAGTAGAAACGAAGTTTATTTAGGAAAATATATTTTCGAAAATGAGTACCGCGAAGATCTCAATGCCCTTTTCAAAACCCTTTCCGACCATAAAATTCATATTTTAAGCGGCGATAATTCTTCCGAAGAACTGAAATTGAGAGCAATGATTCCAAATGTTACCGGGATGGCTTTTAACCAAAGCCCCGAAGACAAACTGAATTATATTAAGCATTTACAGGACGCAAACCAAAAGGTGGCCATGTTTGGCGATGGCTTAAATGATGCCGGCGCTTTAAAACAAAGCAACGTTGGCATTGCCGTGGCGGATGATACGAACTCATTCACGCCTTCGTCCGATGTCATCATGTCCGGGGAAAAATTGGTCGGTTTCGAAAAATATTTAAAATTTTGCAAAGATGCGATGAGCATTGTGAAAATAACCTTCGCCATCAGCTTTATGTACAACATCATTGGACTCAGTTTCGCGGTTACGGGGCACATGTCGCCGCTGTTTGCCGCCATTTTGATGCCGATCAGTTCGATCAGTGTTGTGGCTTTTACCTCGGTGGCGACGTGGTGGAGAAGTGCTAAATATTTCAAAATCAATAATTAAGATATTTTACTCTTATTTAGACCTATTTCAAATTAACGTTGTTTAACATTTAATGATGAATATCATATTTTTTTGGTAAATTTGGGTCAATTTTATAATAAATTTGCACAGACATGGATATACTGTATTTAATGATTCTCTGCAGCGTTTTATTAGCTGTTGTTTTTCTGGTCATTTTTATAGTAAGTGCAAGAAGCGGCCAGTTCGAAGACGACGAATCTCCGGCAGTCCGCATCCTTTTGGACTCGGAAATCATTAAAGAAAAAGCCGAGACAGAAAAAAAAACCGATATACATTCAGAAGAAAAAAGTGATTAATTTATATGGAAACACAAAAGTTTAGTTATGACAACAGTATTGTGCGCGCGTTTCTCTACGCAACCGTAGTCTTCGGGCTTGTAGGGTTTTTGCTGGGGCTTACTGCTGCGTTGATGCTATTTTATCCCGAACTTCCTGAATTTTTCTTTGGAACAGACGATGCAACCATTGCCAGTTTGCGAAGCGGAAATTTACAGGGTCTTATTAACACCCACGGCGCATTTGGTTTCGGCCGAATCCGGATGCTGCATACCAGTGCGGTAATTTTCGCATTCGTTTGTAACGGATTTTTTGCCGGAGCGTACTACTCCTTGCAAAGACTCCTGAAAACAAGGATGTACAGCGATACGCTTTCGTGGATTCACTTCTGGGGATGGCAACTGATGATTGTTGCGGTTGTTATTACTTTTTTAATGGGGATCAACACCTCAAAAGAATATGCAGAACACGAATGGCCAATTGATATCTTAATCACTGTTGTCTGGGTTATTTTCGGAATTAATATGATCGGAACAATCTTCATCCGGAGAGTCCGACACCTTTATGTCGCCATTTGGTTCTACCTTGGAACCTGGGTTGCTATCGCTATGCTTCACATTTTCAACAACCTGGAAGTTCCTTTGAGTTTCACAGGATGGAAATCTTACTCCGCGTACGCAGGGGTAAAAGATGCATTGGTGCAATGGTGGTACGGTCACAATGCCGTAGCGTTTGTATTAACGACACCAGTTTTAGGTTTGATGTACTACTTCTTACCAAAAGCTGCAGACCGACCGGTATTTTCTTATAAATTGTCGATTATTCACTTTTGGTCCTTAATATTCGTCTACATTTGGGCAGGACCTCACCATTTACAATATACCGCGATTCCAGGCTGGGCACAGGCTTTAGCTACCGGCTTCTCCATTATGCTCATCGCACCATCTTGGGGTGGAATGCTAAACGGACTTCTGACCTTGAGAGGAGCGTGGGATAAAGTGCGGGAAAATCCGGTATTGAAATTCTTTGTTGTAGCAGTTACCTGTTATGGAATGGCGACGTTCGAAGGACCTTTATTGGCAACAAAAACTTTAAATAAAATTGGTCACTACACCGACTGGGTGATTGGTCACGTTCATATTGGCGCTTTAGGATGGAATGGTTTTATGACCTTCGGGATGATTTATTACCTTCTTCCAATCATGTGGAGAACCAAACTTTGGTCTGTGAAATTAGCCAACTGGCATTTCTGGCTGGGTACTTTAGGAATTATTTTCTATGCAGTTCCCCTCTACATCGCCGGCTTTACACAAGGATTGATGTGGAAACAGTTTAATCCAGACGGAACCTTACTTTACAAAAACTGGTTGGATACGGTTACTGCGATTATTCCTTACTACCAAATGAGATTTGTTGGAGGTTTATTATACATTTCCGGAGCAATCCTAATGTGTGTGAACGTTGTAGCAACGGTAAGAAACGGATCCTTCCAAAAAAATGTTCCTGCAGAAGCCCCACCTTTGGCAGTAACCACGAAAAAAAGAAAAGAAGGAGAAGGTTTCCACCTTTGGCTGGAAAGAACTCCGATTTTACTAACCGTATTATCCTTTGTGGCAGTAGCAATTGGTGGATTTGTAGAAATCGTTCCTACGCTTACCATTAAAGAGAATGTACCAACCATCGCCGCGGTGAAACCTTATTCGCCACTGGAGCTGGAAGGAAGGGATTTATACATTCGTGAAGGTTGTAATGCCTGTCATAGCCAGATGATCCGACCATTCCGGGATGAAATTGTAAGATTTAACGGGAAAAACGGGCAGTATTCAAAAGCGGGCGAATTCATCTATGACCGTCCATTCCTTTGGGGATCTAAAAGAACCGGACCCGATTTGCACCGGGAAGGCGGTAAAAACCCAAGTTCATGGCATTACAAACACATGCTGAATCCAAGAGTAACTTCTGCGGGTTCCATTATGCCAAGATATCCATGGTTAATTGCACGGGATCTGGACCGAAGCCAAATGGTCGACAAGATCAAACTGATGAAAAATACGTTTGATGTTCCGTATACACAGGCTCAAATTGATTCTGCTGATACGTGGGCCGACAATCAGGCCAGTTTTATCGTAAAACAGATTTATGCTGAAGCGGCCGATGTGAAACAGGCTTACACGGAAAGAAAAGCTCAGGAAGGTGCTAATTTTACGCCACTTGAGAAAAAAGAAATCATCGCCCTGATTGCATACTTGCAAAGACTTGGAACGGATATTAAAACAACGGAAATTCAAACGGCAAGTACTAACTAAATTAAAATAATAAAGTTATGATACCTCAAAATGTTAAAGATATTTTAGCGAATGGCGAGAATGTTGGTTTACTGCAAACATTATCGATGATCTTTTTTCTTATCTTTTTTTTAGGAATCGTAATATGGGTTTTCTCCCGCTCGAAAAAACATTATGAAGAAGAGGCAAATGCGCCGTTGGAAGATGATATCGACGACCGAAACCTGTAATTTTATATAAAAACTATTTAAAATGAAACAAAGAACTCCCGTTTACGTAACGATTGCCATAATACTTGTGATTCTTTTCATTCTGTATTATATGTTTGTTCAAAGTACTGCTTTTATCGGTTCGCCTTATTTCTGGGGAACACTGGTGATCAGTGGGATTTTGGTGCTCATCCACAGTACCATCGGCGATTTAATCGAGAATGAAAAATTCAAAAGTTTAACCGATGAGGAAAAAGCAGCTTATCTGCAGTCCAAAAGCACGCCTTATTTTAAAGGACTTTATGAATCTGCTTTCAAAAAGCAAACAGAAAGTACCGAAAAAGACATCCTTATCGATCACGGGTTCGATGGAATTATGGAGCTGGACAATCAGTTGCCGAAATGGTGGCTGGGTCTGTTCTATTTTGGTGTTGCTTACTGCGCCATTTATATGGCTTCTTATTTCCTGACAGATTTTGCCCATCAGGGAGTCGAATATGATGCAGAGTACAAAGCGCAAACAGCCAGTATCGCAAAATGGATGGAAGAAACTCCGCCACCCACGATTGAGAACGCAGTCTATTCTCCGGATAATATTGCCGCTGGTGAGGAAGTATTTAAAACCAACTGCGTATCCTGCCACAGTGAAGGCGGAAAAGGAGGTATTGGTCCGAACCTTACCGATAACGAGTGGATAAATCAGCCGGAAAAAACATTGTTCAAAAATGTCTTCCATATGGTTGAAGAAGGTTCACCAAATAATCCTGCCATGCAGGCCTGGGGAAAAAAACGGGGTTCTTACAGGTTTTGATATTCAAAACGTTGCAGCCTATGTTTATCACATCAATCAGGAAAAACAACCCATTACTCCAGCTCAAGGCGGCGCTGCTCCACAAGGAACACCAGCCAAATGGGAAAAGTAACTCAATAAAAAAAACAATATACTCTGAAAACATAATTCATTATCTTTACGAAAAGAAGATAGTGAATTATGTTTTTTTTTAATATATAGCAAGATAAAAAATGTCGCAAGATCACAATTACAGAGGCGGACAGGGACAAGTGGTAGAGCCGGAAACTTTCAGAGATTCTGTGGGAACCATGGACGATACGGGGAAACGAAGATGGGTCTTCCCACGAAAACCTAAAGGCCGCTACACCAACTACCGGACTTTAGTCGCTTATTTTCTCCTGGCTTTATTTTTCACAATGCCTTTCCTGAAGCTTAATGGAAACCCATTTCTTCTCATCAACGTCGTAGAAAGACATTTCTATATTTTCGGACAACCGTTTTATCCGCAGGATTTCTTTATTTTGGCACTCGGGGCCATCACTTCCATCGTATTTATTATTCTCTTCACCGTAGTTTTCGGCCGTATTTTTTGTGGATGGATTTGCCCGCAGACCATTTTTCTGGAGATGGTTTTCCGCAAGATCGATTATTTAATTGAAGGCGACCGAAACAAGCAAATGAAACTGGACCGGCAGGAATGGAACACAGAAAAGATTTGGAAACGGACTTTGAAGTGGTCGGTTTTTATGATTATCTCCCTCATCATCACCCACTGGATGTTTATGTACATTGTGGGTTACAACGAGGTGTTTGACATGATTAAAGAAGGTCCCTTCACCAACTTTTCCAGTTTTCTCGTCATGATTATTTTCACGGCGGCATTCTATTTCACTTTTGCTTGGTTTAGAGAGCAGGTTTGTACTTTGGTTTGCCCCTACGGCAGATTGCAGGGTGTTTTAATAGACAAGCAAACCATTAATGTTTATTATGATTTTAAACGTGGAGAAAACCGTTCAAAATGGCGAAAAGGCGAAGACCGAAAAGCCAACGGAAAAGGCGACTGTATCGACTGTAACCAGTGCGTTGTCGTTTGCCCTACAGGAATTGATATCCGCGACGGACAGCAGCTGGAATGCGTAAACTGTACGGCCTGTATCGACGCGTGTGATGAAGTAATGGTGAAAACCGGGCTTCCACCCGGTCTCATTCGGTATGCAACAGAGGACGAAATAGAAAAAGAATTGCCATTTACCTACACCAACCGAACCAAAGCGTATACCGTAGTTCTTTTGTTGATGGTGGGCTTTTTAGGATTTCTTTTGTATAACAGAGGCGATGTGGAGGCAAAGTTTATCAAACCTGCAGGATCTTCCTTCTTCGTACGGGATGCGAAAATTACAAATACCTACAGCTATACTTTTTTAAATAAAAGAAATAAAGATGCTATTATTACGATTAAAGTACTGGAGCCGCAACACGCCGAAGTAACTTTAAGTGAATCCAATAAAATAAAAATTAAGAAAGGCGAAATCACGAAAGGAACGGTCAATATCAGTTTCCCGGAGAGTGAAATCAAACTCTCCAAGCAGAATATCAGCATCGGTATTTATGACGATAAGGGAGAACTTTTAGATACTTTCAAAACGTATTTCGAAGGACCTTTCAAACTTCAATTTTAAAAGAAAATGTTCAAAAAATTTACATGGGGACACGGGATTGCTCTGGCACTCGGTTCTTTCATCGCCTTCATCTTATTCATGATTTTAATTTTCCCGAATGGGCAGCAAGGTGCTGAACTCGTTACAGATCATTATTACAGTGAAGAACTGCAATATCAGGACGTGATCGATGCAAAAAAGAATGCAGATTTACTTCCGGAAAAACCCGCTTTTGCACAACGCGCGCAGGGAATTACCATTACCTTCCCGAAGAGCATTCATCCGGATCAGTCGAAGATCGATTTCGATATGTTCCGAACCAATGATGCGAACCTCGACGTTAAAAAATCCATGGGTCTGGACGGTAAAAGTTCTTTTGAAATCCCGGCCAAGGTACTTGCCGCTGGTTCTTACACTTTAAAATTAAAATGGAAAGCCAATAAAAAACCGTATCAGCTCGATTACGACGTGCAATGGAAATAACACTCATTTTTTCAGCCCTGGCTTTAGGATTTGCATCCGGATTTCACTGCATCGGGATGTGCGGCCCCATTGCGCTCTCTTTGGGTTTAACCAAAAAGCAGGCAACCAACTATTATCTTCAGAATTTAACCTACCAATTCGGTCGGATTGCAACCTACTCTTTTTTAGGTGCGGTTTTGGGCATCGTGGGCAAAGGTTTCGAAATGGCTGGTTTTCAACAGTATTTAACGGTTGGTGTCGGGATTCTTTTAATATTAATGGCGGTTTTTTCCTTTGGTGGCAAAGATTTCGCGTCTAAAATTCCGTTCTTATCTCAATTTTTACTGAAGGTTAAAATGAATTTGGGCCGGCTCTTACAAAAAGCCGATTACCGGTCCCGCTTCAGTACCGGAATTTTAAACGGATTTTTGCCCTGCGGAATGGTTTACATGGCTTTAACCGCAAGTTTAGCGTCGGGCGGCATTTGGCAAAGCGCCGTTTTCATGTCGTTATTTGGTTTGGGAACACTGCCCTTCATGTTTGCCGTGGTGCTTTTAGGAAACTTAATGACCACCGCTTTCCGCATTAAAATTTTAAAATTCGTGCCTGTTATGATGATCATTTTAGGAGGCCTTTTTATTCTTCGCGGCTTGGAGATCGGTATTCCTTACATCTCCCCGAAAAAAGAAGCTTTACAGGTTCATCATAACGATTCCAAAGAACATCAGAACGGCAATCATGCAACCTGCCATTAACTACCTCATTTTAAATCATCAAATTTTTCAACTTTAACTTTGGTCTTTTAACTGCATCAAAACAAGGTTAAAAATAAACAGATGATCAAAAAATTCAGCCTTTGGCTGCTTCTCGCCATTTTCGGATTGCAGTCCTGTGCCGTGAACACGGAAACCACTTATTTTAAAGATGCTGCAACCAGCATGGAATCGAACATTTTACTCGATAAAAGCATGCTCGGAATGATGAATATGATGGGTAACAAAACAGAATTTCTGAGCCAGTCGAAAGAGTTCAGAAATCTTTCCACAGATTGGAAAAGTTTGTACGACCTTCAAAAAGATGGTAAGATAACCCTGAACAAAGATTCCGTTCAGGTATTGAAAAAATTATTCCTGAAACTAAACAAGGATAAAGGCGAAGTTTATGGACTTTCTTTAAAATATGACAAACTATTGCCGGATGAAATCACGAGCCTCTTTTCTCAAAGCAAACAGCTCAAAAACCTTCCGCTTCAAAACGCTGCCACCTGGAACGGCACTGTTTTAACCATCGATACCGATAAATTTAATAATGTCGAATATTTAAGCGAAATCGCAAAAAACACACAGGACAAGAAAAATACGAAACCGGTCACCAAAAGTGATTCTCTGGAAGTATATGGCCGCGAAATGGCGCAGGGAATGCTCGGGATGATGAAAATGTTTAATATGAATTTCACGAGCACGATGAAGTTTCAAAAACCCATCAAAAGCATCGTGGGGAAACATGATTTCGTGAAACAGATCGATAACAAAACCATTCAGATTACTGTTCGGAGCAACGATCTTTTGGATAAGGGAGCAACGTTAACCAACAAAGACCGGCAGATAACGGTCATCACCGAATAAAGCAAAAACCACCGAAATCGGTGGTCTTTTATTTTCTAAAGAATTATCTAACTGATTAAATCAAACTTTGCATATTCTGCGATTTTCGCCGGAATTTTAATTCCCTCCGCGGTTTGATTATTTTCCAAAAGTGCGGCCATAATCCGCGGTAAAGCCATCGCAGAACCATTTAAGGTATGAACCAGTTGGGTTTTGCCTTCACTTTTAAACCTGCATTTCAAACGGGTTGCCTGAAAGGTTTCGAAATTCGAAACGGAAGAAACTTCCAGCCACTTTTCCTGCGCGGCACTCCAGACCTCGAAATCATACGTCATCGCGGCCGCAAATCCTGTATCGCCACCACATAGACGCAAGACCCGGAACGGAAGTCCGAGATCAACCAAAATCGATTTTACATGTTCCACCATGCCTTCCAAAGCGGCGTAGGAGTTTTCGGGTTTTTCGAGACGCACGATTTCTACCTTTTCAAATTGATGCAATCTGTTTAAACCACGAACATGAGCGCCGTAGCTTCCGGCCTCGCGGCGATAGCACTGTGAAAAAGCGGTGTTTTTAAGGGGCAGATCTTTCTCGTCCAACAAAACATCACGGTACAAATTTGTTACGGGAACTTCGGCGGTTGGAATCAGAAATAATTTATCTTCATTAATGTAATACATTTGTCCCTCTTTATCGGGCAACTGACCGGTTCCGTAGCCGGAAGCTTCATTCACTACATGCGGCGGATTAACTTCCAGATAGCCGGCGTCGACATTTTTATCCAGAAAATACTGAACTAAAGCTCGCTGCAATCTCGCACCCTTACCGAAATACACGGGAAAGCCCGCGCCTGCTATTTTAACGCCGAGTTCAAAATCGATCAGATTATATTTTTTTGCCAGTTCCCAATGTGGAATTGCACCTTCGCCCAAACCTGCCACATCATGAGACTGGTAAATAATTTCGTTTTCCTCGGCGGTAGTCCCGGCTTTCACCTTTTCGTACGGAATATTCGGCAGGAGATAAAGGATTTCCAAAAGCTGCGCTTCAGATTCTTTCAGTTTTTGCTGAAGCTCCTGGGATTTTTCTTTGTAGTCGGCGGTTTTGGATTTTGCGGCTTCGGCTTCCTCTCTTTTACCTTCTTTCATCAAAACTCCAATTTCTTTGGATATTTTGTTCATTTCCGCCAAATTCGAATCAAGTTCAAACTGATATTTTTTCCGGTCATCATCAGAGGAAATGGCTTTATCAACCAAATCTATCTGTTTGAAACCTCTTTTTCCTAAACCTTCTAAAACGCGCTCTGTATTTTCGCGTAAAAATTGAACCTGTAACATATAGAGTGGACTATTTTAGTTCAAAAATTCCGCATGCAGAACCTTTAAACAGTGATTATAAATGCAAATTTAACGATTATTTCGTGATTTTCACGATATTGGGCTGGCCCTGAACTTTGGTAAAATATAAAATATTATTATACCAAATTTTAGAAACCTCAAACACGTCCGGCGTCGAACTGTACTGAATTACCATTGTATCATTGGAAATCGCATTGGTAGAGTCGTTTACCTTCTTTGTCAGCGCCAGGGCAATTCTGGATTCGTACGTTTTCGAATCGCCTGCAGAATCGATTGCGATTCGTTTCGCACCTGCGAGATATTCCAAATAAGTAACCGTGTCCGCATCTTTTTTCGTACTGAAACTTACCGGCGCATTATCCGTTAAACCATTAATATCATTCCACGAAATGGTGGTGTAAGATCCCGGAATTTTATTATTCAGCATATCCTGCCCGGCAGAATCGATGTACAGATTGAGGACCTGATCAATTTGCTGCACATTTATTTCATCATTTCTGCAGGAAAGAAACGCAAAAAAAGCAAGCGTCATTACAAAAAATACATTTTTCATGAAGACAAAGATAATTTATTTTAAATCTTTAACATAGCGGTAAAAAGCATACATCAAGAGCGCTCCACCGAGAAACATGCTTAAACTTAAACTCAGAGCCATGCCTTTGATTCCAAATTTGGGAACGAGGGAAAAGGCAAAACCCGGCAGCAGTAAAAGGGTTAGAAAAGAAACCAAGGTATTCAATTTCATTTTGCCCACGGCCGAGAGCAGGTTTCCATACAAATTCCGAAAAAGCATATTAAGGCAGAAACCACCCAGTAAAATAAGGAAGGGCAAAGAATTGCCGGCATATTTTTCACTAAAAAAAACATGAAGAATCTCCTTTTTTAGGAGCAGACCCACTGCAAATATCAATAAAACCACAGGAATAAAAACTTTGTAATAATTGGCGATGTAGTTTTTTAAAAATATTTTGTTTTTATAATTTTTAGCCAGCAGCGGAAAATCGCTCTGCATGAAGGTCAGGGCCAGAAAGGTGATATTCGCGGGAATTAAAATGGCGACTTTGTAATTCGCTACCGCACTTTCATTCATCAAAAAACTCAGGAGTAAAACGTCGGCGGAAAAAAGCGTGTCCGAAAGTAAAGCGGTGCCCGAGGCGTGCAGGCCGTAACTCCAGATTTCTTTTTTGCTAAATCTAAAATGCTCACCAACCGAACTGTAATGTTCTTTTTTGAACCAAAACAAAGCGAGAAAAGGCGTAAAAGCGATCGCGATTAAATAGCCTTTGAGGCCAAAAAAGTACGACAGCATCAACAGAAGCAATACCCCGGAAATGTTCACGACGTTTGTTATTTTCGCAAAACCGCTGTTGTTACCAAATATTCGGTATTCGGACTGAATATGATTCAAAAAATAGAAACCGACCAGCCGAATCGTGAAGAAAAGAAAAATATAAAAAATGTCTTCATACTTCGAAACATAAAAAAAACTCACCCCTAAAAAGATGAGGCTCAGCAAGACCTGATAAAAAAAACCCTGCAGTAAGAGGTGTTTCGAAAGCGATTTTTTTCTGCCACATCAGCGGTGATGGCGCCAAAACGCAACAAACTTTGCTGACTGCCAAAGCCGCTGAATGGTGCTGCAATAGCGAAAACGGACGCAACAATACTAATCATCCCAAATTCACTTTCGGGTAATATTCGGATGATGAACAAGGATCCGAGAAAAGCACAAATTTTTGCACTTAACAGAGAAAGGAAAATGTGTTGACCTTTGTTATTAAAAAAATTCTGTAAAAATTCCTGCAGACTTTTCACCTTTAAAAATAAAGTTTAAAGATTGATAAAATGTTGATTGCTTTCGATTTCAAGGAGAAACTATCCGTTTGAAAAAGCGCAGAAACATCCTTTGAAAGCTCCGGATAGTTTTCAAGACGATAAATATTTTCCCCGAAATATTTTTGATAGCAGTTTTGAATTTCGACATCCCGGTCAAAATAAAACTGATATGGATACATGCTGGATTTCTGTGGCGTTTTCAGAACTCGTTCATTTAAAATTTTAAAGCTGCGTTTCAGAACCTGATCGCCAAAATTGGTTTTCCACGGCGCGTTGGGTTTCATCAAAGTTCTTTCCCAGCGGTAATTGGTCGCTTCTTTACAGTGCTTATTAATCCATTCAATATAAAAGCGGTGGTTGAATTTCCATTCTTCGGGCAGGGAAATGGCCAGTTGCAAAAAATCCTTCGTCATAAAAGGCGACGTTTGATAGCGCTTTTGCTGCAATACGTGCGCGCCTAAAACCGTTCGGTTGTACGCCACATTTCGGAGTAGAAAAAGTTCTTCGGTCTCATATTTCTGCAAAATTTCATTTAAAGAATTTTGAACTTTTGGTAAAAAGGCAGGACTTTCTACAATTTTAAAATAATTCGGTTTTTTTCGGCGCGGTTCTGTATTAAAACCGCCCAAAACACCGTCGCCAATCTGTCCGCTGTGAAAAAGAGCGAAATTTTCATACCTCATATTTGCAACGGCGTGCTGAACATGAATTCCGCCCGTGTACAAAACCATTCCCTCCGAAATTTCCGTGAGTTCATCGATTTGCTTCAAAAATTTTCCACCATCCAGAGGAATAAACTCATAATGAAGCTGATGATCTTCCGCGATTTTTGCGGAAATGGTATGATCGTAATAGTCGGACTGCGAAAAACACAGGGCATTGCCCGGTCTGATATCGTTTTTAAGCGCATACATCAGGGCAACACGACTGTCGAGACCGCCACTTAGAAGGGCGAGATGATCCGTGCCCAGTTCCGTATCTTTTTTGTACTCCATTAAAACAGAATCCGAAAAAATCTCATGAACACGGTCAATCGCCGCATGTTTACCGCCTTTAAAAAATTCGGTGTCAGAAAGGGTGAAATAGGTTTTTTCCGCCAGTTCCATTGATGCAGGTTTAATTTCCAAATAATGCCCGTCGAGAAGTTTGCGAATTTTTTGGATAGGTGTTTTATCTTCCGGCAGATTGGTAAAACATAAAAGCTGGTACAGCGACTCAAGATCCGGCTGCGTTTTAATTTTCCTTTCCTTTACAATATTATTCAACCGAATTAAACTCGTGTCGATAAAAATCTGATCCTCAAATTTGCCGTAAAACACTCTTTGCGTCGACGTAATATTGGTAAAAACAAATAATTTATTTTGAATTTTATCCCAGATAAACCCGCGGAATTCGCCTTCGAAAAGCCTGATGAGGCCTTCTTTTTTTAAAGTATAAAGTTCACGAAACAACGTTTCAAAATCTTTTAAAGCATATTCTTTTAATAATTTTGATTTATTGAGTAAAACGCCTTCGAACAGAAAATCGAACCGGTCCGACTGCAAATAGAAATCATCGTATTCATTCGAGAGGAACGATTGTATTTTGGTGTGCTGCGCGGAAACGATGATGGAAAACCCCTTTTTCATAGTATGGCTCGACTGGTATATTTTAAAAGTTTAAATTACGTATAATTCAGGGAAAACAGAGGCTATCGACTTAAAATCTGCCTATAAATCTGATCAAATTTTTTGGCGATAATCTGCATAGAGTAACGGTCTTCAACAAATTGATGTAATTGCTCCGGCGCTTCAAAAGAAATTTTATTTTGAAGAACCTTCTTCATCGCTGCAAATAATTCTTCATCGGAATTGGAAATTAATATCCCGTTGTTAAAACCGATTATTTCCGGAATTCCACCCACCTTCGTGGCAATCGCGGGGGTTCCGCTCGCAAGAGATTCCAATAAAACGCAGGGAAAATTTTCGTAATCGCTGAACAGAATAAAACAATTGCTGTTTCGCATTTTCTGCGCAACTTTAGGCAGTGGAAGCGTCGAAAAAGTTTTGATGAAGTTTTCGGCGTTCCTCCGATGAATGAGCTTTTCTAAACTTTCAACGTCACCATCACCACCAATATGCAGCTCGAAATCCGGAAATTCTTTGCGGAGACGCAAGGCAGCCATTATAATTTTCTGCGGATTTTTAAGCGGGACAAGATTGGAAATATGCAAAAACACAAACTTTTCAGGTCTTTCCGATTTAGCCTGAAATAAATTGGTATCCACCACATTCTCAATGACCTGAAACCTGCTGTTAAGTCCTAATCGCTTTAAATCATTTAAAAGATAATGACTTACGGGCAAAACGAACGCAGCATGTTTCGCAATAAATTTCGCTACAAAAAGGTGGAATTTGGGAAGTTTATTTTTATTGATATTTAAAAATCCCGACCAGTGCTCGCTGACGATAAACGGAATGTGAAATTTCATCTTCAGATAAACCGCAAAAATCATGGGTTTCTGCATGATATTGGCATGAACCAAATCTGGCTTCTGCATGTATGAAAAGCCTTTTTTGTAGGAATTCATTCTGCGGATAAAATTGAGCAGCGGACTGCGAGTTTTTTTGTAATAAACGACCAATGTTTTTATGCCGTTAATCGTCCGGCGGTCGAAAAAATAGATTTTTTTTGGTGCGGATCGCCGATGGCGTGAAGGACTTCCACCTCATGCAACAAAGCAACTGCTTCGGCGTGGCGCTGCACAAAATTACCGTTCGTGGGTTCTATTTTACTGGGAAACCAGGAGGAAATAAAGAGAATTTTGTACCGCATGCTTTTTATGTGAAACAAAAATAGGCAATTATTTCAGCCAAAAAAAGTCCGGACAGTTCCGGACTTTTAAAGTATAATTTCGCGTGTATCAATCGACATAAATTCCGGCCCAGCTTCTCTTCAAAGGAAGTAAAAAATCGCTGAGAAAAGCAACGTACTGGTTCTTGGAAAAATCGAAGACCTGTATATCCTGGCTGATGGTGCCCTCTTTTAAACCTTTTCTAAAATCCTGTAATTTCAACGTTTTGGTTTCGCCATTCTCCACAAAACTGGCTTTCATGCGGTCGAATAAACTGAGTTGATAGTCCTGATCAATTTCGCGCATTACACCGCCCAGGGCATCGATAGAACATCCGGATGCAGCTTCTTTCTCCTCATCAACGCAAACGACGATAAACTGATTTCTTTCAATCTTAAAAGAGGACGAAAGTGGTTTTCCGTGTGCAGCCCAAGTAGCCAAAAAATCGTATAACTTTTCTGTAATAACTTTGCTTTCTTTTGGCGTGAAGGGTCGTGAAGCCGGATAAATAATTACCCGATAATCATTGGTCTCTACTATTGTTGATTCTTCAATTTTCATTTTTTTTCACTTTTTTAAGTTCGAGAAATCCTAAGACCACCATGAGGATGCTTGCGCCGGCACTCCAGAAATTTATTTTCTGCGTATCGAAATCGGAAGACCAGATGTTCAAAATAAACAGTAAGGCTCCGGCAACGATAAGAAAGTAAAGCATGTTTTTTCTCATTATAAATCGTCGGCTTCTGCTAAAAGTTCGGCAATATCTTTCACCGCTACTTCCGTATTGTTAAAATGTTTTACGCCATCGGTTATCATCGTATTGCAGAAAGGACAACCCGTGGCGATGATGTTGGGCTTTTCGCTTAAAGCTTCTTCTGTTCTTTCGACGTTGATGTCTTTATTGCCGGGTTCCGGTTCTTTAAACATTTGCGCACCGCCGGCACCACAGCATAATCCGTTGGATTTGCAGCGTTTCATTTCGACGAGTTCGGCATCCAATTTTTCTAAAAGCTGGCGGGGCGCTTCATACTCGCCATTCCCTCTCCCTAAATAACACGGATCGTGAAAGGTGATTTTTTTTCCTTTAAATGTTCCGCCTTCAATTTTCAGACGTCCTTCCTCCATTAGTTTGCGAAGGAACTGCGTATGGTGCATAACCTCGTAATTTCCGCCTAATCCGGGATATTCATTTTTAAGAATATTAAAGCAATGCGGACAGGTGGTTACAATTTTCTTAACGCCGTACCCGTTTAGGATTTCGATGTTGGTTAAGGCCATCATCTGGAAAACAAATTCGTTTCCGGCGCGTTTTGCAGGATCTCCGTTGCAGGATTCCTCTTTGCCAAGCACCGCAAATTCTATCCCGACTTTATTTAAGATTTTGCAGAACGCTTTCGTGATCTTTTTTGCACGGTCGTCGAAACTTCCGGCGCAACCCACGAAAAATAAAACTTCGGGTGCTTTTCCTTCAGCAGCATATTCTGCCATTGTTTTTATGGTGAAATCCATGTTAGATTATCAATTTTAAATTTTATTTTAAATGTTTTACCATTTTAATATCACATCGTGCGTACTCCGATTTTCCAACGGGAATTTCTTTGAAGCCGAATTTGTTATAGAGATTAATGGCAGCCTTCAACGACGTACTGGAATACAAAATTAAGTCGTCGGCCCCCATCTTTCTGGCTTCATCAATGCAGTGCTGCATCAGCAGGTTACCGTAGCCCTTGCCTTTGGAGTCTTCTATTACAGCCATTTTAGTAAATTCCAATTCTCCGAGGTCATTGTACATTAAAGCGAAAGTTCCGATGGCTCTGCCGTCTTCAAGCAGGAAAAAGATCTCACCACCTTTCTCTAAAATATACTTTTCCGGATTCGAGAGCACTTCTGCATCATAAGGTTCAACAACGAAATACTTTTCTAACCAGGCGGTATTGAGGTTTTTAAAATCCTGTGCGTACTTTGGTTCGTATGAAATAATTTCTGCCATTGTTTGATAAAAAATTCAGTTTGAATGAGCGTATGTAGAAAGGTTTATATATTTATTCGTTCGCCCAATTGAGACGGTCGGCCTGATTATAAGCCCACGGCGCCGCATTGTTTTCCACATTGGCCATCATCACGTTCAGTTCGCTGGGTGCGGAAGATTGTTCCATAACCAAAAAACGACGCATATCAACAATAATAGAAAGCGGATCGATGAGGACCGGACAAGCTTCAACACACGCGTTACAAGTGGTACAGGCCCAAAGTTCTTCTCTTAATATATGATCGTCGAGTAATTTTTTACCGTCGTCTACAAACTTTCCGTTTTTATTGATGTTTTTACCTACTTCTTCAATTCGGTCTCGGAATATCCATCATGATTTTCCGTGGGGACAGTTTTTTGCCCGTGATATTTGCAGGACAAACCGCGGTACAGCGGCCACATTCCGTGCAGGAATAGGCGTTAAGCAATTGAACCTGATTCAGATCGAAAATATCGCTCGCGCCAAATTTATCGGGAACTGCGTTCGGATCTGCTTCCGGCGCAGCGGCGTACGGATCAGCATTCGGATCCATCATTAATTTGATTTCTGCGGTAACGGAATCTAAATTGTTGAACTGTCCTTTCGGTTTTAAGTTGGCAAACCAAGTGTTCGGAAAAGCCAAAATAATGTGTAAGTGTTTGGAATAATAAAGATAATTCATGAAGAACAAAATCCCTAAAATATGAAACCACCAGGCGCCTCTCTCAATAAATTCTAAAGTTCCCACGCTAAAATTCTGAAAAATCGGTCCCATTAAATTTACAGAGATGGGAAAACTGCCATGCGCCGCAAAAACTCCCTTTTGCTGCAAAACCCAATCGGACGCGTTCATGGTGAAGAAAGCCATCATCAAAGCAAATTCAATGACCAAAATCCAGTTGGCATCGTTTTTCGGCCAGCCGAAAAGTTCTTTCATCTGAAATCTCCTGATGCCGTAAAAATTACGACGGATAAAGAAAAGAACTACTGCGATAACGACCAAAACTGCTAAAACCTCTAAAGTTGCAGTGAAAAAGCTGTAAAAACTTTCTCCAAAAATGGCCGCCAAAAAGCGGTGCGTACCGAAAATACCATCAACCACTATTTCGAGCAATTCAAAATTGATAATAATAAAACCGACGTAAACTAAAATGTGCAAAAACCCTGCAACAGGACGTTTCACCATTTTACTCTGCCCCAGAGCGACCTTCCCCATGGTTTTCCAACGAAGCGCAGGATTGTCGGTGCGGTCGATTTCCTTCCCAAGGCGTATGTTCCGGTAGATTTCTTTAAAGCTTTTAAAAAAAGTCCAAACCCTGCGAGAAGGGCAATAAAGAAGATAATATTGTCAATATATTGCATATTGCAAAAGTTTTAGTCTTTTATATTCTTCCCAAAAACGGAAAAGTTGAGGTAGCGTTTTGGATTAGCTTTTAAATCTTCAATTAGTTTATTGAGATTGTCGGAAGCTGTGTTTAAATTATTGTAAAGCTGTTCGTCTTTCGTCAGTTTACCCAAACTTCCTTCGCCATTTTGAACGCCGGAGATCACGCCGTTTAATTTATCGGCAGTGATGCTGAGCTTATCAATGGTATTATTGAGTTTCTCAACGTCGACCTCATCGGCAACGCGGCCGTACTTATCGATGGCTGTTTTTGCGCTGATGGTCGCAAGATTGGCATTATCTAACATTTTTTGAATTCGCGGATCGTTGTTCGCCAATAAGGCATTTGTTTGGCGCGAAGTTCCCTCGAAAGACGCCACGGTTCTGTTTAGGTTAAGCAACAGATTTCGGATTTCGGCTTTGTTTTGATCGTTTAAAATTGCATTTGCATTGTTCGTTAAAGAATCTACCCTTCTCAACACAATTTGAAGTTGATCTTTTACGGGACCCACTTGCGAAGAAATATTATTCAACATCGACAAAGTGAAGGCGCCCTTCAGCGTATCGCCGTCTTTCGCCATCGGCTGACCATAGGCCAAATTGATACGCATCTCTTTGCCGGACATCAATCCGGGCTCGAAAATCTCCAAAGTAGAACGTTTTGAAAATTCGAAATTGTCGTCAACCGTTACGGTTACGACGAAATGAATCTTTCCGTCCGCTTCGGTAAGCGGAATAATCTTATCAACCTGCCCAACCTTTAATCCATTGATGGATACGGGATTAGAGGCTTCAAGACCTTCAACATTATCAAATTTTGCGTAAAAAACATTATCGGTAGTGAAAAGGCTTTTGCCCTTCATAAACTGGAATAATATTACAAATCCTATTATCGCTAAAAGGGCGATTAATCCTGCCTTTATTTCCTTTGTGAACTTCACTTTTCTGTAATTTTTAAGGAACAAATATAATACATTTTAAATAAACATCCACTTATTATGTAAAGTCCGGACACACAGAAAGCGACCGTTTGAAGTCGCTTTCTGTGTATATAAACCTGTGTTTTCAATTATTGCTGTTGTGCAGCTTTATTGTAAACTTCTATGCGGTAATCTTTAATATTGGCATTATCCTGAAGACTCTTCAGTAAAAACTGTCCGAACTGCTGTGCATTTTGGCCGGCGATCGACTGTGTAACCTGTTTGATGTCTCCCGGTTGTTTGTTGATGGTTTCAGATTTTTTCACCAAAACGTAAACGCCCGTCATTCCTTCAACAGGATTTGAAAGTTTTCCTTTCGCTACTCCAAATGCAGCGCCGGCAACTCTTGGCTCCATAGCACCTCCAACTTGTGGACTCAGCATATTCACCTGTGCAGACTGTTTGGTACCGCCGAATAATTTCACGATCTGATCTAAACTTGTTGCTTTTGCGGCAGCAATTTTATCTGAGATCTGTTTTGCGATCATTTTGTTTTTGATGATGGGCTCAATTTGGTCTCTAACAGCTTCCGGATCGGCGCTCCCCGTATCCTGTACACCGTTTAAGAAAGCAACAATACGGTCACCAGTTCCATCAACGGTAAAAATATCGGTATCTCCTTTTTCGCGTTTTTTATCAAAAGCCCAAGCGATAATTTCTTCATCTTTATCCGTACCTAACCCCGGTAACTGACCCTGAAAACGGCCAATTTCTTTTGGATTGGAAAACTGATAATTGTTTTTCTTGGCTACATTAGAAAAATCGTTGAAAGATTTCCCCTGAACCTGCTGAATAAACTTGGTTGCTTTGGTGTAAACTTCGTTTTCTGTTTTATCAGAAGGCTTCACAGCTTTTACCAGATTGGCTACTTTATAAGTCATGGCGCCGGATTTTTTATCTTCAATGTTGATGACGTGATATCCGAACTGCGTTTCAACAACTGCTGTTGCACCTTTTCCGTTATTTGCCAGGAAGCTTAGATATTCCGGTACAAATGGTGTTGCCGGAGTAGTCCAACCCACGCTTCCACCCTGTGCGGCAGAACCCGGATCAGATGAATATTTTAAAAGTTCCACAAACTTAGAAGGATCAGCCTTAACCACCGTGTTGATGGAATCTGCAAGTTTTTTCGCTTCTTCTTTCGTTCTTGTCGCAGTTCCTGCCGCCTGATTTCCTTTGTAAGAAACCAAAATATGACGGGATAATGTAGAATCTGAAGGTTTTTTATCTAAAATTTTAGAAACAACATAAAAATTCTGTTCTTTATAAGGACCGAATGTAGTTCCAATACTTGCAGCAGCTACCTTATCTTTTATGGCTACCGGCAATTGACTTGCAGAGAAATATTGCGGATTAAAAGGCATATCGGAATTTAAAGCCACAAACATAGAGTCGTTTGTCGTGTTTTGGAAATTTTCCTTTCCGCCACTCACTTCGCTTCCTTCAGCGAATAACTTGTTGATTTCTTTTTGCGCCGTAGCGTCATCTTCAGAACTTGGTGCTGCCGGGAAATAAACCAAACCGACATTACGGCTTGCATCTCTTTTAAACATTACCGGATGCTTCTTAATATAATCTGTTAAATCCTGCGAGGTAATTTTCACGGGATTTTTTTGAGCGTATGCTGCGTAATCCACCTTCACAAAATCGATATCGGCAACCTGATCTCTTTGCTTCATCATTTCTTCAGCTTCTTTTTTGCTCACGGTGATGCCTGTAGAAACGTTTGCGAATAGCTGACGCGCCATCATTCTGTATTGCATCGCTTTTCTCGTCTTCAGCCAGTTGTTGTACATTTCTACATTTCCGCTGGTTTGAAGTTCTTCGATCTGCTTTTTAATTTCCTGAACCTTGAAATTTCCCTTTGCATCAAAGTTTTCTTTGTTTTGCGCAAACATAGGATCGAACTGAATCTGATTCCAAAACATGTCTTCTGTTAAAGTAAGTCCCATTTTATCGAACTGCTGCTCAATTAATTTAGACTGTACGACCATTTGCCATGCCTGTTCTTCCAGTCCTTTGGCTGGTTGACCTTGCTGCTGGGCTTGTTGTTGAAGCAGAAAAAGCTGGTCATCGAAATCTTCTTTTGTAATTTCGTCACCGTTCACTTTTCCGTAAACACCTGGTTTTGCACCAAATAATTTCTCTAAACTATCGGGATTTACGACGAACGCCAACATCGCAATTGCGATAATTCCCATCAAAAGCCAGGGTCTGTTTCTAATCTCTCCTAAAACTGCCATTTTTTGTATAATTTTATCAGTGTGCGAAAATACACATTTTTAAGAGATTGAGAAAAATTTTGAAGGTTTAAAAAAGAATTTTTAAGTATAGTGCCAATTTTGTCTAAATTTTTCCGTGGCATAGTGCTTGCGAAATTAAAAAGACCTTTTTATTGAAAGGACTTTTAAAGCAAATCCTGGGATTTGTTAAGTAACTAATTAAATTAAATGACAATTTGTCATTCCAAAAAGTATTATGACAGAATTTGAAGATATTGCTTTCGACGAAATTATGGAAGATGGGTTTAGTGTTGTGACCGAAGAAATTAATATTTCTGATATTTTAGACGACTCGAAAAACAGCGATCAGGAAACGTATCCAATTTTGCCGGTGCGCAATATGGTCATGTTCCCAAAAGTGGTCATTCCTATTACGGCAGGCCGCGAAATGTCCATTCAACTTTTAGAGGAAGCACACAAAAACAATGAGTTTATCGGGATTGTAAGCCAAAATAATTCGGCGATCGAAAACCCGACGGAAGAAGATCTCTATCAGATCGGTACTTTGGCGAAAATCATCAAGATTATTAAACTTCCGGAAGGAAATGTGACGGCAATCACCAGAGGATTTCAAAGGTTTAAAATAAAAAACTTCACCGCTTCCAAACCTTATTTTAAAGCCGAAATTACGAAACTTAGAGAGGTGAACTCGAAAAAAACCGAGGAATACAACGCTCTTTTAGAAAACATTAAAGCTTTGGCTTTGCAAATTATCGAACTGGATCCGAATATTCCGAACGCAGCCAACTTTGCAATAAAGAATATGAACGATCCGGAAGATTTGCTCAATTTTATCTGTACGAATGCGAATTTCCCCTACTCCGACAAACAAAAACTTTTGGAGGAAAAAAGCCTGATGATCCGGGCGCAAAAGTGTTACGAACTGATGCACGACGATTTTCGCAAACTTGAATTGCGCAATCAAATTCATCTGAAAACCAATAAGGAATTAGATAAAAGCCAGCGCGAATACTTCCTGAATCAGCAGATGCGCACCATTCAGGATGAATTGGGCGGCGGTCCCGAATCTGATGTGGAGGAACTTTTAGAAAAAGCAAAAAAAATAAAGTGGAACGAAGAAGTTGACGACCATTTTAAAAAAGAAATTAACCGTCTTCAGCGCCAAAACCCGAATTCTCCGGATTATAACGTGCAGCGAAATTATCTCGATTTCTTCACCGATTTGCCGTGGGAGAAATATTCGAAAGATATTTTCGACATCCGCAAAGCCGAAAAAGTTTTGGACAAAGCACATTTTGGGTTAGAAGATATCAAGAAAAGAATTTTGGAGCACATGGCGGTTCTGAAACTGAAAAACAACATGAAATCCCCAATTCTGTGTTTGGTAGGCCCGCCGGGAGTCGGTAAAACGTCGCTCGGAAAATCGGTTGCGGATGCGTTGGGAAGAAAATATGTGCGACTTTCTTTGGGTGGTCTGCATGACGAATCCGAAATCCGCGGCCACCGGAAAACCTATATCGGTGCGATGGCGGGCCGAATTCTGCAGTCCATCAAAAAAGCCGGAACCTCCAATCCTGTGATCGTTTTAGACGAGATCGACAAGATCGCCACCGGAATTCACGGCGATCCAAGTTCCGCCTTACTGGAAGTTTTGGATCCGGAACAGAACAATTCTTTCTACGACAACTTCCTCGAAATGGGCTACGATCTGTCGAAAGTGATGTTCATCGCGACGGCAAACTCGCTTTCAACCGTGCAGAGACCGCTTCTAGACCGCATGGAAGTCATCGAAATCGCGGGCTATACGCTGGAAGAAAAGGTAGAGATCGCAAAAAGACATTTAATTAAAAAACAGCAGGAGGAAAATGGTTTGGACGCAAAATCTTTCAAACTTGGAAATCCGGAGCTTAAACATATCGTCGATGCACATACGTCGGAAAGTGGCGTTCGTGGATTAGAAAAGCAGATCGCTTCCGTTGCGAGATGGATTGCTTTGCAAACTGCCATGGAGAAAACTTACAACCCGAAAATTTCCGTCGAAAAGATAGACGAAATTTTAGGCATTCCACGCATGAAAAACTTATCCGAAATCACGAGCGTTCCCGGCGTTGTTACCGGTTTGGCGTGGACGTCTGTGGGTGGCGACATCCTGTTCATCGAAAGTATTTTGAGCGAAGGAAAAGGAACGCTTACGATGACGGGAAACCTCGGAAATGTAATGAAAGAATCCGCGACCATCGCGCTGGAATACATCAAAGCAAAACATACGGAACTCGGGATTAATTCGGAAGATATTCAGAAAAACAACATCCACGTCCACGTTCCGGAAGGCGCTACGCCTAAAGACGGCCCGTCTGCCGGAATCGCCATGCTGACCTCCATCGTTTCCAGTTTCAAAAACAAAAAAGTAAAATCGCACCTCGCCATGACGGGTGAAATTACATTGCGCGGAAAAGTGCTCCCTGTGGGTGGCATCAAAGAAAAATTACTCGCCGCCGCCCGCGCCGGAATAAAAGAAATTATTTTGTGCGAAGCCAACCGAAAAGATGTGGAAGAAATTAAAAAAGATTATCTGAAAATGCTGAAGGTCCACTATGTGAGCCGCATGAGCGAAGTCATCGATCTGGCGCTCGAAAGATAAAGTTTAGAAAACGTTTCAATTAGTTGGAACGTTTTTCTTTTTAAAAAACATTTTTATTGTTACTTTGTTTGATGAAAGAAATGAAGCTTCCGTTTGTGCTGCGTCTCGCGCTGATTCTTGTGAGCATTTTGGCTTTAGGCTATTTGGCAAAAGTGGGCAAAGGCGTACTGGCGCCCCTTTTTTTTGCTTTTCTGATGGCGCTTTTATTTCTTCCGTTCGCTAATTATTTGGAACGGAAATTTAAGTTTTCCCGCACCATTTCTACCTTTTCTTCACTACTGGTGATGATGGTTTTCCTGTCTGCACTTATCTATTTTTTCACCACGCAACTCAGTGATTTTGCGAGCGATTTTCCCGTGCTGAAAACACAGGTTTCAAAATCATTTAACGACCTGCAGATTTGGGTTTCGAAAACTTTTCACGTAAACTTCGAGAAGCAGATGAGTTATATCGATCAGGGATTGGAAAACCTGCTCTCCTCGACGGGAATTATTTTAGGTTTCACCGTAGCAATGTTTTCGTCGACGATGGCATTTTTTATTTTCAGTGCTTTGTTTTTTATTTTTCTTTTAAATTACCGCCGAATATTATATACTTTCATTACTTCCGTCTTTCATCAAAAACATTTTTCGAAAGTAAACGAGGCCATATTAGAAATTCAAAAAATTATAAAGGAATATATTTCCGGACTACTCATTCAAATTTTAATCGTGAGTGTCCTCACAACCATTTTGCTCTCGGTTTTGGGCGTAAAATATGCCATTTTGTTGGGTATTTTAACCGGTTTGCTCAACGTTATTCCTTACATTGGAATTTTGTTTTCCGCTGCAATTGCTTGTCTTATTTCCTTCGCAACCGGCGGAAATCACACGCTTTTCGTTCTTTTCGGCTTTATCGCCATTCATGCGGTAGATGCCAATATTACGCTCCCTTTGGTCGTGGGTTCGAAGGTTAAAATTAATGCCCTTTTCACGTTTATCGGTCTTTTGATCGGCGAAGAATTGTGGGGAATTTCGGGGATGTTTCTGAGTATTCCTTTCCTCGCCATTTTAAAAATTATTTTCGAGAGAATTGAAGGGTTGGAGCCTTGGGGAAAACTGCTTGGCGAAGAAAGCAGGCTGAACCGAACGCGCAGAAAATATAAAATCACGAAAAAAATTATTTTAGAGGAAAAAGAATAATATTAAATTTGATTTACCAAAAACTTAAATCATGAAAATTCTTAAAACACTTCTCTTCACGTTGTTTGCTTTGATGTTCATCAACGCAGGTCTCGACAAATTTCTACATTACATGCCAGTGCCGGAGTTGCCGGAAGAAACGCAAAAAGTCTTCAGCGCGATAATGCAAATACCGTGGTTATTGCCTTTAGTTGGCGCGATGGAATTAACCGGTGGTCTTCTGGCTCTTTTTCCGAGAACCAGAACAATAGGCGCGCTGGTATTATTTCCTGTAATGATCGGTATTTTAGCCCAAAACTTTACGGTTTCGCCGGGAATACAGGGAATCGCCATCGCCGTAATTCTGTTTTTAATCTTGCTTTGGATCCTGTTTGATAACAAACATAAACTTCGCGCGATCTTCAGTTAGCATAAAACTTCTTTAAATTAAATAGAATCTTTTTCTCCGGAAGAAGATTTTTCTGTTTTACAAAATACTGCCAATCAAATATTTAGCAGGAATTAAATCTTTACAAAAACAATAAAAGCCTTTTACAAACTTTACAAAAATTTCACGCGGACATTTGATTTAATTAATCCAAAAAATTTCCGTTATGAAAACAACATTTTCCCACACCGCGATTGTTTTGATCATGTTTACCTGCTTCGCCGCCTGTGAAAAATCCGGCACCGCAGAAACCGCGAACAGTGTAAGTATTGCTGATGAAAATTCTCCCGCCGCAACCAACGACAGCATTTCATCGGTGGCAACGATGGCTGTGAAAGACAAACAGTTCATAAAATCCGCCGAAGTTAGCATGGAAGTCAAAGATGTGTACGACGCTACGGTTTACATTGAAAAATCTTTAAAAGATTTGGGCGGGTTTGTTACGTCGAGCGACCTGAATTCACAGATTTTGTCGGAAGAAACGCTTGCAATCTCTGATGAAAATGCCATAATAGTTCGGAAATTTCAAACCGAAAACACAATGCAGGTCCGCGTTCCTACGGAAAAATTAGGCGACCTCCTGCTTTTGATCAACAATAAAAAAGTGTTTCTCACTTTGCGGTCGATTCTGGCGGAAGATGTTACTTCAAACATCAAACTGGCGGAACTCGAAGCGAAACGAAATTCAAAAAGTGCTGGGAATATTGAGAAGTTACACCTCGATAAAGGAAAGGTAAAGATGTCGGATGATAACGAGCAGGAAGGCAACTATCAAAAAATAAGCGCTTTCGACATGCAAGATCAACTTAAATACAGCAACATCGACATTTACCTGAAAGAACCGCAACTTCGCCTCGCAGAAATTCCGGTTTCGAATACGAAAAACAGGGACGATCAGTATCAAAACAATTTCAATTACGAGGCAAAAAATGCCGTGTCGGAAGGATTTTATTTGATTCAAAGTATCATTTTAGGCATGCTGAAAATCTGGCCGCTCATCATCATCGGTGGATTCATTTTTTATATTCTCCGAAAACGAAAAACCCTGGGCAAGTTCGAGAACCCAACTTCACCCCAGTAAAGGAAAGTCCTTGAAATTCAACCTCTGGAATTTTTTCGGAGGTTTTATTTTTCCGTAAATTTGCGCCTTGATCAATACCCTTTTTAAGGTTAAAAAATTAAAAAATATGTTGCCGAAAATAAATCCTATCCAAACCGATGCCTGGAAAGCACTCAACGAGCATTTTGCGCAAAACGATTTTGAACTTCGAACCCTTTTTGAATATAATCCCGAGCGTTTCAAGCAATTTTCGGTTCAGCGCGAAAACTATCTTTTCGATTATTCCAAAAATCTCATCGATGGAAGAACGTTTGATCTTTTGCAAAATTTAGCCGAAGAATGCGGGGTAAAAACTGCAATCGAAAAAATGTTCACCGGAGACATCATCAACGAAACCGAGGGCCGAGCGGTTTTGCACACGGCTTTACGGGATTTTTCGGATCAGGAAATTTTGGTGGACGGCGAAAATATTAAACCCGCGATCCGGAAAGTTTTAAACCAAATGAAAAACTTCTCCGAAAAAATTATTTCCGGCGAACACAAAGGTTTTTCGGGCAAAGAAATCACAGATGTGGTGAACATCGGCATTGGCGGCTCCGATTTGGGACCCGTGATGGTGTGTTCCGCGTTGAAACATTTCAAAACACGTCTGGAAGTCCATTTTGTTTCCAATGTAGACGGCAATCATATCGCAGAAACTTTAAAAGATCTGAATCCTGAAACTACGCTTTTCATTATCGCTTCCAAAACTTTTACCACGCAGGAAACCATGACCAATGCAGCCTCTGCAAAAGACTGGTTTTTAAAAGCTGGTAAACAGGAAGATGTGGCGAAACATTTCGTCGCGCTTTCTACCAATACCGACGCGGTGAAAGATTTCGGGATTGCAGAAGAAAATATTTTTGAATTCTGGGATTGGGTCGGCGGAAGATATTCGCTTTGGAGTGCGATCGGCCTGAGCATCGTTCTCTTCGTAGGTTATGATCATTTCGAGCAGTTGCTGAAAGGCGCGAATGAAACAGATATTCATTTCCGTACCGCCGATTTTAAAGAAAATGTGCCGGTTTTGATGGCGCTGTCGGGCATTTGGTACCGCAATTTTTTTGATGCCGGAACGTACGCCATTCTTCCCTACTCTCAATATTTAGATCGTTTCCCGGCGTATTTACAACAGGGCGATATGGAAAGCAACGGCAAATGCGTGGATCGAAACGGTAATTTTGTTGAATATGAAACTGGCCCAATTATTTGGGGCGAACCCGGAACAAACGGGCAGCACGCTTTTTATCAGTTAATTCACCAGGGAACAGAATTAATTCCCGCCGATTTCATCGCTTACGCAAAATCTTTGAATAAAGTTTCGGATCATCAGGAAAAACTTATGGCAAACTTTTTTGCGCAAACCGAAGCGCTGGCTTTCGGAAAAACAGAAGAAGAAGCCAGAGCAGACCTGAAAAAATCTGGCAAATCGGAAGAAGAGATCGAGCGGTTGGTTAATTACAAAGTCTTTCACGGCAACACGCCGACAAACTCGTTGTTATTTAATGAATTAAGTCCGTTTTCTTTAGGTCAGCTGATTGCGCTGTATGAACACAAAATTTTCGTGCAGGGCGTCATCTGGAATATTTTCAGTTTCGATCAGTTCGGCGTGGAGTTAGGAAAAGTACTGGCCGGCAAAATTCTTTCCGAGATTAAAAGCAACGAAACAATCGCTTCCCACGATTCTTCAACCAATGGTTTGATGAATTATTTTAAAGAGAAAAAGTAAATCCCAAATAAATCTAAAGTAAAAGTAAAATGGCAAAAATTCTCGATGGATTGAAGGTTTCGAAAGAAATTAAACAGGAGATCCGCGCTGATGTTGATAAAATTGTGGCAGGAAAAAGACGTCCGCCACATTTGGTCGCAATTCTTGTGGGAAACAACGGCGCGAGCATGACTTATGTGAATAACAAAATTAAAGACTGCAAAGAAGTCGGCTTCAAATCTTCTCTTGTTAAATTTTCGAGCACGGTTTCGGAGGCGGAACTTTTAGAAAAAATCGACGAGCTAAACAAATCAAAAGACATCGACGGTTTCATCGTGCAGCTGCCTTTACCAAAACAGATCGACCAGGAGAAAATTATTATGGCCATCGATCCTCGAAAAGACGTAGATGGTTTTCACCCGGAAAATTTCGGTAAAATGGCGCTGGAAATGGACACTTTTTTACCTGCAACGCCGTTTGGAATTTTAACGCTTTTGGAACGCTATCAAATCGATACGAAAGGAAAACACTGCGTGATCATCGGCAGAAGCCGCATTGTCGGAAGACCCATGAGTATTTTGATGGGAAGAAAAGACTTTCCGGGGAATTCTACCGTAACTTTGACGCATTCCTACACCCCTCATATTGAAGAGTTTACAAGAAACGCCGATATTGTGATTACGGCTTTGGGCGATCCGAACTTTCTGAAAGGAGATATGATTAAAAAAGGAGCCATCGTAATCGACGTCGGAATTACGCGCGTTGAAGACAACACCGAAAAAGGCTATAAACTGATGGGCGACGTTGATTTCGAAAGCTGTAAAGACAAAGCCGAAGCCATTACGCCGGTTCCCGGCGGCGTGGGACCTATGACGCGGGCAATGTTGCTCAAAAACACCATTTTGGCGTATAAAACGTCTGTATATAATGATTAAAGAAGAAGAAAATATTTTATTGAAAGAAGGTAAAATGCTCCCTGTGATGGAGCATTTTTACACCATTCAGGGCGAAGGTGCCCATACCGGAAAAGCGGCGTATTTCATCCGCCTGGGAGGCTGCGATGTGGGCTGCCACTGGTGCGATGTGAAAGAAAGCTGGGATCCGAATCTCCATCCTTTGATGTCGGCGCAGGAAATTGCAGAAACCGCAGCCCGCCACTGCAAAACCGTGGTCTTAACCGGCGGCGAACCGCTGATGTGGAACTTAACTTTTCTCACGGAAAAGCTGAAAGGACTGGGTTGCGACATTCATATCGAAACATCCGGCGCCTACGAAATGAGCGGCGTTTTAGACTGGATTACGCTTTCCCCAAAGAAAACCGGTTTACCCAAAGACGCCATTTATTCTCAGGCAAGCGAGTTGAAAATGATTATCTTCAACAATAACGATTTTAAATTCGCGGAAGAACAGGCAGCAAAAGTTTCGGAAAACTGCAGACTTTATCTGCAAAGCGAATGGAGCAAACGCGACGAAATGTATCCGAAAATTACCGACTTCATTATGGCAAATCCCAAATGGCTGGCCTCGGTGCAAACGCATAAATATTTGAATATTCCGTAAATTACGTTAAATTTACTTTTTATATAACCAGCTTTTATGCAAAAACTTCGATATTCCAGATATTTCAAAGCGATCTTTATTTTGCTTGATGTTTTGGTAATAGCCGGAGTATTTTTGTTTTTCTTCCTCAGAAATAACGAATTCAGTTACGAACAGGAAATCTGGGAACAGAACGGTCTTTCGATCATCCTGCTGACCTTTTTTTGGATTTTGTTAAGTGGCCGCACGAAATTATATTCCGTTGCTCGAAATTTAACTTACACCATTTACCTGGAACGCCTTGTAACGCATATTTTCATCTTTATTTTTGGCGTTATTCTGCTCGCGAAGGTGAGCAATAATAATTTTCTGAAACAGGACCGGTTTCTTATCGCCGTTTTTCTTTTTCTGTTGCTTTTTGTCGTGAAATCGCTGGTGTTTTTTACCTTGAAATATTTAAGAACGCTTGGTATAAATTATAGAAACATTATGTTTTTGAGTGAAGATTCCTCAACGGAGTTGCTGAAAACAATTTTAACGGAAAGAAAAGATTACGGCTTCCGCATCTTTGAATACCCGGCAGAACAACTCTTCAATACAGAAAAACTAATCGAATTCTGGAAAGACAACGGAATTCACACCATGTACCTTTCTTCGCACCGGTTTGAAAAGGATGAAGAGCAGGAAATCTACCGCCATGCCGAGCTGAACAAAGTTCGCATCTCCCTAATTCCGAGCATCGTAAAAAATAATTTTTTCAAATATGATTTGGGATATATCGAGATGCAGCCCGTCCTGGTACCGGCCAAATTTCCTTTGGATTATTTTACCAATATTACCATTAAAAGAACGATAGATCTTTTATTTGCGATTTTGATTCTTGTGTTTATCTGTTCCTGGCTTTTCCCTGTTGTGGCCATTCTCATTAAACTTAACAGCAAAGGGCCGGTTTTCTTTTTACAGAAACGCTATGGCTTCCACGATCACGTTTTTAGCTGCATAAAATTTCGCACCATGTGTGTTAATGATGAATGTACGAAGCAGACGACAACCGAAAATGACAAAAGAATTACGAAAATCGGCAGATTTCTAAGAAAAACGAGTTTAGACGAGATGCCGCAGTTTCTGAATGTCCTCAAAGGCGAGATGTCTGTAGTTGGTCCGCGACCGCATATGCTTCTTGTGGATGATTTTTACAAACTGAAAATAGGTCGGTATTCAGTTCGAAGTCTTGTAAAACCTGGTATTACGGGGCTTGCACAGGTAAACGGCCTTCGCGGGGATTCCGGTAACATGGATATTAAAATGCAGAAAAGAATTCTGGCTGACGCCTTTTACGTTAAAAACTGGAGTTTAAGCCTGGATTTCATCATCATTTTCAAAACAATTTTTTTAGTGATTGGCGGCGATAAAAATGCCAATTAAAAAAATTTAGAAAAAAATAAAACACTAATTTAGCAGAATGTTAAAAAGACTCTTTAGCGAGATAGGAGCATATTTTATCTTACTATCCAAGACGATGAAGAGACCGCAAAAGCGATCGGTCTTCGGAAAGTTATTTATGCGCGAAATTTACGATTTGGGCGTTAATTCCTTTGGACTCGTATTGTTCACCTCTACATTTGTTGGCGCTGTTGTGGCTATACAAATGTACAATAACTTCAGTGCCTCTTCATTCCCCATCCCCAACTCCTTTATCGGATATGCCACTAAAGTGGTTTTGATTTTGGAATTTGCCCCGACCATCATCTCCGTAATTTTGGCGGGAAAAGTCGGTTCGTACATTGCTTCCAGTATTGGGACCATGCGCGTGACCGAACAGATCGACGCATTGGATATTATGGGTGTAAATTCGCCCAATTTTTTAATTCTGCCGAAAATTTTGGCCAGCGTTATCTTCAATCCTCTGCTCATCGCCATCAGTATTGTTTTTGGTATTTGGGGCGGCTACCTTGCCGGAATCGCCACCGGAAGTTGGAGTAAAGCAGATTACATTACGGGAATCCAAATGTATATGCCGCAACATTTTATCTGGTACGCTTTTTTTAAAACGGCAGCTTTTGCCTTTTTAATAGCGACAATTCCGGCATATTTTGGCTACAATGTAAAAGGTGGCTCTTTGGAAGTAGGTCGCGCCAGTACGCAGGCTGTGGTTTGGACGATTGTTGCCATCATTATCATGAACTTAATATTAACGCAAATGTTCCTTAGCTAATGATTGAAGTAAAAGATTTAAAGAAAAGTTTCGACAGCTCTGTAGAAGTGCTCAAAGGAATTACGACAACCTTCGAAACGGGCAAGGTGAATCTCATCATTGGACAAAGTGGGTCCGGGAAAACCGTTTTCCTGAAAAGTTTGCTGAACGTTTATCAGCCGACCTCCGGCGAAATTCTGTTTGACGGCAGAGACATCAACAAAATGTCGCGCGACGAAAAGCAGCAGTTGCGTGCTGAGATTGGCACTGTATTTCAGGGCAGCGCACTTTTCGATTCGATGACGGTAGAAGAAAATATTACGTTTCCACTGGATATGTTTACAAACCTTTCTTTCCGCGAAAAGAAAAGAAGAGCGTTTGAAGTCATCGGGAGGGTTCATTTAGAAAAAGCAAACCGGAAATATCCGTCTGAAATTTCGGGAGGAATGCAGAAGAGAGTCGCCATCGCGCGGGCAATTGTGAATAATCCAAAGTATCTGTTTTGCGATGAGCCAAACTCCGGGCTCGATCCGTATACCTCTAATATTATTGATGATTTGCTTCTGGAAATCACCAAAGAATACAATACGACAACCATCATCAACTCGCATGATATGAACTCCGTAATGACGATCGGAGAAAAGATTCTCTACTTGCGTATGGGAATTAAGGAATGGGAAGGCAGCAAAGACATCCTGATTAATGCAGGCAATAAAAACCTCATCGATTTCGTTTATTCTTCAGAATTATTTAAAGAGCTACGGGAATATTTCCTGGAAACGAATAAGACCTCAATTGAAAATATTATTACAAAACCCCATCCTAATGAAGAAAATTCTTAGTATCATTTTAGTTTCCACCGCTATTGGTGCATCTGCTCAAATTTCATTCGCGGCAAAAGCCAACGTATTAATCCCGACAAGTTCGGCGACGTGGCAGAATTTCAAAACGGGAATTTCCAATGCAGTGGAACAAAAAGGAAAAAACATTACAGGTTTTAATGCCGGTTTATCGATGAAAATCGACGTTCCTTCTGCGCTGTATGTGATGCCGGAAATTTACTATACTAATTTCAGTAATGAAGTTACGCTTTCGAATGACACTACTGCAGAATCTACTACGATAAAAGCAAAAACAAGCCGTGTTGACGTTCCTGTTTTATTGGGATACAATCTTCTTGGAGATATGTTGAGCGCGTACGTGGGACCTGTCGCCAGTTTTAATCTTTCCAAAGATGATAATTTCGACAGTTTCGCGCAAAAAGTAAATGCGAAAGATTTTACTGTAGGTTACCAAATTGGCGCGCAGAGTGAAATTAAAAAACTGATCATTTCGGCAAAATACGAAGGCGCTTTTTCGAAAGACCAACGTAAATTTGTGAATACAGTTGCAGGATCCAATCAGCAAATTAAATATGACAACCGCACAAGTTTGTTTATGGTTGGCTTAGGGTACAAATTCTAAACAAAATCAATCCAAACGAAAATCCTCAGCACTAATAGTCCTGAGGATTTTTATTTTCGTCCTGTACATAAGTTACAGTCTGCTGTTTTGCCAATGCTGCGGCCTGAATTTCCAGGTCTTCTTTTTCTTTCCGAAGCTGTTTTAATTCTCTCCTTTTCTCCTCTGCTCTTAGGGAGGAGCCTTTACTTACATAACCCACAATTCCGCCCAAAATAAGACCGATTCCGATGCCTGCTAAAATTCCCATTAAGTTAATAGGTTCAAATAGTTTTACCGCGGAAAATTCCGGTAACATATAGTACAGCAAAAATGCCAGCCCAAGCAGTAAAAAACCAATAAATGTTAAATTTTTCATCCTTTTTAATTTAAAAACCTTCCCAAATTTAAGAAAATTAAAGGAAGGTTTTTTGTTTTATATCGAATTGAGCTAGATTTTACCGCCTGCTACTCTGTAATATTCCAGCGCCTTCGGCATATCTTTTTCCAAATCCGCTCGTCTGCTTGCAGGACTTGGGTGCGTTGAAAGGAATTCCGGCGGTTTATTGCCGGTAGAGGAGGCTTCCATTCTCTGCCAGAAAGGTTGGGCTTCTCTAGGATCATATCCTGCCATGGACATTAGATATAATCCCATTTCGTCGGCCTCTAATTCCTGACTTCTACCGTATTTAAGTAAGGCAACCTGTGCTCCGATTGGATAAACCTGCTGGAAAATTCCGGCCATTTGTCCGTTCGAAATCGTACTTCCCAAAATGGCGCCGCCATATTGTGCGACCATTGCCTGAGAAATTCGTTCGTTACCGTGACCGGCAAGGGCGTGTGATATTTCATGTCCTAAAACAACTGCTAAACCTGTATCATTTTTCGTAATGGGCAAAATACCAGTATAAACAGCTACTTTTCCGCCCGGCATACACCATGCATTCACCTGTTTATCGTCGATAAGATTAAATTCCCATTGATAATTCGTAAGATCGCCTTCCCGTCCTATACTTCTATAATAATTATTGGCTGCATTTTTAATTCGAAGACCTACATTCTGTATGCTTTTTGCGGCAGTTGTTCCTTTAACTACTTTTGCTTTAGACAGCGTCTCTCTGTACTGCTGAAGCGCCATTGCAGAAATTTCCTGATTGTTAGCCAGTTGAAGTGAAGATCTGCCCGTAATAGGATTCGTTGTACACGATATCATTGCGAACGATATTGCAGCGGCTCCTATTATCTTATTGATATTTTTCATAGCTCTAAAATTTACATTTCTCTTCCTTAATCAATTTTTATTCCAAATACTTTAAAGCCTTATGCAATAGCATAATTATTGCATTACCTTCAAAAAAAGTAATGAAAAATATATTTAAAATTATAAGCACAGGAATCATGATGGTTTTGATGAATTCCTGCACCTCCCAAAGTTCCATCGCGCCCGCGCATGTTTCGGAACTGTTAAATAAAGGAGAATTCACCTTCATGGCGGAAAGGGCCAATCCCACTTCTTCCGATGTTGTAAACATTATGAATTCCCTTCCAACTTCCACCTCTTCGCAAATATTGAATTTGGATTACGGGTATACCATGGAACTCAAAAAAAACGAATTAACCTTAACTCTGCCTTATTTCGGACGAATGTACACTCCGAATTACGACAACACTAAAAATTCTTATCGTTTAACTTCAAAAGATTTCACAATCGCCCATTCGAGCGGTAAGAAAGGCAGTACGCTTTACACCATCCTCCCGAAAGACCAGCAAAACATCCGCAGGATTATGTTGGATGTTTATAAGAATGGAAAAGCCTATCTTTCTATTGATGCGAATGACAGACAGGGAATTTCATACGATGGATATATTATGGAGAATGTGGTGGCAAAGAAATAAATTATTTCTTCAGTAGTTTCTCAACGAAAATTTTTGCTTCTGTACTTGGATTGGATTTCAGGTCGGAAGCATTTTTTTTGTGGTGTTTGTAGTACTTTTCGAGCGATTTTTCCTGCTTCGTCACTTGCAAAATATATTCCTGAACCCAATACTCGAACCGCTTTTCAGCCTGGTGTTTTCTTACCGCTTCAAATGTTTCGTTCCTGATTTTAAGTTGAATAAATTCGTCAATTTTTTCATAAACCTCCGCGAGACCCTTTTTATTTAAGGCAGAACCTAAAACCACGGGAACCTTCCAGCTTTTTTCTTTTGAAGGCAAAAAGTGCAGCGCGCGCATCAATTCGACCTTCGTATTTTTTGCTTTAATCTGGTTTTCGTCTTCTACTTTATTAATAAAAATTACATCAACCATTTCCATAATCCCGCGTTTAATGCCCTGCAGTTCATCACCACCGCCGATAATTTTTAAGAATACAAATACATCGGTAATATCGGCGACCAAAACTTCACTTTGCCCCACGCCCACGGTTTCGATCAGTATAAAATCGTAACCGGCAGCTTCGCAAACGAGCAGGGTTTCAAATGTTGCATTGGCGATCCCACCTAAGAATCCGGAGGTTGGTGAAGGCCGGATAAAAGCATTTTGCTCTTTCGCGAGTTCTTCCATTCGGGTTTTGTCTCCTAAAATAGAGCCTTTGTTGAGAGACGAACTCGGATCAATAGCCAAAACTGCCACTTTCTTTCCCTTCTCTAAGGCTAATTTTCCGAAACTTTCGATAAAGGTAGATTTTCCGGCGCCCGGCACGCCCGTAATACCGATTCGCACCGAACTTCCGGTAAATGGCATGATTTCTTTTAAAAGTTCTTCCGCTTCCTTCCGGTGTTCCGGCTTTTTACTTTCAATCAGGGTAATGGCTTTCCCGAGCAGACGTTTATCGCCGGATCTTATTCCGTTTATGAGGTCGGGGATCGAAAGAGTTTCCATAAATTCAAAAATACAAATCTTTTTACGAACCAATTTGTTTTGAAAGCTTCTGCTTTAATTTTTTTCCAGGCAAAAGTCAGCTACCACGCCAAAATTTCGTTCTAAAAGAAATTTACTTATTTTTGGTTAAACTTAAGCAGAAAAAAGCATGAACAAAGACCTTCCAAAAAACCTAAACACTCCAATACTAAATCTATTCGTCCTAACCGCTGTGTTATTTTTTGCCTCCTGCACCCCGAAAACTGCAGTTGCAAAAGGGACAAAGTTGCATACGGCAGAGCAACTCGCGCTGGGTAAAACAATTTTTGAAAATTCCTGTGCGAAATGCCACGATTTACCTGACCCTACAAAACATTCTGCGCAGGACTGGGTGGGAATTATGAACTGGATGGCACCAAAAGCAAAACTGAGCGAGGAACAGCACGATACCGTGTATAATTACGTGGTTTCGGTAAAAAACTAACTGAGCAAATTAAAACCCATGATAAAACCTGAAATATCCTGGCAGGATTTTGAGAAAATCGATATGAGGAGTGGCACGGTCATTTCGGTTTCCGATTTTCCGGCGGCTCGCAATCCTTCCTATCAACTGGAAATTGATTTCGGCGAGTTAGGCGTTAAAAAATCTTCCGCGCAGATCACTGAACTGTATCAGAAAGAAGATCTACTCGGCGCTCAGATCGTGGCAGTGGTGAACTTCCCGAAAAAACAAATCGCCAATTTTATGAGCGAATGTTTAATTTTAGGGATTTACGGGAACGATAAAGACATTACGCTTCTTACACCAAATTTACCCGTGGAAAATGGTTTTCGGGTGGGTTAAATTTTTAAAGCCAAATTTTAAAAAACATCAATATGCTTCAAAATATACCATTAGAAAAAGTGCTTTTTCTCGATATCGAAACGGTGCCGCAATTCGGCAACTGGGACGAAGTAGAGGAACCCACGCAAAAACTTTGGGATAAAAAGACGCGCACCCAGCGAAAAGAAGATTTTACTGCGCAGGAATTCTACACCGAAAGAGGTGGGATTATGGCAGAATTTGGGCGAATCATTTGCATCTCTGTAGGAATCATCGAAAAGAGTGAAAAACTGATGATCAAAAGCTTTTATGGCGATGATGAAAAAAAACTTCTGGAAGAATTTGGAGAAATTTTTAACCGCCCCAAACTTCGTGATGTCATCCTCTGTGCGCACAACGGGAAGGAATTCGATTTTCCCTGGATTGCGCGCCGGTATCTAATTAACGGTCTGCAACCACCTTTGCCTTTCCAAATGTTTGGTAAAAAACCCTGGGAAATTCCGCATCTGGATACGATGGAACTTTGGAAATTCGGTGATTACAAATCTTTTGTTTCTTTGGAATTACTGGCGCACGTCTTCGGAATTCCCACGCCAAAGGATGATATCGACGGATCAATGGTAGCATCGATTTATCATATAGAAAAAGACTTATTTAGAATTGTTCAATATTGTGAAAAAGATGTCTTAACTTTGGCCAACGTTTTCCGGCGCATGCGTCAGGAAGATTTACTTCAAAAAAGTGACTAGAAAAAACGATCTTAAAAATAAGGTTCTACATGCCAGATTGCACATCATTAAGGCATTTGGACTTTAAAAAAGATCACCAATTTTAAATTATGGCATACAGCGACGACCAAATTGCCGACATCGGCGAAAATATTATAAAAGCATTAAAAACAGTTTACGATCCGGAGATTCCCGTAGATATCTATGAACTTGGATTAATTTACGATGTTCAGATTTCCGATGAAGGTGCGGTGAAGGTGATTATGACTTTAACAACACCGAACTGTCCTGTAGCAGAAAGTTTGCCCGCCGAAGTTCGCGAAAAAGTAACTACCGTCGAAAACGTGAAAGAAGTTGATCTGGAACTCACCTTTGAACCTGCCTGGAACAAAGATATGATGAGCGAAGAGGCGCGCTTCGAATTAGGAATGTTCTAAAAAATCTTCAGCATTTCGTATCGTGTAGTCAAACCGAACATCTCCTTGGACCAAAATCCGTAATCGGAGCAAAAAATTGAACGCGGTTTAAACAATAATTTTCTTCTTGATTAATTTCTCTTGGAGCGAGCGATACAGTATCGCCGCGATTTTTGTGGTTGCGCGACAGGTTAATGTTTCAGCACTATTCTTTGCTGTGCCTGAAACGGTTGCGCAAGTCAGATCAAATAGAGTTATAAACTTCTGTAAGTGTTCTTAAAAATGGAAAATGTCTTTCGCGCGATTAAAAGCGCTCTCGAAATGGAGTAAATTAAGAGAATGATCGATTTTTTTCACCGCCATAAAATTTATTACCTGCTCCGTCGGCATATTTCCCACCAAATCATCCTTCGCCATGGGACAACCACCAATTCCCTTAATCGCCGAGTCGAAACGTCGGCAACCACTGTCATACGCCGCTTTTAATTTTGAGTAGGAATCTTCGTAGCGGTTATGAAAATGCGCACCAAAATCGATATTGGGATATTTGGCGGGAATTTTTTCGAACAGAAGCTGAATCTGCTCCAGGCTTCCGGTTCCTACAGTATCGGAAAGCAAAATGTTTTTGACACCAATATCATCAAACCGTTTCGCCCAAAAATCGACGTCCTCCCACTTCCACATTTCGCCGTACGGATTTCCAAAGGCCATGGAAAAGTAAATGTTTAATACCCTTCCGTCGCTGTTTAAAAGATCATTAATTTTTTGAATATCTTTAAATGCTTCCTCCTGACTCTTGTTTGTATTCCGGTGCTGAAAAGTTTCGGAAATGGAAAAAGGGAATCCCAGGATATCCACCTGCTGATGCTCCAAGGCTTTTTGCGCACCGCGATAATTGGCCACAATCACCGAGAGTTTTGTCTTCGAAATGCTTTTGTCGATCTCATCGAGAACTTTGCCCGAATCTGCCATCTGCGGAATTGATTTCGGCGAAACAAAGCTGCCGCAATCGAGCACATCGAAACCCACTGCCATTAATGAATTAATGTAGTCGATCTTCGTGGTGGTGGGAATAAATTCGCCCCAACCCTGCATGGCATCCCGCGGACATTCTGTTAAAAGCATTTTCTGATTTTGATTTTATCAAATATAACAAAACTTTAAAAAAAGAAGGAAAACGATAACCCATTCGTTTTCATTAATTTAGCTGAAAATACGCGGCAGTTATCTAAAAATATATTCCTAAATGATTGCCCCAGCATCATTGTAAAATTTTAACTTTGTTAAAAATACTACTTTATGACTACGATAGATTTTAATCCCGACTGGAAACTAAAACTACAAAACCGCTTTATTAATTACGTAAAAATTTACTCCACCAGCGATCCGGAAAGCGAATCTACGCCGTCGACACCGCAACAGTGGGATATCGCAAAATATATTTTCGAAGAACTGAAAACACTTGGACTGAGCGATGTTTCGATGGATGAGCACGGCTATATATACGCCTACGTTCCGTCAAACATTATAAACGATGAAGAGCCGGTTGTCGGCTTTATTTCGCATTACGATACGTCGCCGGACTTTAACGGAAAAAACGTAAATCCCCAGATCTGGCCTGATTACGATGGAAAAGATCTTCTTCTAAACAAAGACACCGGATTTACCCTGTCTCCGTCAAAATTTGAAACTTTGAAAGATTATATCAAGAAAACTTTAATAACAACGGACGGAACAAGTCTTTTAGGTGCTGATGACAAAGCCGGCGTCGCCGAAATTGTCACAGCCGCAGAATTTTTGCTTGCTCACCCGGAAATTAAACACGGGAAGATAGCCATCGGTTTCACACCGGACGAAGAAATCGGTAGAGGCGCGCATAAGTTTGATGTAAAAAAATTCGGTGCAGAATGGGCTTATACGATGGACGGCAGCGAAGTGGGAGAACTGGAGTATGAAAACTTTAATGCGGCCGGCGCAGTTGTGAAAATTCATGGTTTAAGCGTTCATCCCGGTTACGCTTTTGGAAAGATGGTCAACGCTTCCCTATTGGCCGCCGAATTTGTTCAGATGCTTCCGGAAAACGAAACACCCTCAACGACGGTAGAGTTTGAAGGTTTCTATCATTTAACCGATTTAAAATCTGACGTGTCTGAAGCGAAGATTCAATATATCATCCGGGATCACGATAACGATAAATTTGAGGCGCGGAAAAAATTCATTACAGACCAGGTTGCAGCATTCAATAAAAAACATGGCGAAGGAACAGCAGAAATCGAGATCAAAGAACAGTACAGAAATATGAAGCAGCAGTTCGAAGGGAAAATGTATATAGTGGATATCGCGGAACAGGCCATGAAAGACGCGAATATTGAGCCCAAGATCAAAGCCATTCGCGGCGGAACCGACGGCGCACAACTTTCTTATATGGGATTGCCCTGCCCGAACATTTTCGCGGGTGGAATGAACTTCCATGGTCCGTACGAGTATGTAGCGCTGGAATCCATGGAGAAGGCCGTTGAAGTAATCATCAATATTGCCAGAGCGGTTAAGAAAAAATAGCTTTAGGTAGAGATTTCTAAGAAGCCATCAGCCCATAAAGTTGATGGCTTTTTTTGGGCCTTTGAACTTAAGTCGCTGAGCTGAAGCGCAATTGCGGAAAAGTATAGAAACCTTTAAAAATAAAAAAACCACCACATTTCTGTGATGGTTTTGCTCCTCTTCTTGGGCTCGAACCAAGGACCCTCTGATTAACAGTCAGATGCTCTAACCAACTGAGCTAAAGAGGAGTGTTGCTCTTTGCGCTAAGCGTCTGCAAATATAAAAACTTTTTTAGTTTTGCCAAAACTTTTACCTGAATTTTTTAAAATTTTCCTGTAATCCACTTCACGATGTCGTTTCCGAAGATTAAAATCATTAATCCAAGCAAGAAAACCACCCCGATCATTTGTGCATTCTCCAAAACTTTTTGCGGAACCGGCTTCCCCGTAATCATTTCCCAAAGGGTAAAAACCACATGACCGCCATCCAGTCCCGGAATCGGAATCAAATTGAGGAATGCCAACCAAACGGAGAACATCGCGGTAAAACTCCAGAAAAACTCCCAGTTAATGGTTTCCGGCATTTGCTTGATGATCCCAATGGGGCCGGAAACTTTTTTGTAGCCTTCGGTTTTGGTGTTGAAAATAATCTTAAACTGCTTGATCTGCATCGTCAGCACATCAATTGTTCGGGTGAGGCCTCTTGGGATGGCTTCCAATAATGTATAATGCTTTGTAACCTGCGATTTTTCAAATTCTTTTTGAGCCACCGCCATGTCATTGCTGAATCCTAATTTTCCTTTTTCATCAACCTTGATATCAATTTTTTGCGGGATATTATTCCTTTCAATATCCAACACCACATTTTGATTTTTATAACGGGAAAGCTCGTTGCCCAGCTCATCGAAAAAACGCACCGGTTTGCCGTTAATTCCCACAATCTTATCGCCTTTTATCATTCCCGCCGCTTGTGCAGAACCTTTAGGCAGAAGACTGTCTACCACCACCTCGAAGCGTGGAGAGAAATAGAGTTTGGCTTCGTTTTCAGCCAATACCGCGGCCACACCGTCTTCATTTACAGGAAAGGTAACTTCTTTACCATTTCTTAAAACGGTAGCTTCATTAGCGAAAAGCATATTAATAGTGGAAGTTTCCATTCTTTCCGCGGGTTTACCATCAATCTTCAAAATCTTATCGCCATTTTCCAATCCCATTTTCTTTCCGGCTTCGGAAACCGCAACACCATTTTCGAATTTGGTATTTTCGTGGAAGGTTTCCCCTTTAAAATAGCTTAAAGACGAATAAATGAGCCAGGCTAAAAAGAAATTTACGGTTACACCACCCATCATAATAATCAGTCGCTGCCACGCCGGTTTGCTACGGAATTCCCAGGGTTCAGCAGGTTTTTTCAACTGCTCGGTATCCATGCTTTCATCCACCATTCCGGCAATCTTCACATAACCGCCGAAAGGCAGCCACCCGATGCCGTATTCGGTACCGCCAATTTTTGTTTTGAATAGAGAAAACCAGGGATCAAAAAAAAGATAGAATTTTTCCACCTTTGTTTTAAAAAGTTTTGCGGGTACAAAATGCCCCAATTCGTGCAGAATTACAAGAATCGAGATGCTCAATATAAATTGAAATAACTGAATTAATGTCATTGAATATGATTAAATTATTTAGAATTGGCGAAGGTACGAATTATCAAAAGTATGCCCAATAAAAAAAGGCTCTCAAATGAGAACCTTTTGTCTGATATATTGTAAATCTTAGAGGTTGAAAGAAACACCGATGCTTCCGTTATTCCCTGCTTCAAGATAAATACCCACATTTTGGTTGAAGAAATATCTTACTCCTACGTGTGCTCCGAAATAAGTTCCGCTATCTCCTAAAAGACCTAAATCAACTCCCGGATAAATGTCCCAGTTAGAAGGAAGACCTAAAGGATCCTGCAAGTGAAAATTCAAACGTCCAAAAACCCCAAAGTCATCGTCCGCATACTTGTCGTTATCGTGATCGAAAAAGAAATTAGCACCTGCTCCTATCGAAATGATTTTAGACAAACCATAATCGTAGGTACCTGTAATCCCCGTTCCGTAACCCCATCCGTTGAAACCAACCTGAATTTTCTGGTCACCTTTACCATTCCACGCTTGTCCGAAAGCCATTTGTCCTAAAAAGAACATTGAGCATACTAAGAGTAACTTTTTCATAATTTTTAATTTAATTTTTAATGTTAACCTTTCAGCCATCAAAAACAAGACCAAACACGGCGTCATCTACATTCTTTGATAAATTTTTTGTACATTTAATCATGTTTTACGAAAGTTTATGAAAAATAAATTAAAAATAGTAGGTTTAAATTTTGATATTTCATGGAAGAATAAAGCCCGGAATTTCGCGCAGATTTCAGATTATCTGAAGGATGCGTCAGCGGACATTTTTCTGTTGCCCGAAATGTTTTCCACCGGATTTTACATGAAACCCGCAGAAATCGCAGATCGCGAAGAAGAAACACTGCACTGGATGAAAAATTTCGCCGCAGAAAGAAACACTGCTGTAGCCGGAAGTGCTTCCGTCTGTGAAAATGGGAAATATTTCAACCGTTTTTATTTCGTTTTACCCGAGGGAAATTACCATCAGTACGACAAAAGACATCTGTTTTCGTTTTCCGGCGAAGACACAGAATATGCGGCCGGACGAGAACGGACAATCGTAGAATATAAGGGCTGGCGAATCTTGCTGCAGGTTTGCTACGACTTACGTTTCCCCGTTTTTTCCAGAAATAAGGAGGATTACGATGCAGTTCTGTACGTTGCAAACTGGCCCGGCTCCCGCATCGACGCGTGGAATACCTTGCTTAAAGCACGAGCCATCGAAAATCAGGCGTGTGTATTTGGGCTAAACAGAATCGGGACCGATGGCAATAATCTGCATTATCCCGAAAGCTCCGCCTGCTTCTTCGCGGACGGCAATATTATTTCTAAAACCCATGGAAACCTCGTCTCTGCAGAATTAAGTGGCGAAAAACTCACCGAATTTCGGCGTAAATTTCGGTTTTTACAGGACCGCGACGATTTCGAGATGCGATAGTTAGGACTTCGAAAAACCGTTCAAAAGGTTGGTTAGGGTGTTCACATCGTGAACGCCACTCTCTTTCCAAAGCAATTCGCCTTTTTTGAAAACGGCTAAAGTGGGAACGCCACGCACGCCGTATTCCGAAGCGATGGCCGGAAACTGATCGATATCTATTTTCACAATCCGCGCAAGATCGCCAATATTTTCCTTAACTGTGGTAAGCACCGAGGACTGAACCTTGCACGGCCCGCACCAAGTTGCAAAAAAGTCCACAAGAACGGGTCTTTCTGAGTTAATTAATTCCTGAAATTTTTGTGACATAATAAATGATATTGCGTTAAACTTTAAATGAAAAAATCTAGAGCTTAGAATCGTTTTTGGAAAACGGAACTTCACAGTTTCCCGACGCGCAACCGAATCTGAAAACCGCCATACCGACGAAGTAAAGCCCGAAAGGGATCATCCACCAGCTTCTGTCATTTACGGCGATGAGCACAAAGAAAATGCCGCCGATGAGGTAGATGATTCTTCTTAAATTCCAGTTTTTTAATAATGTATTCATTTGTTCAATTTATTTTGCAGTGCACTCCAGCCGCCGCCGTTATAGGCTTCAAAACCTTTTTCCTTCAACATCGATTTGGCCGAAGCGCTTCTCACACCGCTGGCGCAACACGTAATAACAGGTTTCTTCGCGTCCAGATTTTTCATTTTCGCCGCAAGTTGCTGCAAAGGAATATTTTTAGAATTTTTAATATGGCCATTGTTGAATTCCGCGGGCGTCCTCACGTCGATGACCTGCGCGCCCTGAGCGACCAGCTGTTTATAATTAACCGCTTCGTTGCCGAATAATTTTTTAATAAAATCAAACATACTGAGTTGTATTTGTCCGTTTTTTAAACATAGAGATTGGTCTGGCAGGAAACGGCGCCGCAATGAACTTCCCGGTGCATTACAATTCCTGCGTAACGGTGAACAGATTTTCTGCGGACACTCCTCTAACCTCGTGTTCAACATTCACCGGAATATCGTAAACATCAAATTCTTTTAATCGAATGGTTTCGCCTTGAATTAAAAAATTAATTTCACCCTTCAAAACCACCAAAGTGGAGGGAATCGGCGCCGTATGTTTTTTCAAAAGCGCATCTTTTCCCAGAGCCACGGCAAAATATTTAATTTTTTCGCTTTTTTTTAGGTGAAAAACGTTGGCTTTTTCGGTACTGAACTCTATTTGATCTAAAATATTCATCATTTTATTTTTCGTTTTGGATGACTTCTACATTTTTTAAAGTCATTCCGTTATATACATTTTGCACGCCGTTCTTTTTTAAAAGCTCCATCGCTTTCGTTGCCTGAAATCCGCTGTTGCAGAAAATAACCACGTTATCCTTATCTTTAAAAAATTCGATATTATCTTCAATTTTTGCTAAAGGAATATTTACGGCGTTTTTTGCGGTCTTCTCCTGAAACTGTGCGGGAATTCGCACATCCACAAAGGTGGTTTCGGGATCCTTTACGATTTCTTTGATCTCAGATCTTGCACCCGTCTGAACGGGATTGGCAGTCGTACACGTAGAAAAGAAGAGCACAATGAGGAAGATATTTAATAAATATTTCATTATTTAAATTTTACTTTGACACACGAAATTACTTCTCGGAATAGCTGTTTCTTTAATTTTGTTGAAACCGCCTTCGATCTCAGTGAAATTTCGGATTCCGCGCGAATTCAAAATGCTGGCCGCAATCATGCTGCGGTAGCCGCCGGCACAGTGCACGAAGAAATGTTCGTTGTTATCAAGCGTTGTTACCCATTCGTTGATGTCGGCGAGCGGTCTGCGGTAGGCGTCGTTCACATGTTCCGCTTCGTATTCCGTTTCTTTTCGAACATCGATTATTTTTGAATTTTCGGTATATTGATCTGCAAATTCACCGGCAGAAATCCGGTTGATTTTATCGACCTCTTTCCCCGAATTTCTCCAGCTTTCGAAACCGCCATCTAAAAAACCGATCACGTTATCAAAGCCTACGCGCGAAAGCCTGGTGATAACTTCCTCTTCGGTGCCAACGTCGGCCACCAATAAAATCGGCTGCTGAACATCAACAATCATGGCCCCAACCCAGGGTGCGAAATCACCTTTTAAACCAATATTGATGGCGTTGGGAATAAATCCCTGATGAAAAACGGCCGCATCCCGCGTGTCCAGAATCAGTGCGCCTGTGTTTTCGGCAACGCTTTCAAAATCTTCCACAGAAACGGGTTTATTCCCTTTTTCCATTACCTCATCAAAACTTGCGACGCCGCCTTTGTTCATCGCTACATTCATCCCAAAATACTGCGGCGGCGCGGAAAGTCCGTCTAAAACCTCTCTTACAAAAGATGCTTTGTCCGGCTGATTCAGCGCATAATTCGTTTTCTTTTGATTCCCTAAGGTATCCACGGTTTCTTTCTGCATGTTTTTTCCACACGCAGAACCAGCGCCGTGCGCGGGATAAACGGTGATATCATCGGCAAGAGGGACTATTTTGGTTTGCAGGCTTTCATAAAGCAAGCCCGCGAGTTCTTCCTGCGTCATGTGCGCGGATTTCTGGGCCAAATCCGGGCGGCCTACATCTCCCAGAAACAAAGTGTCTCCGGAGAAAATGGCAGTTTCTTTGCCGTCTTCATCAATCAAAAGATAGGTTGAGCTTTCCATTGTATGACCGGGCGTGTGCAAAACTTTAATTTTAATTTTTCCAATCTCGAAGATTTGGTAATCTTCAGCGATGATGGCTTCAAACTCCGGTGCCGCGGTGGGTCCGTAAACAATCGGGGCGCCGGTTTTTTTCGACAGGTCCATATGACCTGACACGAAATCTGCATGAAAGTGGGTTTCGAAAATATATTTCAGTTTAACGCCATCTTTTTCAAGACGATCCGTGTAAGGTTTTGTTTCCCTCAGCGGATCGATAATGGCAGCCTCGTTTTCGGAGACGATGTAGTACGCACCCTGCGCCAGACATCCGGTGTATATTTGTTCTATCTTCATTGTCTTAGTTTTAAAAATTGGTCAAATTTCGGTATTTAATATTTCAAAACCCGAATCCCTCGATTTAAGATATCGATCTGGACCATTTGAAATTATCTGTATTCGTCGGAATTACCTTCTTTGCCGGATAATTTACCAGCTTTCCCTTCCTGCGTCATTTCCCACATATAATTGTCATTCGTGAAAATGGGATTTCCCGCGGAATTGCTGGTTTTTGCAGTAAGTTTCTGTTCTGCTTCGCCGCCTTTCTTAATTTTCACGGCGACCTCATCGCCCTCCGCGAAATAGGTCACCTGCAAGACTTCGCCTTTGCTGTTTTGCAACTGCTGCGGCTCCTGAACCTGACTGATCTCTGTAGGGACAATTCTGTTGGCATCCTCCGAAGCAGCGGAAACCGGTTCCGTTTTATTGCAGGAGCTTAGGAACAGCAACGCGAAAAGTGCAATAGATAAGTTTTTCATCATTTAAAATTTTGTTTTAAAGCATTAGTTTAAAAAAGCGAAATCGAACTTTAAGTGATCGATTCAATTTTAAAAGAATCTTTCCCGATTTTCATCTTATCACCCACAGCCTTGTCCTTAATCTCCTCGAAAATGGGCGCTTTTTCCGAAAAAGACATTACTTCCTTACCGTCCACTTCGAAAACAGGAACCGAAATTCCCACAAAAATGAAATTCTTATCTGTTTCAATTAAACTTCCGTTTTCAATGTTGGTATGTTGTGTTTTTGTTTCGCTTTGCACGAAATCCAGATCGCGTTGCGCCTGGGCCATCATCTTCTCGAAGCGCAATTGCATGTCTTTCGCCACGGTCTGATTCGAAAAGTCTTCCGGATCGTGCGTGCTTTCTTCGTCCAGGTCCGAGGCGGTTTTGTATCGGTCTACCGATTGCTGCAAGCTTTCGATCACTTTGTTTTGTTCTTCAATTATTTTATTGAGAATGTCTTTTCTGTTCATATTTTTATATTTGATAGCTAACAAATTTACTGAAAATTTACGGGAGTTTAATGGCTGATGATTTACATCAGGCGTACCAAATAATCCGCGTTACCACGTGAAATTTAGATTCAAAAAGAAATTTCTGCCGGGTCTTGGAATCTGATTCCAGTCCGAATACGTTGTGTAAAACCGATCGAAAAGATTTTCGGCACCCATCTTTGCAAGGATTCTGCTGCTCTCAATTTTGAAGAGATAGCCGACACTCGCATTAACCAGAACGTAAGCCGGAGTTTCAGATTCGCCGTAAATGGGTGCAAAATCTTTATGTTTTGTGTTTCCGAGGAGCGATACATCAGCGGAAAAATTATTTTTCTGCAGCCGCAAAGAAGTCTGGTAGCTGAACGGGCTCATGAAGGGAAGATTTTCTTTAAGGTTGTCCTGTCCGCGCGTATAAACCAGTTGGGTAGTCCATTTTAAAGGCTCCGCGATTTGTGCTTCGGTAGATAAACTCACATTAAAAACGTTCGCAAAATCGAGTGAAGTGTAACTTTTTACCCCATTTGCGCCGATCGTCATGGGCACAAGATTCTCCAGAATTTTTCCGACGATATAGTCCGAAATATGAAAATAAGAGCCAGAAATTTTTGCATTGAATTTTTCTTTTCTTAAGCCGATAAAAGCGTTGGCTTCCAGAGAAGATTCATTTTTTAGATGGGGATTTCCAATGTAATCGTATTTTTCGAAACTGTTGAACAGATAAAAACCATAAGCTTCGGAAACCGAGGGTGCGCGGTCGCCGTAACCTAAACCAAAACCCGCCTGCAAAGCATTTTTGCTGAATGCGTAATTCGCCGCAAAACTTTTTAAAACCCGTGTCTTTTCGGCCTTCATATCGGGATAAAAGATCTGCAAACTGTTTAGGCCAAATTCGCTTTCGACTTTATTCTGATGCATCGTTACAGAGGCGGACACCTTTAAACTCGAATTTTCATCCAAATTAATTTGATCCTCGAGGTAAGCGGCCTGAGCCAGCGTTCGCACATCCGGCCAGGTTAGCATGAACATGAGTTTTTCATTCGGATCTTCCGGATACATCGTCATTTCCGCGGATGATTTGTTGTAAAAGCCATTAATATTCGCCAAAAGATGATGTTTGCCGAGAACCGCTTTCAGGTGCGAATAATACCCATATGTTTTGCTCCAACCCGGCATATCCATGTGAATCGGCACATTGGGTCTTTTCGTGTCATCCATTCGGTGCATGATGGTGTTGTAATAAATTTTTGTTTCCCAGTTTTTCAGGTACTTACCTTCGGGCAGCATTTGAAATTTTAACGACGTAATTAAAGCTTCCGCAATAGAAACATCCATTGGCAACGCGGGATATCCCACATCATTGGCTTTGTCGTAGATAACCGCCGCTTCCACGAGTTTATTTTCGCCCAACTTCACACCGGTAATTCCGGAAATATTGATCTTTTGAAATTGGGAAAAGGGAATTTCGATATGCTCGCCGGCTTGATAATTTTCTGCGTCACGCGTCATGAAATTAACATCCGTATAAAATTTTTCGGTTTTAAAATTGGTTCCGGCGCCAAAAATCTTTTGGTTGTTCACGGTTTCGAAACCGCTGTTTACATTAAAGTTCCATTTTTTCTGTCCGAACGTCATTTTATTTCGCTTCAGATCGATGGAGCCGCCAATCGTATTTCCATGGCAGGCCCCTTCCTGCCCCGAACTGATGCTGGCTTCCATTAAATTTGAAACTTCGATGTAAGAAGTTATAGGATCCATTTTATCCGTACACGCACCGAAAATCCGCATGCCGTCGATGCTGACCAGAGTTCTTTCCGTGGGCAAACCGTTGATGAGCGGCTCCCACGCATAAGCGCCACGTTTGATCATATCGACCTTCGCGGATTTCTGCAGATATTCATCAATTGAACCCAAAGGTTTATTTTCCTGGGTTGATATTTTGGTTGTTCCGATAACAATAACTTCGGGAATATGTTGCAGCTGGAGGGAATCCTGTGCATTTCGCTGCGCAGAAATGTTCGAAAACAAAAGCAGTAGAAAGCTGATAAGAATGATTCTTTTCATTTTTGAATTTTTTTTGAATGAGATACTCCGATTTCCTTTCAGAAACTGAAAGGCAAAAGCATCCGTTAAAGAGAGAGAAAATTCAGGCGAAGTCATTTTTCAATAATTTAGCCTGAACTTGAAATGTTAAAAGTCGAGTTCGAAAAACAGACTGCCCGCAGTATTAGCCGGCGTAATTTCTTCACCACCTACAATGCTTCCCGCGGGATTTGCGAGCTGCAGGTTGATCTTCCAGTAGCCCGTCATGGTTAACGAAAGTTTACCGTTGTATAATTTTCCTGGCGCCGTTTGCGTGGGGTTAACGTTATTGGGCGAACTGTGATTTCCCATTCCCGGCATTCTCGGATCAATTTTTACAGTGTAACCGTCTGCGACAGGGAAATTCATCATATCCTGCATTTTCCAAACACCTAAAACCATATCGTTGATGGCAACTTTGGGCGATTTCGGTTCAATGTACGCCACTACATATTTAATATTATCGGAGCCCAGGAAAGAGTTGACGGTTTTTTTAGTTTCAACGGGAACGTCAAGCGCAGTTGTTGCAGAGTAGGAAGTTCCGGCAATCGAATAATCTATTTTCAGATCCCAATATTCAGTGGCGTTGCCGGGCATTTGAAAAACAATATATCCGCCATAAAGACTGCCGTCAGTCGCCAGTTTTTCCACCGCGGATTTCGGGCAGGAATGCGCCATCATTTCCATGTGCATAAGCGGAGTCCAGGAAATTGTCGCATTTTTTTCATATTGATTAGTCGCTTTATTTTTGATTCTCAGCTGAAGATCATTATATCCGAGAGCAATCGTGCCCGATTTGGAAAAAAGCTCGATAACATGCGTATCATTCGTGATTTCTTTAATTTTTATTAAGCCTTCCATTTCGGTATTCGGGTTGGTTGGAAGAGTTGAATCGTCGGAATCTGAAGTTCTGCAGGACACGACGAATAAGGCCATTGCCAAAAAGGCAAGAAGATTTTTTAGGGAAAATTTCATTGTTTTTAATTTAATTGATTGTGGGGAAAAAAAATTCCAGCTACAGAAAAACGATGGTGCGGTCTTCCCATTCAAATAAAAGGAAGATTTCATCTGCAAAAAATCAAATTAAATTTGGGGTGGATGCGGCAGAACGGCTACCGAAACTTCAGAAAAATTTAAGTCCAGATATTTAAAATTATCTTCATTAAACGCAAAACTTTCATTTTTCTTAAACAAAATTTCTACGGGTTTCGTGGGCAAAATATTAAATTCAAAAGAATATTTCACAAGAGTGAAAGGATTTGAAGATTTCTCGCTTTCCTTTTTCATCTGGCATTTACCGTGGCAGTCTAGATCGGGTTTTGCTTTGTTGATGCAATGGATTTCGTAAAAGCTGCGGTTAATCTGGTAATCAATCATAAAAAGCGAGTTCTGAAAACTTGCTCCAAAAATAATGGTGGATAATATGATAGAAAATAAAATCTTCATTTGATTGTTCAAAATTAAGACAATCCCGTCTTATTCGAAAATGACTTTCATCACCCTTTTAAAAATTAATTTTTACCTATAAATTAAAGGTGTGGCAATATTTTTTACCTTTAACGCCTCAAAACACTCTTTACTATGCCAGATAAAGCGAAATTTATTCAGGAACTTTCTGCAAGATATACCCCAAAAGGCGATTTTATTACGCTCGGCAAAGGAATGTTCGGCGCAGAAGTGGTAACGGAAGTAGACGTTACAATTCCACTAAAAACCCTGAACCGCCACGGATTGATCGCAGGTGCCACGGGAACGGGCAAGACAAAGACGCTGCAGGTTTTTGCAGAGCAGTTGTCTCACAAAGGAATTCCGTCGCTGGTGCTGGACATTAAAGGCGATTTTTCCGGAATTGCCGAACCCGGCGCTCAAAATCCCATCATCACCGAACGTTACGCAAAAACAAAATTTCCCTATGAGGCGCAGGCTTTTCCCGTGGAACTTATGACGATCTCCGGCGAAAAAGGCGTAAAACTAAGAGCTACGGTAACCGAATTCGGGCCCTTGCTTTTATCCAAAATTTTAGATCTGAATGATACGCAGCAAAGCATCATGTCGATCGTTTTTAAATATTGCGACGACAAAGGTTTACCGCTGATCGATCTGGACGATCTGAAAAAAGTACTGCAGTACGTAACCGATAATCCGCAGGGTAAAGCAGAGTTGAGCAACAATTACGGCTCCATTTCTACCGCTTCTTTGGGCGCAATTTTGCGCTCCATTGTCGCGCTGGAACAACAGGGAGCCACGTCTTTTTTTGGCGAACCAAGTTTTGATGTGAAAGATTTGTTAATGCAGCGGGATGGAAAAGGCGTCGTCAATATTTTGCGCGTTGCCGATATTCAAAGCAAACCGCAACTGTTTTCGACGTTTATGCTTTCTCTTTTTGCCGAAATTTACATGACCTTTCCTGAAGAAGGCGATTCGGGTAAACCAAAACTGGTTTTGTTTATCGACGAGGCACATTTAATTTTTAATGAAGCCAGCAAAACTTTACTCAGCCAGATCGAAACAATGGTGAAACTTATCCGTTCCAAAGGTGTGGGAATTTATTTCGTCACCCAGATTCCGGGCGATATTCCGGAGAATGTGCTCTCGCAGTTGGGTCTAAAAATTCAGCACGCGCTGCGTGGATTTACGGCGAAAGACCGCAAAGAAATTTCGAAAGCCGTTGAAAATTATCCGGTGACGGACTATTATAAAGCCACCGAACTCATTCAAAACATGGGTATTGGCGAGGCATTCATCACTGCGCTGGACGAAAAAGGAATTCCGACGCCGTTGGTTCAAACCTACCTGCTCTCGCCCGAATCCAGAATGGATATTCTTAACGACGCGGAAGTTGCGGATTTAACAGGTCGCTCTGCGCTGGTTGCGAAATACGAAAATCCTGTAAATAAAGATTCAGCCTACGAAATGCTGACGACTCGCATGGAGCAGGCCGTGCAGAAAGCCGCCCCCACGCAGAAAACACGCACCGTAAAAGAAGAACCCGGCGTCTTCGAATCTGTAATGAAATCCCGCGCCGGCAGAACCTTCACAACGACATTGGCGCGCGAGGGTGCAAAATTTGTATTAGGAATGCTCGGTCTCGGTGGAAGAAAATAAATTTTTGTGCACCCGCAGGTCACTTAATGAGAGAATTAGAAAAAATGTATTCAATAATTGATATAGAAAGTAACGGAGCCGGTTTCAGGAAGGAAAGTATCATTGAAATTGCAATATATAAATATGATGGTCACGGGATTGTGGATCAGTTCATTTCTTTGGTGAACCCCGAAAGCGAGATCACCCCTTTTGTTCAAAAATTAACTAAAATTTCGCCAAAAATGGTGAGAACGGCGCCGCGCTTTCATGAAGTGGCAAAACGCGTCGTTGAGATTACGGAAAACACAACCCTTGTCGGACATAATATTGAATTCGATTATCGCATGCTTCGCCAGGAATTTAAAAGGCTCGGTTACGAATTCAAAATCAACACAATCGACACCATTCCGTTGGCCAAAAAACTTATTCCCGAAGCGGAAAGTTATTCTTTAGGCAAACTCGTGAAATCTTTAGGAATTCCCTTGATCGATCAGCACCGGGCTTCGGGAGATGCGAGAGCCACGCTGGAACTTTTCAAACTTTTGATGGTAAAGGACAAAGATTCCGAAATCATCCAACAACATCATGAAGAAATTAACGCGAAAACATATCTGAACAAAGTAAAACATCTCACGCAGGATTTGCCTTTCGAAAGAGGCATCATCTATTTTCAAAACGCGGAGGGCAAAATTATTTTCTTTGATTTTGTGGATGATCTCAGCAAATTTGCAAAGATGATTTTCAACTCCAAGTCCAAACGGTGGAAGACCGTTCAGGAAGATGTGGAGCAAATTCATTACGATTTAACCGGAAACGATATTTTGGCGAAACTCATCATGCGAACAAAAGGCGTGCAGAAGCGCGATCACTTTCCGTATGGCTTATTCCATAAAAACGGAACTTATATCGCAGAAAAGATCAGTGATCAAAAAGACGAAAAGTCTCTGCTGAAATTTAAATCTTTCACGCAGGGTTTAAAGGCGGTCAGTTTCATTCGGATGCAAAAGCAATTTGAAGATGTTGAGGTATTGAAAAAAACAATCTCCCTGGGCGACCGAAATGAACTTTGGCTTTCTGAAGGACGTACGCTGGGTGAAAAATCATTTATCATTTTCGAAAAAGGAAAGCTAACGTCTTTTGGCTTTTACGAACTTTACAATCAAATAAATTCCTGGAAAAAACTATCGAAGCTGAAGATCGACCTTTCTTCCTGCCCTACAGAGTTGGAAAATGAGTTAAAACTCTCGCTTTTACGTAGTGATTTTGAAATTCAGGTCCTGCCGAAATAATTTTTCTGCAAAAATTTCTACATTTGCACATCGTTTTCAATCCTTCGTTATCCTGAAAACACATTTTCCCTGCTTTTTTTAATAATAATTTCCACTAATCCGTTTTAAAATGACCAATAAAGATCTCCTGAAAATAGCCGAGCAATATGGCACTCCAACCTACGTTTACAATGCGGAATCCATTAAAAATCAGTACGAAAAACTTACTTCCTCTTTTCATAAAAGCACTCGTTTTTTCTATGCCTGCAAGGCGCTCTCGAACATTAATATTTTAAAATTTGTGAACCGTTTGGGCGGAAGTTTAGACTGCGTTTCCATTAACGAAGTGAAGTTAGGCCTGAAAGCCGGTTTCGAGCCGAAAAGAATTCTCTTTACGCCCAACTGTGTAGATTTGACGGAAATTGAAGAAGCCATGTCGCTAAAAGTGCACATCAACATCGATAATATCTCGATTTTGGAGCAGTTTGGGAATAAATACGGGCACGCCTATCCTATTTTCGTTCGAATTAATCCGCACATTTATGCGGGCGGAAATCATAAAATTTCTACAGGACATATCGATTCTAAATTTGGAATTTCCATCCACCAAATGCGCCACATCGAACGCGTGATGAAAACCACAAACCTCAACGTAGAAGGACTTCACATGCACACGGGAAGCGAAATTAAAGATCCGGACGTTTTTCTTCAGGGTCTCGAAATTATGTTTGAACTGGCCGAACATTTTCCAAACCTGAAATATCTGGACATGGGAAGCGGCTTTAAAGTTCCGTATCAGGATGGCGATTTGGAAACGGATGTGAAAGTTTTGGGTAAAAAAGTAGAAAAAGCGATCGCTGAATTTTCCAAAGAGTCCGGCAAAAAATTTGAGCTCTGGTTCGAGCCGGGAAAATTTCTGGTGAGCGAAAGCGGGCATTTTCTTGTGAAAACCAATGTCATCAAACAAACTACGGCGACGGTGTTTGCCGGCATCAACTCAGGTTTTAACCATTTAATCCGCCCGATGTTTTACGATTCCTATCATATTATCGAAAATCTTTCGAACCCAAAAGGCAACGAGAGAATTTACACCGTAGTCGGAAATATCTGCGAAACCGATACTTTTGCGTGGGACAGAAAACTGAATGAAGTTCGCGAAGGCGACATTTTGGTCTTTAGAAATGCCGGCGCGTACGGTTTTGAAATGAGTTCCAATTTTAATTCTAGATTAAAGCCTGCCGAAGTTTTATTTTTGGACGGTAAGGCGCACCTCATCCGCAGACGCGATGAGTTTGAAGATCTGCTGAGAAACCAGATTGAAGTGATTTAATTTTCTTTCGACATATGTTATTTGGGTTAAAAATGCTAACTTTAATTAAAACTGCATTTTGCGCAAAAATTAAGGACTAGCGTGATCTCAGATTTCAAATGTCTTTAAGTTTAGACGATCGCTAAATTCAATAGCCGGATGAAAAAAATAATCTTTGTGGTGCTGATTTTCCCCTTCCTGCCTGCTGCACAAATTTTGCCGCAGTTTCCCTCCAATCAATCACCGTACGAAGGCGGTTACGGGGCGTACTACACCGATTTTAAAGACATTATTGCGCAGGAAAATTTACAGCCTTGTGCCAATAAAATGGAGTTTTACCAGTTTTCTGTTCTCATAAATGCCGATGCGTCCATCAACTTTATCAAAGACCAAAACCAGGATTATTTCGCTGCCAATAAGTGCGCCTCAGATCTGGCCAGAAGCGTTGCGAAGCATCAAACAAAGTGGAAGCCTGCCGTAGTTGACGGCGAAAAGACACCTGCTCTTGCGACTTTTTTAATTTTTCCCGCCGATTATTTTCAGGACAAAGCAGATTATTCGCCTGTAATAACCTATCCAAAATACGATTATCTCGAAATCAATCACATGGAGGCTTTTAGAAAACAGCTCATCGCCAATTTCAATTTAAAAAGGTTTGCGTGGAATGATGTTTTTACGGTGGAGGCAGAATTCATTATTTCCAAAGAGGGAAAAATGAAAGATATAGTGCTGACGAAAAAAACCGGTATAGAAGAGTTTGACCGCATGATCTATTTTGCATTCAAAGACATGAGAAAAAAATGGAAACCCGCGACCATCAACGGAAATCCTGTAGATTATCGGTATAAATATCATTTGTCGGCCTTAACGGATCCCGAATAGTTTCACCTTCAAAATTAATCTTCCCGAAAAGCGCTGATTTTTTCTTTGAAGGGAGCATCTGTTCAACAAGCTGCAATGTTTTCAGCAGATGGAAGGTGCAGACCGCCGCTTGCATTTCCACCGCCAAAATCTGCCATTCTGGCATCAAAAATTTGTATCTTTGCACCTGAACTTTCAAAATTGAAGAGATCATTTCTTAAATTTGAATCCTAAAACCGAAGTCCGTGCAAGAAAAATATATAGACGAAACCAAACAGGGCGAAGCATTCGCCGTTGCAGAAAGACCCGACAATTCTAAAAAACTTTTTTTGGAAAGTTACGGGTGTCAGATGAACTTTTCCGATTCGGAAATCGTTGCTTCTATTCTTAACGAGCAGGGTTACAATACTACCGCCAATGTTGAAGAGGCCGATTTAATTTTGCTAAACACGTGTTCTATTCGCGAAAAAGCGGAACAGACCGTGAGAATGCGGCTGTCTCAGTTCAAAAATTTAAAGAAAGAAAAACCGACTTTAACGGTGGGCGTTTTGGGCTGTATGGCCGAACGTTTAAAAACCAAATTCCTGGAGGAAGAACAACTGGTCGATTTGGTAGTGGGCCCCGATGCTTACCGGGATTTGCCTAATTTATTAAAAGAAACCGATGACGGCAGAGATGCCATTAACGTTATTCTGTCTAAAGAAGAAACCTATGCCGACATCAATCCGGTGCGTCTGGGCGGCAATGGCGTTACGGCTTTTGTAACCATTACACGCGGCTGCGATAATATGTGCACGTTTTGCGTAGTTCCGTTTACGCGAGGACGCGAAAGAAGCCGCGATCCGCACTCAATTATCGAAGAATGCAAAAATTTATGGGATGGTGGGTATAAAGAAATTACCCTCCTCGGCCAAAACGTTGATTCCTATCTATGGTACGGCGGTGGCCCGAAAAAAGATTTTAAAAATGCTACGGAAATGCAGCAATTAACAGCCGTTAAATTTTCGCAATTGCTTGATATGGTTGCGACTGCAGTTCCCAAAATGCGCATCCGGTTTTCCACCAGTAATCCGCACGAAATGACGGAAGAAGTTTTCCGAATGATCGCAAAACACGATAATATCTGCAAGTATGTACACCTTCCCGTTCAAAGTGGCAGCGACAGAATTCTTCAACTGATGAACCGTCAGCATACAAGACAGGAATATCTGGACCTTATTAGAAAAGGAAAAGAAATTGTGCCCGAAATTTCATTTTCGCAGGATATGATCATTGGATTTTGTACGGAAACCGAAGAAGATCACCAATTGACGATGTCGTTGATGCGCGAAGTGGAATACGATTACGGTTATATGTTTTCCTATTCCGAAAGACCCGGAACACCGGCTCATAAAAAAATGGAAGATGATATTCCGGCAGACATCAAACAAAGAAGGCTGGCGGAGGTTATCGCTTTACAGGGCGAACTTTCGCGAAAAAGAATGCAGGGTTACGTGGGCAGAAACCACGAAGTTCTTATCGAAGGAACATCCAGAAAGAATGAAAGTCAGTGGAAAGGAAGAAATTCGCAGAACGCGGTTTGCGTTTTCGAAAAACTGGAAGGCCAGAAATTAGGAGACATTGTGACTGTTTTTGTGTACGACAATACGCAGGGAACACTTTTAGGGACAACCGTAGCTTAGAATTTAGTGATTCATGAAAAATCTTTTAGTTTTCATTTTGTTAAGTCCTCTCGTCCTCAGTTGCCAAGCTGAAAACGCAGTCTCAAAATATCCCGCTCAGGTTGGTGATATTTCTTTTGACAAGAAGATTGACGATGAATTTGAACGATGCGTCAACGAAAAACTGACTTTTCAATATTATAACGATGCAAACAGTTTTAATTACAAAGGCGAGAAAATTGAAATCCAAAGGAAGTTAGCAGGTTTACACTTCCAAAGTGATCAAACCGCAAATGGCTACATTACCATACGTTTTGTGGTGAACTGCGACGGCAAGACTGGATTATTTCGCGTTCAGCAGATGAATACAAACTATGAGGAAATTGCTTTTAATAAAAAACTGCGCGATCAGCTTTTAGATTTTACTAAAAACTTAGACGGGTGGATCCCGAAAGAATATTTAGGAGTAAAATTAAATTACTATCAATATTTAACCTTTAAAATTGAGAATGGAAAAGTTTCCGAAATACTTCCTTAGCTTCTTTATACTGGTTATTGTCAGCAATATGCAGGCACAGGTCAATTGTAACAGCGTTGAAGGAGAAAATTGCAGAAAAGCCTGTGAGATTTATAATAAAGCTACAGTTTCTCAAGGATCGCGTTCCTCGCAGGAAAGTTTTGATAAAGCAATTGCTTTATGTTCCACTTTCTCCAATGCGTATATGGAGAAATCCGTTCCTTATTTAAAGAGAGGAGATTTCATTACCTGGAAAAGCCTTATCGACAAAGCTGTTGATATGGACCCGAAAATGCATTTACCTTACCGGGCGTGGTGTAAATTTCAATTTCTAAGAGACTATAATGGTGCTCTTGCAGATTTTGACGAATTGGAAAAATTAGGTTTAAATCTTAACGGATATTTTTCCCAAAATGGTGATTATAATTTAGAAATTGTGAAAGCAATTTGTTACTCCGGTTTAGGACAGAAGGAAAGGGCAATTTCAATTATTGAGAAACAGCTTTCAACAAAGGACTACAACGTAGGCCTTTACGATTATTACCACCTTGGGGCAACTTATTTCGACGTTAGAAAATATGATCAGGCTTTAGAAAATTTCGAAAGACAGAGCAAGTACAACGATTTTGCAGAAAATATATATTACAAAAGTAAAATTGCAAAAATTAGAAACAAAGATTATTTAGATTTAAAAAAGATCGCTTTACAAAGGTATGATGCAGGTAAAAACATGAAAGACGTTTATACTCATCATTTCAACAAAATTTATAGAGTCCAGATTCTGGAGCTGTAAATATTTAATTAGTAATCTTTAAATCATTAAAATGACAGACTTACAATCTATAAAAACACGTTTTGGCATTATCGGGAATTATCCCGCGCTCAACCGTGCCCTACAAAAAGCTATTCAGGTAGCACCTACGGACATTTCCGTCCTGGTGATGGGCGAAAGCGGCGTCGGAAAAGAATTCATCCCGAAGATTATTCATGGCGAATCCCGCCGAAAACACCAACCTTATATTGTTGTTAACTGTGGTGCAATTCCCGAAGGGACCATTGATTCCGAACTTTTTGGCCACGAAAAAGGAGCCTTCACCGGCGCAACTTCTACGCGAAAAGGCTATTTTGAGGTGGCCGATGGCGGAACCATCTTTTTAGATGAAGTGGGCGAATTGCCTTTGCAGACGCAGGTTCGTCTGCTACGTGTTTTAGAAAGCGGCGAATTTATGAAAGTGGGTTCTTCGCAAATTCAAAAAACCGAGGTGCGCATTGTGGCCGCCACCAATGTAAATATGCTGAACGCCATTAATAACGGCCGCTTTCGCGAAGATTTATATTACCGCTTGAACACCGTACAAATCGATATGCCGGCTTTGCGCGAAAGAAAAGGAGATGTCCATTTGCTTTTCCGCAAATTTGCCATCGATTTTGCGGAAAAATACAGAATGCCCGAACTGGTTTTGACGACCGATGCTGTGAATTATCTGGAAAATTATCCGTTCCCGGGAAACATTCGACAATTGCGAAATCTCGTGGAGCAGATGACTGTTGTGGAGCAGGAAAGAACCATAAATTCCGTAAAATTAGCAGAATATATTCCTATGCAAACACAGCTTCCGGCCGTTGTGCAAAAAGGAAATGCGGTTTCTTCCAACGAATTCCACTCCGAAAGAGAGATTATGTACAAGATCCTTTTCGATATGCGAAATGACCTGAACGATTTAAAATCCTTAACTTCGGAACTCATCAAAAACCGGGAAAGCGGTGATTTAAGCAATCAGGAAAAAAATCTCATTAACCGCGTTTTCACGCCCGAATCTCAAAATCAGAAAGCCAATTCGCTGCTTTATTTTGAAAATTCCGGACAAAATTCTTCCAGCATTTCCACCTCAAATGAAGAATATCAGGATGTTGAAGATATAGAAATTGAAGAGACCAAACCGGATTCGCTTTCGCTGCAAAACAATGAGAGAGAACTCATTGTAAAAGCTTTAGAAAAACACAAAGGCAGAAGAAACAAAGCTGCCGACGAACTGGGAATTTCCCAAAGAACTTTGTACCGAAAAATAAAACAATATAATTTAGAAGACTAATGAAGAGATTTCAGGTATTCAATTTTCAATTGCAACCCCCGAGAATTCGCTTATTGGCGCTCGTTCTCGCTGCGCTTTTTTCCTTTCTTCTTCAGTCCTGCTACAGTTTTACGGGTTCTTCTTTAAGTCCGGAAACGAAGACGATTCAGATCCGGGATTTCCCTAATAATTCTGCTTTGATGAATCCTAATCTGGCGCAGCAGTTTTCCACGGATATCCAAAACAGATTTTTGCAGCGCACCACATTGAAAGGTTCCACAGAAGTTCCGGATATTTTAATTGAAGGCGAAATCACGGATTATATCATTTCGCCCACCACCATTTCTTCCACGGTGAACGCGCCGGGTGGCAACATTCAGGCTGCCCAGAATAAATTGACGATCACGGTAAAAGTTCATTACGAAAACCGGGTGGAACCAGACAAAAGTTTTGACAGAACTTATTCTGATGAGGCCGTTTTCAGCAGCGATTTAGACATTAATGCCATCGAAGCGACGCAGGTAAAACTGGTGAACGAAAGAATCATCAATAAAATTTTTAACGATATTGTAGCCAACTGGTAAAATGAACGCACGAATTTTAGCCTTAGTAAAAGACCCACAACTCATACAGACGCAGGATTTAGATCTTCTGAATGCTGAGGTAAAAAAACACCCCTATTTGCAGGCTTTAAGAGCCTTGCATTTGTTTGGAACCCATCGTCTTCAGCCGGAGAATTACCGCAAAGAATTGTCCGTTGCTGCGGCGTACACTACCGATAAGAAAATTCTGTATCAACTCATCAATACGAAGAAGGACACCATTTCTACTGAAGAAAAAGTGAGAAATCCGGAAATAGATAAAACCACTGAAGCTAAGGTTGAATCTGAAAAGACTCCTTTCAACGAGGAGATTACCTTTTCCCCTGCGCCCACGGCTAAACCGGTATTTTTAGACGGCGTTTTGAACAGGATTTTATTTGAAGGCGAAGAAGATTTTTTAGAAAGAGAAACCGAGCCTATCGATCTGGAATCGACGCTGGAATCCGGCACGATCGTTACTCAGAGTATGGGAGCGAACAAGAAAGTTGAAGTAAAACCTTCGATATCTGAGGAAAAAACGGAATTTAGAGAAGTTGAAGAGGCTGAAACCTTTTCGAAAGAAAGCATCATCAGTGAAAGCGAAATTGGAGCTGAAAAAGGCACGATAGAAGATCCGTCGCAGAAAAGTTTCCACGAAGTGGAGGAATTTCTGCCCGAAGTTTCCGTTGAAACTCCCGAAAATAAAGAATTAAAAAAAATCGAGAACGCTGAAGATTTTAGTGCGGAAACGATTGTCGATGAGAACGAAATTAACGAAGAAGAGCCCATCGTCGATTCCTCCAAAATAAGTTTTCACGGCCTTTCCGACTTTCTGCCGGAAGTTAAAATTACGCACGGCGAGAATAAAGAAGAAAATTACGAACCGCCAAAACCACAGCTAAGCAGGCAGGAAGAGGAAATGCAGCGCCTCATCGCAGCCGTGGAAGCCAAAGTAAAAGCTTCAAAGAAAGAAAAAATACAGGAGCCCGAAAAAGTAGAAAACCGCGAGCTGAATTTCTCTGATACCCAAAGTTTCGAACCCGCCACGCCGGAAATAAAAGTTGCAAAAAACTCAAAAGAAAATACGGAAGAAACGGAAATGACCGACGCTTCCGAAGTTTCTAAAGCCGAAGAAAAACCCGAAATCGTAACGGAGAACGCTACGGACAACGCGCCGGCGAAAAATCTGTCCTGGAAACCTATGCTGTTCGCCAGCAATACTCCCGATGCTCTGATTAAGCAGGAGCCTGAAAAAAAATCCGAAGAAAAATCATCGGTAGACAAAGCGGCAAGTAAACCTGAAGTTATTTCATCGCCAGAAACCGAAAAAGACGAGAGACCGGTTTTTAATGCGTCCTTTTTTACGCAAAATGTCTCTGCCATTCAATCTAAAAAGGAGGAAAAACCCGCAGAAGAAATTTTAGAAACACCTATTGAAGAAGTTGAGACCCAGGACAGCAATGTGACCAATTTCATCAATACCTGGCAAAACTGGTTGAAAATTGAACGAATTCAGCCCGTTATCGAAGAAAAACCTCCGGTTTCTACAGTTAAAGTGAAAAATGACGTCATCGAGAAATTCATCGAAAAAGAGCCACGTATTTCGAAACTGAAAGAAGAGTCGGATTTTGTGGTAAAGGAGAGAGGCTCCAATATCTCTCATCTGATGACGGAAACTCTAGCCAATTTGTATGTGGAACAAAAACTTTACGCAAAGGCCATAAAAGCGTACGAAACACTCATTACCAAACATCCGAAAAAGGAAAATATGTTCCGCGACAAAATTCAGGAAATTAAAGAACTTCGGAAAAACCCCTAAAAAAACGCTCTTCATTGAGCGTTTTTCTGTTATTCTAAATGCCGTGGATTTTCTACGGATTCGACGTCGATGGTTTTAACCGATTTGTTAGTGTTGAAATTCCGGAATTTGCGCCAAATTTTTCTGCCTAAAACCAAAAATGCAATGATGCAGATGATGGCGACAATAAATGCGATAACCGGTGCGGCCAAAGCTAAAACCGACATAATACCGGCACCGGCCGTTTCTGTACTCGCGACCACAGAATTGCCAAATCCACCAGTGGTGGCGGTGGAGGCAGCACGTGTTCCGGCAAAACCCGAACTGATGGCGGCGGCCGTTCCTCCCCCGGCGATTAAAGCCAAAGCCCATTGCGGAAATGTTCCGATATCTGCAAACTGACTCGCAAACATAACCGAACCCGCCAACGTGGCAAGCGGAATCGAAATGGTATCTAACAAGTGATCCACAAAAGGGATATAATACGCTAAAATCTCAACCATCATGGCAATTCCTGTGGCAATTAAAGTTGGCAAGCCCGATAACCACTCAAAACTCCCATTCATGGGAATCCATCCCATGTAAGAAGCTAAACTCACGACGAACATGGGCAGAAATATTCTGAAGCCTGTAGCAGCGGCCAATCCAATACCTATAAAAGCACTGATGGCGTACGGCAAATACGGAACATGATCCAACATATTTTTGAAGTTATAAGATAAACCTACCCAAATTTACGAAAAGTAATTAAGCTGGTATTTTATTTTTTTGATTGACAGAGCGTTATGAAATTTTCTTCCAAAGATTGATAATTTGTGGGTTTTTCTTTGGAGACCCAAAAAATCATCGACAAAGACTGCTTGCCGAACTGCTCCGTAAAAATATCTTTGTTCAGACGATACAATTCGCGCAGCAATCTTTTTATTCGGTTTCGATCTACGGCTTTTTTAAAAAATTTTTTCGATACCGACACGCCAACACGTTGATTAGGCAGCGAAAATTCTTCGGATGGTTTTTTTTCCAAATCAATGGAGATGATTCGCAAATTCCCCGAAGTTTGCCACTTCCCTTTCGCAAAAAGAAAATCTATTTCTTTTTTCTGCTTGAGCTTTTCCCGTGTTGGATATTTTTGAGTCAAAGTCTGTTTAGTTTATTGAAAATGAGGATTTCCAAAAATCCGGAAATCCCTGCGGCTGCAATGTAAGAATTATTTGGAGTCCTTTGTTAAATAAGCAATCACTTCCGCAGCGGCATACAGTCCAAAAATAGCAGGAATGTAGCTGATTGTGCCATAAAAAGACCGCTTAAAGTTGGCGCCATCGGTCATTTTTAAACTTTCTTCGCTTTGAATTTCATTGGAGAAAACGCATCTGATGCCTTTGTTCACATGTTCTTTTTTGAGACGCTTCCGAACCTGACGCGCTAAAAAACAATTATGCGTTTTGCTGATATCCCGCACCATCACTTTCGACGGATCTACTTTTCCACCGGCGCCCATACAGCTTACAATCTTCACTTTTTTCCGCTTCGCCATTTTAAGCAAAGTAATTTTGGGCGTTACGCTGTCGATGCAGTCTAAAATATAATCAAATTTCTGCGAATCAATAACTTCCTCCATTCTTTCCGGGCTCAGAAATTCATTTATTTTGAAGAGTTTCAAGGCCGGGTTAATATCTAAAAGCCGTTCCGCTACGACGTCCACTTTCGACTTTCCGAGGGTTGAATGCAGGGCGGGCAACTGGCGGTTGATGTTCGTAATATCTACCGTATCGCCGTCCACGATGGTCATTTGCCCTACTCCGGCGCGGGCGAGAAACTCTGCTGCAAAAGAACCAACACCACCCAAACCGATCACCAGCAAATTGGCATTCTGAAGTTTTTCGATGCCGTTTTCCTTAATAAGTAGTTCCGTTCTTTCGAGCCAATTTTTCTGCATTTTTATATTGAAATTTGTAAAACCTGAAGATTTTCTTTAATTTTTTGCGTTAATTCGTCGCTGTCAATCTTTTTTAACGAAGCGACTTTAGCGTAGAGTTCTTCGATGTCAAAGTCTGCGGAGTCCGTTTCCAAAAACATTTTGTCGAGCGGAAAATCTCTTAAAAATTCCTGCAAATTTACATTATACAGAACGGACTGTCCAAAACTTAGGTAGAAATTATTCTTCTTCAATTCGTCGCCGATGGTTTTTCGTTTATTGAAACCATGAACAATCAAAGGAACTTTGGATAATTTTTTAAAAGCACCAAGCCTTGAAAATCTTTTTACACAGTGAATGATAATGGGTTTTCGAACTTCGTTGGCCCAAAAAATTTGCTTTTTGAAAACGTCTTCCTGCAATTTATCTTCCACATCGATCAAGCCATCCAAACCGCATTCGCCAATAGCGACGCAGTTCGGGAGTTTGGAAATCTCCTTTAGCCATTCAAACTGTGTGTCGATATCGGTAGAAATTGCATCAGGATGAATTCCTGCCGAGAAAAAACCTTTCGGAACATCTTCGTTGAATTTCAAATTATAAATTCCAAATTCATTTTCTAGGTGGTGATGATGGAAATCGAAAAATTTCATACTCAAAAATATCAAAAAAATCCGACGGAGATGTTTAAACATTTGTTTTAAATTTTGTTAAAATTTTCTTAACTTTACTCAAATTAAACACCAATGGAGAAGAAATTTTCAGAGAAACAGATTCATATTCTGGATGTTGCGGAAAAATTGATTGCGAAAAAGGGGTTTGAAGGCACCTCAATTCGCGATATTTCGACGAACGCCAATATTAATGTTGCGATGATTTCTTACTATTTCGGCTCTAAGGAGAAAATGATGTCTTACCTGTATCGGTATCGGGTACAAAAAACCAGAGAGAGTTTTGCAGAATTTGCAGAAATCATTAAAGACGGAAAACCTGAAATGCAGATGAAAGAACTCGTTAAATACGTTGTAAGTCAGTTATTTAAATATAACTATTTTCATGGTTTTGTGACGCAGGAACTTCGGCATACCGAACATTTAAAGGATGATTTGCTCGAATTTTACACGACCTTCACGACGAAAATCGACGAAGTCATCAAGAAAGGGGTTGCTTCCGGCGTATTTACAAACATGCCAAAACCCGAAGATATTCTCACGGTTATTGTGGGATCGTCGCTTTTTGTCATCCGCAATAAAAACTTTTACGAACTGTACGTGTCGGGGAAAGATGAAAACTATTTAGCGGAAGCGGAAAAGAAAATTCAGGCGAATCTCTTGGTAACGGTATTTTCGGTTATCGGCTATACCGCTTAATAAAAAATTTCGGCAGAAATCGCTTCACCGCGAAAATATTAGTTAAATAATCATAAAAAAAAATCTATTGATAAAAAAGTTATATTTTTGCAAACTGAACCGCAGAAACTAAACCCTTGTGATTTTCTGCTATAATAGATTTATGAAAAAATATTTGATAATAGCCCTGGCATTTTTCGCACTCTCCGCGTGTAACCGGCAGCAGGATTTAGCGATGAAAAGTGCGGACAAAGATTATATCCTGAAGGTGGCGAATGAAAAATTCGAAAAGAAAAAATGGACCGATGCATTGGCTCTTTACGAACGCTTATCGAACCTGGTTGCCGGAACCGATGACGCGCCGAACGTGGTTTACAATTCTGCCTACGCTAATTATTACGATAAAAATTATAAACTGGCCGGCCATCAGTTCAAGAATTTCGCGGTTACTTTTCCTCAGGATAAGCGTGCTGAAGACGCCTCCTACATGTCGGCATTATGTTTTTACGAAGGTTCTATGGATTATAATCTCGATCAAACCAATACTGAACTGGCGATCAACGAACTTCAAAACTTTTTGAATTCTTATCCAAATTCCGAGAAATCCAAAAACATAAATGAACTTATTGACGAATTGAGTTATAAACTGGAATTCAAAGCTTTCGAAAATTCAAAACAATATTACAATATTGCCGATTACAAAGCGGCAAATGTTTCTTTCGAAAATGTTTTGGACGATTTTCCGAGCACCAAACTTCGTCCGAAAATCTATGATTACATTCTGAAATCCCGTTATGAACTGGCGGTCAACTCTGTTTACGACCTGAAAAAAGACCGGATTGAAAATGCGCTTTCTTTCACAAAACAGATTGAAAGAGAAATGCCAAACACGGAAAATGCAAAAACAGCTCTTGACCTGCGCAACAAACTGATGCGCGAAAAAGAGGATTTTTTGATCCTGGAGAAAAAAGTAGAAGACCGGAAGAAAGAACTTTTAGACAAGCAAAAAGCGGAAGAAGTACGGCTTAACGCAGAGAAAGACCTGAACGTGGCCGAAAAAAACAGCGACCAGATTAAAAGAGACAGCGCAGCACTTGTAACGCCAGCGCCGGCAGCTACTTTCCAAATCCAAAAATAACCCGTATATTTGCAAACTTATCAAAATAATAATTCACTGAATATGAGCGTTAAAGATTCGAAAGCGGAATTAAGTACGATAACGTACGACAAAGATAAAATCGAAGAAAAGGTGGGTTCTATCTACGAAGCCATCGTTATTATGGGTAAAAGAGCAGAGCAGATTAATGCTGAAATCCGCTCTGAACTTCATAGTAAACTGGACGAATTTGCCGTGCATAATTCGACTTTGGAAGAAGTTTTTGAAAATAGAGAACAAATTGAGATCTCAAAACATTACGAAAAACTTCCGAAACCAACTTCCATTGCTATTCAGGAATGGTTAGACGGCGATATTTATTTTAGAAATACCGACGAAAGAAACTAGGCAACTGGTTTTTACAAAATAGAAAATCACAAAAGTTTCGGCTTTTGTGATTTTTTTATGAAGGCTACCGAAGGCCTCCGCCCTTCTTCTTTCTAAATTTTTGCCTAAATTCGTACCATTAAAACCAAAAAAATGAGCCTTGAAGGTAAAAAAATTCTCATCTGTATTTCCGGCGGAATCGCCGCATACAAAATCAATTACCTTATCCGGAATTTAATTAAAAGCGGCGCTGAAGTTCAGGTTTTAGTGACGCCTTCTGCGGAAAATTTTGTATCGAAACTTACGCTGTCCACGCTTTCTAAAAATCCGGTTTTTTCCGATTTTTATTCCGAGAACGGCACCTGGAATAACCACGTGGAGTTTGCGCTGTGGGCAGATTTGATGGTAATGGCGCCGTGCACCGCGAATACGTTGTCGAAAATGGTGCATGGCATGTGCGATAATTTGGTAATTGCCACTTATATGTCCGCAAAATGTCCCGTTTTCATTGTTCCCGCCATGGATTTAGATATGTATCAGCATCCTTCTACACGGCAGAATTTAGAAATGGCCGAAGATTTTGGACATATCGTCCTTCCTGCGGAAGTGGGTGAACTGGCGAGTGGTTTATCCGGACAGGGCCGTATGGCAGAACCCGAAACCATTATCGAAAAAATAGAGGAATTTTTTACTTCCGATTTAAATTCTAAAAGCTGGGCGGGAAAAACCGTTCTTATTACGGGCGGACCGACGTACGAAGCGCTCGATCCCGTGCGTTTTATCGGAAATCATTCTTCAGGAAAAATGGGTTTTTCTCTCGCGGAGGCCGCGGCAAACATGGGAGCGAAAGTGATTTTGATTTCAGGCCCGAGTTCTCAGACTGCGCATCATCAAAATGTCGAAATCCATCGTGTAACCTCGGCCCGGGAAATGTTTAATGAAGTTTTTAAACATTACGGAAACGTTGATATCGCCATTGCCAGCGCCGCCGTGGCAGATTATGCGCCGAAAGAAATTGCAAAAGAAAAAATTAAAAAGAACGACGATTCTTTGACGGTTGAACTCGTAAAAAACCCCGACATTCTCAAAACGATGGGCGAGAAAAAAACACATCAATTTTTGGTGGGCTTCGCGCTGGAAACACAGAATGAGGAGGAAAATGCAAAGGGAAAATTAGAAAAGAAAAACCTCGACATAATTGTTTTGAATTCGCTGCGCGATGCCGGCGCCGGTTTTAAAGGTGATACGAACAAAATAAAAATCCTTACCAAAACGGAAACCACAGAATTTACGTTAAAATCGAAAGCAGAAGTTGCCAAAGACATTTTAAATTTTGTGCAGAAAGAGATTTCAAAATAATATTCCTAAATTCCCGTTCTCAAAATTAACATTCAACATGAAGAAATTACTCACCATATTCCTCCTGATTTTTACCTTTAATTTAAGCTTTTCGCAGGAACTTTTGGCAAACGTGCAGGTGAATTACCAGCAAATAAGCGGCAGCAACACCCAGGTTTATAAAACATTGGAAAAAAACTTGCGAGATTTCATCAACAATACAAGCTGGACGGGAAAAAAGCTGCAGAATTTCGAAAAGATCAAATGCAATTTCGCCATTGTGCTTGCTGAAAAATCGGGCAGCAACAATTACAAAGGAAGTATTGTTGTACAGGCAGTTCGTCCCGTTTTCAACACGACCTACGATACGCCTTTATTGAACCTGAACGACACCAATTTTGCATTTGATTATACCGAAAATGAAAATCTTGTCTTTAACGAGCGCCAATTTTCCGGAAAAAATTTGATCGATGTTGTCAGCTTTTATGTTTATACCATTTTGGGTTACGACGGCGACAGTTTCAAAGTTCGCGGCGGCCAGGAGTGGTTTGAAAAAGCCCAGAAAATCTCGAATAATTCGCAGAATCAAAGTTTTCCGGGCTGGTCTGTTATCGAAGGGCCGAAAACACGCGGCGCCCTAATCGACAACATGTTGAAGCCGGAACAAAATACGCTGCGAAACCTATACTACACTTATCACCGCGCGGGTTTAGACAATTTGGGAAAACAGGATCAGGCTTCCGGCAAGAAAATTATTGCTGATGCCCTTTTACAGTTGAAAACCTACGAAAGTAATTTCCAGATGAATTATCCCGTAAATATTTTTATCGACACGAAAAAGCAGGAAATTTTCGATATTTTCAACTCAGGAAACAATGCGAACATCAATATGGCCGACCTTAAGGCACTTTTCACCACATTATCTCCGAAAGACATCGACACCAAGTGGAATAAGTGGAAATAATTTTTTCTCTCCGTTCAAACCACTGGATCTCTGATTTTCCATTTCCCTTTTAAAGTCTTAAATTTACAGACCAGATTTCTCATTTCCTAATTCGTCGCTCAAATATGCTCTCAAGAATTTTCATTCAAAATTTTGCCTTAATCGATTCCCTTGAAATTACTTTAAACACCGGTTTACAGGTAATTACAGGCGAAACTGGCGCGGGAAAATCTATTATTCTCGGAGCTTTGCGCTTAATTTTGGGCGAAAGGGCCGATACGAAATCGATTCAGCAGGCAGATGCAAAAAGCGTTGTGGAAGCAGAGTTTTCACTCAACGAAAGTTTTAAAAACTTTTTTGAAGAAAACGATCTCGACTTCGAAAATCAAACGATTATCCGACGCGAGATTCTTCCCACCGGAAAATCCCGCGCTTTCGTCAACGATGTTCCCGTCACTCTGGAAACGCTGAAAATATTATCAACAAAACTGATCGACATCCATTCCCAGTTTGAAACATCGAATCTTTTTGATGAGGAATATCAGTTCCAGATTATCGATGGTCTTTCGAAAAATAAAACAGTAATCGTCAAATATCAAAAAGAGTTTTCAGACTACAGAAAACATCTTCGCGAGATCGAAAACTTCAAAAAGCAACTTCAGGAAGGAAACAAAGAACACGATTACAAAAATTTTTTACTGGAGGAACTTTTGGACGCAAATCTGGACGAAATGGATTTGGAAGATCTGCAAAACCAACTCAACCGTCAGGAAAATGCCGAATCTATTACGGAAAATCTGGCGTTGATCTTTAATAAAATGGATCAGGAAGAAATTGGCGTGCTCGATTCTTTGCTCGATGTACGAAGCAAACTTTCGAAAGTGGCGGCTTTATCGCACGAATTCTCCCAAATGAATCAAAGATTTGAGGAAAACTTTCTGGAGCTGAAAGATCTTTTGTTTGAACTTCAGGACGAAGCCGAAAAAATGGAAACGAATCCCGAAATGCTGGCGGAACTAAGTGCACAGCTGAATAAGCTAAATTCTTTATTCCTCAAACATAAAGTGGATTCCGTGGCAGAACTGCGGGAAATTCGCGATCAAATTCAAGGCGAACAAACGGGTTTCGCGGAGCTGGAAAGCTTCATCACCGACCTGGAAAAAAAGATCGCTCTTTCTGCACAGCGTTTGGAAAAACTGGCGGCAGAATTGGCAGCAAACCGAAAAAAGTCCGGACCGGAATTTATTAGCAAAACGGAAAAATTGCTGAAACAATTAGGATTGGAAAAAGCCAAAATTGAAATTCAGCTTACGGAAACTTCAACCTTCAATAATTTCGGAAAAGAAGATATTCAGCTTTTGTTTCAGGCGAATTCGGGATTTCCGTTAAAACCGATTCAAACTGCAATTTCCGGGGGCGAGCGCTCGCGCGTGATGCTTTCCATTAAAAAACTTATGGCAGAAAATGCTGAACTTCCCACGTTGATCCTGGACGAAATTGATACGGGAGTTTCCGGGAAAGTGGCCGAAGAAATGGGAAATGTGATGAAAGAGATGGCAGACAACCGCCAGCTGATCGTTATAACCCATCTGGCACAGGTGGCTGCGAAGGGCAACAACAATTACAAAGTGGTTAAGCAGGAAGTTGCGGGCAAAACCCAATCGAATATTATTCCTTTAAATCACGACGAAAAACTTCAGGAAATTGCACAACTTCTTTCCGGCAGCAAAATTACCGAGGCTGCGATTTCTCAGGCGAAAGAATTGATGAAGTAAAGTTTATATTATTGTTTTCTTGATGCGGAAGTTTTACTTTTTTTTGAATTTTATATTTTCAATATTAAAAGAAAACGATTTCCAGCCTTTAAAAATGTATCTTCATGTCCTGAGGATTTAGGCGAACAATTTCAAATTTGCTTATAACAATTCCTGTGGTTTCATCATGTAGATCATTTTACCATAAATAATTTTCTGTAACAATTTTCTTATTTTTATACTAATCATAAAACTAAGAAATGTACCGCAGACTCCTTCAATTTGAATTCAAGAGTTTTATACGCAATCCGCAATTTGCCGCCAATCTTGGAATGAAAATTCTGATGTTTTTCGGAATGGCCTATTTCAGCGCCCTATTCGTCATCGCTCCATTTCTCCTCTACTTTTTTGCAACGGAAGAGATCATGGCCGATCCGCTTCTACTCTTCTGCAAATATTTTATTTATTATTGGGTTGTCGATTTGCTGTTGCGGTATTTTATGCAGCAAATGCCCACACAAAACATAAAACCCTTTCTGACTTTAGGAATTACGAAGAAAAAACTCGTTAATTATACCCTGTTAAAAGTTCTTTTCAACTTTTTCAACTGGGGTAATCTTCTGTTTCTGATACCTTTCGCGGGCTTACTCATCTTTCATGGAGGTTTTTCTGCTGTTCATGTGTTGATGTTTACGATTGGAATTTTTTCGGTATTCTATTTTAATAATTTTCTGAACATTTTACTGAACGGCAGAGATGTTTTTGCGTATGTTGTTTTTGCTGTAATGGCACTTTTTGCCGCGCTGGAATATTATCAAATCATCGAAATCTCCGCTTATTCCGAAAAAGTATTCTACAGTTTTTATCAGTACGCCGGCGCTTTTCTACTCCCGGTTTTATTAGCAGTTTTATTAGCCTACATCGCTTACCGTGAAATTTATAAAAACTTTTATCTCGATAAAGGTTTGGAACTGAAAGTCGCGGAAGGTAAAACCGAAAACATTGCCTTCCTCAACCGCTACGGTGTGATGGGCACGTTTATTAACAATGATATTCGGTTATTAAAACGGAGCAAAGCCGCAAAGTCCGCGCTTATTGCAAGTATTTTCTTTCTGTTTTATGGCCTTTTAACGTTTACGAAAGGTTATCAAAATGACTTTATGCAGCTGTTCACCGGAATCTTCGTCACCGGCGGATTTATGCTGATGTTTGGCCAGCGCGTACCAAGTTGGGACAGTTCTTATTATCCCCTTATGATGACGCAAAATGTGCCCTACAAAGAATATCTGAAAGGGAAATGGGCGCTCATCATCATCGGGATTTTCGCTTCGATGATCCTGGCTTCTGCTTATCTTCTGGTGAGCTGGGAATTTTACCTTACCGTTGTGGCGGCGGGCTTATACAATTTGGGCGTCAATTCATACATCACGCTTTTAGCGGGAGCTTTCAATAAAAAACCCATCGATCTCAACGCCAAAAGCAAATCTTTCGGCGGCGGCACCAATAATTTCAATATGAAAATTATGCTGCTTATGATTCCGCAACTGCTTCTGCCGATGGCCGTTTTCGCCGTGGTTAAATATTTCTTTGGCATCTATCCGGCGGTGGCGAGTTTGGGTATTTTGGGAATAGTGGGCTTTTTGTTCCGCGACAAAATATTCAACCTTATTGTAAAAGTGTACAAAACCGAAAAATATTCCACCCTCGAGGCTTTTAAAAAAGTGTAATTTCTAATTTTCAATATTAAACAGTTCTAAAATGATTTCAATACAAAATATCTCCAAAGTTTACGGTTCAAAAAAAGTCCTGCAAATTGAAAATCTTGAAATTCCGCAAGGCGAAAGTTTCGGCTTGGTTGGGAACAACGGTGCCGGAAAAACTACCCTTTTCAGCATTTTACTCGATCTCATAGAACCAACCACGGGCTTTATTGAAATTGATGGCAATAAAGTAAGCGAAAACGAAAACTGGAAAAAAAAGGTTTCCGCCTTCATCGACGATACTTTTTTAATCGGCTATCTGACACCGGAAGAATATTTCTATTTTTTGGGCGAACTTCGCGGACAGTCCAAATCTAATGTGGACGAATTTTTAAAACAATTTCAAGATTTTTTCAACGGAGAAATTCTTGCCGCGAAAAAATACGTGCGCGATCTGTCGAAAGGAAACCAGAAGAAAGTCGGTATTGTAGGCGCACTTATTGGCAACCCGGAAATTATTGTTTTGGATGAACCTTTTGCAAATCTGGATCCTTCCTCCCAAATTAAACTCAAAAAACTCATCAAAGACTGGTCGCAAAAGGATCAGGTCACCTTTCTAATTTCAAGTCACGATCTCGCCCATACCACGGAAGTGAGCAACAGAATTGTTTTACTGGATAAAGGTGGCGTGGCCAGAGACATTAAAACCACGCCGGAAACGCTGCGGGAACTGGAAGAATATTTTACGCAGGAAGGAAGTTTAATGCTGTAATTCACCTAAGTTCCTTTTGAGAAATAAAAAAGGCCTTTAAGATTGATTGTAAAAAGTTTCTTAAAAATATCGGATGTAATTCATAAAAAAAACTCTGAGTGATTCTCAGAGTTTTTTATCAATTATCCTTTCAAAGCTCAGGTCATTTCCTCCGGTTTCACCCATTGGTCAAACTGTTCGGCGGTTAAAAACCCTAAATTAACGGCTTCTTCTTTTAAAGTTGTTCCGTTTTTGTGCGCTGTTTTTGCAATTTTCGCGGCGTTTTCGTAACCGATGTGCGTATTCAGAGCGGTAACCAACATTAATGATTTTTCTACAAGTTCTTTAATTCGCGGTTCATTCGGTTCAATTCCGACGGCACAATGATCGTTAAAGGAAATACAGGCGTCGCCTAACAACTGCGCAGACTGCAGAAAATTATAGGCCATAACCGGTTTGAAAACGTTTAATTCGAAATTACCCTGCGTTCCGGCAAAAGAAATCGTGGTGTCGTTTCCTAAAACCTGCGCGCAAACCATCGTCATTGCTTCGTTTTGCGTGGGATTTACTTTCCCCGGCATGATGGAAGATCCGGGTTCGTTTTCCGGAATATGAATTTCGCCAATGCCGGATCTTGGTCCGGACGCCAGAAAACGGATATCCTGCGCGATTTTGTACAGCGCCACCGCGAGTTGTTTCAGCGCGCCGTGACTTTCGACCATAGCATCGTGGGCTGCTAGGGCTTCAAATTTATTGGGAGCGGTTTCAAACGGAAGACCCGTAAATTCGGAAATATATTTTGCCACTAAAACGTCGTAGCCTTTTGGCGTGTTCAGGCCTGTTCCTACGGCAGTCCCACCCAGCGCGATCTCCTGTAAATGTTCGAACGTATTCGTGATGGCTTTCATGGCATAATCCAACTGCGCCACATACCCTGAAAATTCCTGACCCAACGTTAAAGGCGTAGCGTCCATTAAATGGGTGCGCCCGATTTTCACAATGTTTTTAAAACTTTCGGCTTTTTCGTGTAGCGTATCGCGCAATTTTTCAACAGCCGGCAACGTATGCTCCACAACTTTTTTATAGGCCGCAATGTGCATCGCAGTCGGATACGTATCATTGGAACTCTGGGATTTGTTAACGTCGTCGTTCGGATGAATTTCAGATTTTTCGCCTAAAGTTCCGCCATTGTTCACGTGTGCTTTATTCGAAATCACTTCGTTCATATTCATGTTAGACTGCGTGCCGGAGCCGGTTTGCCAGATCACGAGGGGGAACTGATCATTCAGTTTTCCCTCCAGAATCTCGTCGCAAACCTGCCCGATCATATCTCTTTTCTCCGCAGAAAGCACGCCCAGTTCGGCGTTAGTAAAGGCGGCGGCTTTTTTCAAATAGGCAAAAGCTTCTATGATCTCGTGAGGCATGGAACCTTCTGGTCCGATCTTAAAATTATTGCGGGAACGTTCCGTTTGTGCGCCCCAGAATTTGTCGGCCGGCACCTGCACGTCGCCCATCGTGTCTTTCTCTGTTCTGTAATTCATTTTAATACCATTTTTTTAAAACCTAAAGTTACAACTTTTCTTAATTTCAGGCTCATGCTCCGGTCTCTTTCCCGAAAAATGCGTCTTCCTTTCAACACAGCATTTATATTGAGTTTAAATTATAAAAATACCGTACAAATCCTTTGTTCAAATAGAAATTTACCCTATTTTTGCCTAAAATCTATTACAATGATGATGTTATCAGCATTCTGGCCTTTCTACCAGTTCCTTTGGACCGCTTATTTTGTAACCATGTTCCTCGTTGGTTTCTGGTGTATCTTCATGTTTTTCGGCTACGTAATTCCACTTTGGTTAAGTGCAGGTTTACTGGAATATTTCGGTAAAACAAAACCTTTCGATCCGGAAGAAGTGCGCAGAAAAATAATGACAGAGCAAGAAGGAGTTGAATTAATCTTCAGCAATCCAAAAGGCCACGGCCCGTTTCTTCACAGCCACGACTCTCACGGTCATCACTAGTTGATGTCATTGCTTTCCCACTTTAATTCCGGGAAAAGCAATCGCAAAGCAAAACCATATATACAGTCAGTTTCTAATTTTTTAGAAACTGATTTTTTATGTTAAGCTTTAAGGAGCACCGGGATTTGTTCTTCCTCCGAAAAAGCTGCCGGCTCTCCGCTCTATCTTTTGCTCCACTCCGTTGCGCAAAAGGATGCCACTGCGATCCGGGCTGGAAGAAAGTTTTGTGCCTCTTCCCAAATAAAAAAAATCCTTTTTACATTTATTCGGCTCTTTTCCGTCGCATTTTTTCCTTCTTTCTTTTTACTTTATCTTTGCAGTCACAAAAAATCAGAAATGTCAAAGTCCCTTATACCCAAACTCCAGGCCATCAAACAACGTTATAATGAAGTCGCCGACCTCATTATCCAGCCCGATATTATTTCAGATCAGAAAAAATATTCCACGCTGAACAAAGAATACAGCGATCTAGGGAAAATTGTGGCCGTTTTCGATCAGTATACACAGTCTTTAAACACAATTGAAGAATCCGACGAAATCATCGCCGACGGTTCCGATAAAGAATTTGTAGAAATGGCCAAACTCGAAAAGTATGAGGCTATGGACCTCCTTCCGGCTTTGGAAGAAGAGTTAAAAGTTTTGCTTATTCCGAAAGATCCGACCGACGATAAAAATGTTATTGTAGAACTTCGGGCCGGGACCGGTGGCGACGAAGCCGCGATTTTCGTAGAAGATATTTACCGCGCCTATGCCATGTATTTTAAAACAAAAGGCTGGAAACACGAGATCACCGACGCCAACGAAGCTTCTAAAGGTTATAAGGAATTAATTTTAAAGATCGAAGGCGACGGCGTTTACGGCATCATGAAATTTGAATCCGGCGTTCACCGTGTTCAGCGTGTGCCCGAAACAGAATCTCAGGGGCGCGTTCACACGTCTGCAATTACTGTTGCCGTTCTTCCCGAAGCCGAAGAAATCGATTTTGAACTGAATCCCGCCGACATTGAAATGCAGACCTCTCGTTCTGGTGGCGCAGGTGGACAAAACGTAAATAAAGTCGAAACAAAAGTTCAGCTCACCCACAAACCTTCCGGAATGGTGGTTGTATGCCAGCAGGCGCGTTCCCAGCTGGCCAACCGCGAACTTGCCATGGAAATGCTGCGTACCAAATTATACGACATCGAAGTTCAAAAATCCGTCGGAGATATTGCAGCCCAAAGAAAATCGATGGTTTCCAGTGGCGACCGTTCCGCAAAGATTAAAACCTACAATTATCCGCAGGGAAGAGTTACCGACCACCGCGTTAATAAATCGATGTATAACCTGGACGCTTATATGAACGGTGATCTGCAGGAAATGATCGACGCCGTGATTATGGCGGAAAATGCAGAAAAAATGAAGGGCGAAGAAGACAATTATTAATGTTATAAAAATAAATAATTATATTTGCTGAATCTTAAACATATTTAAATAGAACTATTATGAAAAAATCACTTTTTATCCTTGGTGCAGTTGGCGTTTTGTCTTTAACAGCATGTAAGAAAACAGAAACTACAGACATGAATTCTAACATCGACACCACTGCTGCGGTAGTTGTAGTAGATAACGATTCTATGCCTATTTCCAACGATTCTACCGTAAACGCGGTAAACAATGCGGCTGAAAACGCAAAAAATTCCACTGAAAACGCGATTAAAGATGGTGCAGAATCTGTAAAAGATGGTGCTCAGGACGCTACAGATGGCGATGGAAATATCACAAAATAATTAAACATTTCCGTTTATTAAACCCGCATTTTGCGGGTTTTTTCAGTTTTTAGGGGTAAATCAACTTTTTTAAATTAGTTCGGCGGCGCCAACTTTATAGAATTTAGAATTTTGTAACTTTACTTTCTTTAAAAAACCACCTCGATGCGCAAGATCATTCAAAACCAAAATCCGGATTTTTCTCTAAAATCAGAAAAAGTACTGCCGTATTTTTTCGAAAAAGATGGTTTAGAAATGAAATCCTCCTATACGGAGAACGATTCAAAAACACTCACCGAAAAAGAATATTCCGCAGGAATAGCGCCTTATCTGCGTGGACCCTACTCTACGATGTATGTTCAGAAGCCCTGGACCATTCGGCAATACGCAGGTTTTTCTACAGCGGAAGAGTCCAATATTTTTTATAAAAAAAATCTCGCCGCCGGGCAAAAAGGTTTGTCCGTGGCTTTTGATTTGGCTACACACCGTGGTTACGATTCGGATCACCCGCGCGTGGAAGGCGACGTGGGAAAAGCCGGAGTTGCCATTGATTCCATCGAGGATATGAAAATTCTGTTCAACGAAATTCCTTTGGATGAGATTTCTGTTTCAATGACGATGAATGGTGCTGTTTTGCCGGTTTTGGCCTTTTATATTGTGGCCGCCGAAGAACAGGGCGTTTCGCAGGAAAAACTTTCCGGAACCATTCAGAATGATATTTTAAAAGAGTTCATGGTGCGAAATACCTACATTTATCCACCAACGCCTTCGATGAAAATTATTGCCGATATTTTCGAATATACGGCGCAGCATATTCCCAAATTTAATTCGATTTCAATTTCCGGTTATCACATGCAGGAAGCCGGCGCAACGCCCGTTTTGGAAATGGCCTACACTTTAGCCGACGGTTTAGAATACGTTAGAACCGGAATAAAGGCGGGAATGAAAATTGATGATTTCGCCCCACGTTTGTCCTTTTTCTGGGCGGTTGGAATGAACCACTTTATGGAAATCGCCAAAATGCGCGCAGCACGATTTATCTGGGCAAATTTATTACAGCAGTTTCATCCCCAAAACCCAAAATCTTTAGCGTTAAGAACGCATTCTCAAACCTCGGGCTGGAGTTTAACGGAGCAGGAGCCCTTCAACAATATCACGAGGACCGCTATTGAGGCATTATCCGCCGCTTTGGGCGGAACGCAGTCGCTGCATACGAACGCGCTCGATGAGGCGATTGCTTTGCCGACCGATTATTCCGCAAAAATTGCGAGAAATACGCAAATTATTCTACAGCAGGAAAGTGGAATTTGCGATGTTGTCGATCCAATGGGCGGCAGTCATCTCGTGGAAAGTCTCACGCAGCAAATGATCGATGAAGCCATGAAATTCATCGATGAAGTTGAAAAAGAAGGCGGCATGACGAAAGCCATCGAAGCCGGGATTCCGAAAATGCGGATTGAGGAAGCGGCCGCCAAAAAGCAGGCAAAAATTGACAGCGGCGAAGAATTTATCATCGGTGTTAATTCCTTTCAATCTACTCAAAAACAAATGGAACTCGAAATTTTGGATATCGATAACTCCGAGGTCCGCCGAAAGCAGATCGAACTTCTACACCAAATTAAAGCCTCGCGAAACCCGGAAGCAGTAACCGAAATTTTGAACCGTTTAAAGACGGCCGCAAAAACAGGCGAAGGAAATCTTTTGGAAATCTGCATCGAAGCTGCGCGACGGCGAGTGACGCTGGGAGAAATGAGCGACGCGATGGAAGAAAGTTTCGGGCGGTACAAAGCCAACATCAGAACCATACAGGGAGTTTACGCTATGAATGCAAGTAAAAATGAATTTTTCGGGAAAGCACTTTCTTTAGCAGAAAAATTCGAAGAAAACGAAGGACGGCGACCGAGAATTATGGTCGTGAAAATGGGCCAGGATGGTCATGACCGCGGCGCGAAAGTGGTCGCAACCGCTTTCGCGGATATGGGTTTTGACGTGGACGTCGCGCCCCTGTTTCAAACTCCCGCAGAAGTTGCAAAACAGGCCGTGGAAAATGATATTCACATTTTGGGTGTTTCTTCGTTGGCAGCGGGACATAAATACCTTGTTCCCGAAGTGGTATCCGAACTGAAAAAACTCGGTGCAGACGACATTACAATTGTGGTGGGCGGCGTTATACCAAAACAGGATTATGGTTTTCTGTACGAAAATGGTGCGGATTTCATCTTCGGTCCCGGCACGAATCTGCCGAAATCGGCGTGCGAGATTTTGGAGGGATTTTTAGAAACTAAATAATTCTAAAACTTTAGATTTTCTTTATCGTAATGCGAAGTTTAGTCTTCGGCAAAAGACAAATTTCTTCCAACGAAAAAACGGGCTTTAGCCCGTTTTTATTGATTGAATGTTTTGTTTAAACTGTACTTTATTTTTATCTCGCAATCGCGACCCGGCTTGAATGAAGCTCTTTTTGCGCAACAAAGTGGAGCAAAAAAGCGGGAATGGAAGACGGAAATTGTCGCCCTAAAAAATATCTTCAAACTCCATTTGTACTTCTAACTTTTCGGCGAGAAGTTTGGAAATTTTTACGCGGAGCGGCTCAATATCAATGTTTTCCATCGCATCATTGGCGAACGCGAACAACAACATAGCCTGCGCTTCGTTTTTGGAAATCCCGCGCGCACGCAGGTAGAACAAAGCTTCTTCATTCAGCTGCCCGACGGTGCACCCGTGCGAACATTTTACATCGTCTGCAAAAATTTCGAGCTGCGGCTTCGTATCGATGGTGGCGCCTTCGTTGAGTAAAACATTGTTGTTTTGCTGATAGGCGTTGGTTTTCTGCGCGAGTTTATCGACAAAAACTTTCCCGTTGAACACGCCGTGAGACTTGCCTTTGTAAATTCCTTTGTAGTTTTGGTAACTCTCGCAATGCGGCGTTCTGTGATGAACAGCGGTGTGGTGATCGACGAGCTGATCGCCATCGATGATGGTAATTCCGTTCATAAATGAATTGATATTTTCGCCGTTGTGAATGAAATCCAAGTTGTTTCTTACCAATTTTCCGCCGAACGAAAACGTGTTGACGGTGGTTAAACTGTCGCGCTCCTGTTTCGCAAACGTGTGATCCATCATATACGACGTATTGCTGTCGTTCTGCACTTTGTGCCAGTCGGCTTTTGCATTTTGGTAGGTGAAAATCTCCGTCACAGAATTGGTAAAGACGAAAGTATCATCAAAATTATGATGGCTTTCGATGATTTCGATTTTGGAACCTTCTTCCGCGATCAATAAGTTTCGCGTGTTGTAAACGGTGTTATCTTCCTGATTTTGCGAGATGTAAAAAACGTGAATGGGTTTTTCGATAACCACGTTTTTTGGCACTTTCAGGAAAAATCCCATTTTGCAGTAGGCAGTGTTCAAATTCGTGAACGCCAGGTTTGGATCGGCGATCGTATCGAAATACTGGTCGAAAACATCTTTATGTTTCGGATCATTCAGGGCGAAATTGAAGGAGAGCAACTCTACATTTTCAATCGAAATATTGGAGAGTTCTTTATTCAATTTGCCATTCACGAAGACGATCCAATCAAAAAACTCTTCGCCCAAATGCAGCTCGTCGATCTTTTCTTTCGAAATCGTGTGCGCTTCGGTAGGGAAAAAATTGTAGTTTTTCTCGGTAATCTCTCTTAAGTTCGTGTATTTATATTCTTCGTCTTTTTTCGTCGGAAAACCATACTGGAAGAATTTCTTCAGCGCCGCGGTCCGGTTTTCATGGAGAAAACGGTGTTGCAGCGTATCTAAAAAAGCCGCGTGATTATTTTGTATATTTTCTAATAGAGCCATTATTTATTTGATATTTGAAGTTCGATATTTGAAAATGAAATTGTGTTTTTACAAAAACCCATTTAATTCAAAAGCCAATCGTAACCTCGGTCTTCAAGTTCTAAAGCAAGTGATTTATCTCCGGTTTTAATGATTTTTCCGTCGGCTAAGACGTGAACGAAATCCGGCTCGATATAATCTAAAAGTCTTTGGTAGTGGGTAATTAAGAGAACGGCGTTCCCTTCGTTCCGGAAGGAATTCACCCCATCTGCCACAATTCTTAAGGCATCGATATCTAATCCGGAATCGGTTTCATCAAGAATTGCCAATTTCGGATTGAGCATCATCATCTGAAAGATTTCGTTTCGCTTTTTCTCTCCGCCGGAAAACCCCTGATTGAGCGAACGAGCTAAGAAATCTCTCTTGATACTTAATTTTTCGGAATGTTCCTTCACCATGGCCAACATTTCTTTTGCAGGCATGTTTTCCAAACCTTTTGCTTTTCGGTTTTCGTTAATGGCTGCTTTGATGAAATTGGTTACGGTAACTCCTGGAATTTCTACCGGATACTGAAACGACATGAATATTCCCTGATGGGCTCTTTCTTCCGGCGCATCTTCAACGATGTTTTTCCCTTCGAACAGGATTTCGCCGTCCGTAACTTCATATTCTTCTTTGCCGGCAACTACAGATGCTAATGTTGATTTTCCGGCACCGTTGGGTCCCATAATGGCGTGTACTTCGCCAGGGTTTATCTGTAAGTTGATTCCTTTTAAGATCTCTGCGCCGTCTTCGATTCTGGCGTGTAAGTTTTTAATTTGTAACATATTGCTAATTGTAATGTCCTCTTAAAGACAAAATATTTAAAATTTCTAGTGTATTATCGTTTGTAATTTGGTAGATAATCCGATGTTCCCTGTTTATTCTTCTGGACCACAATCCCACAAGATCGTATTTCAATTGCTCCGGTTTTCCTAAACCTTCAAAAGGATGTAGAATAATGTCATTAATAAGCTCAGTGATTTTTTTCATCATTGCTTTGTTACCGGATTTTTTCCACAATTCAATATCTCGCTGTGCTTTTTCAGAATAGATTACGTCCACAAATCTTCTGTTTTTATTTTAATGCCCTTTCCATTTTTAATGCTTTCTTTTGCGTCAAGAATCTCCTTAACAAATTCCGGCTTATACAATTCTTGCTGTCTCTCTTCGACTTCAAAACCTAGCGCTTTTGCAAGTGATTTTATCACTTCAAAATCTTTTTTCTTAACTTTTTTCAGAATCAGTTCCATATTTAGACTTTCTTTAAAATTAAAAAATTTATCCCACACTTCCTTCCAAAGAAATTTCCAGTAATTTTTGCGCTTCGATGGCAAATTCCATTGGCAATTTATTGAGTACTTCTTTTCCGAAACCGTTTACGATCAAGGCAATTGCCTTTTCAGTACTGATTCCGCGCTGGTTGCAGTAGAAAATTTGATCTTCGCCGATTTTAGAAGTTGTGGCCTCGTGTTCGAGTTGGGCGGTTGGATCTTTAATTTCGATATAAGGAAACGTGTGTGCGCCGCATTCGTTACCCATTAAAAGTGAATCGCACTGGGAGAAATTACGTGCTCCTTTTGCAGAAGGCATTACTTTTACCAACCCGCGATAAGAATTATTGGATTTTCCCGCAGAAATTCCTTTAGAAATAATGGTTGATTTTGTGTTTTTTCCGATGTGGATCATCTTTGTACCCGTATCTGCATACTGATGATGATTGGTGACGGCGATCGAATAAAATTCGCCAACCGAATTATCGCCTTTCAAAATACAGCTCGGATATTTCCACGTAACTGCAGAGCCGGTTTCGACCTGCGTCCAGGAAATTTTTGCGTTTTTCTCACAAATTCCACGTTTTGTTACGAAATTGAAAACACCACCTTTTCCTTCGGCATCTCCCGGAAACCAGTTCTGAACAGTAGAATATTTAATTTCTGCATCATCCATCGCAATTAATTCCACGACGGCGGCGTGCAGTTGATTTTCATCTCTCGCCGGCGCAGTACAACCTTCCAAATAGGAAACGTAGCTGCCTTCATCGGCAATAAGCAAGGTTCTTTCGAACTGGCCGCTTCCAGATTTGTTAATTCTGAAGTACGTAGAAAGTTCCATTGGACATTTCACACCTTTCGGAATATAGCAGAAACTACCGTCGGAAAATACTGCTGAGTTTAACGCTGCGTAGAAATTATCGCCTCGTGGAACGACTTTTCCGATGTATTTGCGCACCAATTCCGGATAATCCCGAATCGCTTCGGAAATAGCACAGAAGATGATTCCTTTTTCTTTTAATGTTTTTTGAAAGGTGGTTTTAACGGAAACAGAATCAATTACGATATCCATTGCTACGCCAGATAATCTTTTTTGCTCTTCGATATTGATACCAAGTTTTGCAAAGGTTTTCAATAATTCGGGATCGACTTCGTCTAAACTCGCCAGCTCCGGTTTTACTGTAGGCGCAGCGTAGTAGCGAATAGATTGAAAGTCGACTTTTTCATATTTTACGTTCGCCCATTCCGGCTCTTCCATCTTCAACCACATGCGGTACGATTCGAGCCGCCACTCGGTCATCCACTCCGGTTCTTCTTTTTTCGCAGATATCATTCGCACAATTTCTTCCGATAAACCGACCGGGAAATCATCGTACTCGATATCTGTCGTAAATCCGTATTCGTATTTTTGATTTTCAAGATCGACCCGCAAGTCGTCTTCTGTATATTTTGCCATTGTATTAAAAAAATTAAATCATTTACAGCGAGAAACTCTCACCGCATCCGCAGGTTCTGTTCGCGTTGGGATTGTTGAAGACGAATCCCTTTCCATTCAAACCTCCCGAATATTCTAATATTGTTCCTGCAAGATATAGAATTGACTTTTTGTCGATGATTATTTTGATGCCGTTGTCTTCGAAAACCTGATCCGAATCCGTCTTCTCGTTGTCGAACTTCAGCATATACTCTAAACCGGAACAACCGCCGCTTTTAACGCCGACTCTTATATAATCTTCAAAAGGTTGAAAACCATCTTCAGTCATCAACTGAATGGCCTTTTCTTTTGCCTGATCGCTTACTTTTATCATTGTTTTTATTTAGACTTATTTTAGATTGCAAAATTACTAATAATATAATGAATATCAAATTCAGAGACCACTATTTATCTATCTGATGTATAGACGGACGTTTTAACTTTTAAGGGCAAATTACATCAAAATCGAAATCAACTTTTATGAAAAAAATTGGCCTTCTGTTTTTGGGATTTTGTACCCAAATGATCTTCGCTCAGGCAACGCGTTTTGTATATCAGGTTTCCATGAAACCCGACTCTGCAAACCGAAACGATGTGAAAACCGAAACCGCCTATCTGGATATCACTCCGGAAAAATCGATTTTCTATGGCGAAAAGCGCTTGCAGCGGGATTCCATACTTGGCAGAGCACGACAAACAGGCAGTTTTAATTTTGACCGCAGCCAAATGGAAAATCTCCGGTCCAATATCGACTTTACCGTTGTAAAGGATTATAAATCCGGTATCAAAACGTTTAATTCAAGAATTTCGCGAGATCAATATTCCTATGAGGAAGATCGCCCGATGGACTGGAAGATCTTACCGGAAACAGCAACGATCGGCGACTATAAAACGCAGAAAGCTGAAACTACCTTCGCTGGCAGAACCTGGTTTGCCTGGTTTACGCCGGACATACCTTTTCAGGATGGTCCTTATAAATTTTCGGGGCTTCCGGGGCTCATCGTAAAAGTGGAAGATGCGAAAGGAGATTATTCTTTCGATTTGAAAGAGACCAAAAAAATTGCGCAAATAGAGGATTTCTCGCAACGCGGCAATTTGGTAAAAGTGAAGCGGAAAGATTTCGAAAACCAAAGTGCGTTGTTCAAAAAAGATCCCGTATCCTTTATGCAGGCTTCCATGAACTCGCGCCGAGGAGGCGGACCCGGAAGAAATGCAGATCCCAACCAACGAAAAGAAATGGAAAACCGCCTGAAAGAGGAAACGAAAAAAAATAATAATCCGATCGAACTGAACTAAAGGTAATCCCGGCAATTAAAAGAAAGCCGGGATTTTTTAAAATTTCCCTATTTAAATATTTTCCTCAGATTTTAACCACTCGGAATTTGAAAGGTACTGATTGTCTGGATAATAAATAAACAAACAGTTTTTGCCTTTAATGGAATTAATGATGGGCTCTGCCAACGCACGCGGTACCGCGGGACAACCCCAACTTCTCCCAATTCGATGCTGAGATTTGATGAAATCTTCACTTACGTAATCGGCGCCGTGCATAACAATGGCCCGTTGCAAAGCCGCATCATTGTAACCGGAATCCATTCCGAGAAGCTTTAAAGAATAACCGTTGTTTCCATTGTACGTACTTTCGGTGATATAGAAGCCGAGACTGCTTTGATAAGAGCTTTCGGTGTTCGAAAATTTCTGCGCAAACTCTTCGCCGGTATTTTTGCCGTGTGCAACCAAAGAATTGAAGAGGATTTTATGTTCGTTCAAATCGATAACCCACAATCTGTTTTCGGTGGAGGATAAAGAGAAATCGCAAACCGTTAAAAGGTGAGACGCTGCGGGTAATTTTCCTGCCTTCTTTAAATTTTCGAAACCTAAAAAGGCTTTATAAAAAACTTCGGGATTAAGCTTGTTGACGTTATCGAATTTAATCGTCGTGTAAATCTCTTCGGCGGAAGTAGTGATCGATTTTGATTCGGCTTTAAGAACTGATTTAGAGGGTCTGGCTTTTAGATTTGCTTCTGTTTTACGCGTTGTAACTTCGGGGGAATAGAAAGAAGTGGTAACAAAAAAAACAGCTGTTAATGTTAAAAGGACTTTATTCATTCTTTATTATGTTAAATGATTTTAGTCCGGCAAAAATACAATTATTTAATTATCAGATCATTAAATCGAAATTTTTTAACTTTTTATTAAGAAACTTTAACCTAAAGGCGCCGTTCGGAATAATTTAGTAATTTTGCAAAAGCATGTTTAGGACTTTTAAAATATTTTTAATGATTTTGGGTTTGGGAGTTTTTATACTTCCGAAACAGGCCGTTTTTGCGCAAAAGATTGAACAGGCATGCACCCACAAATCTGATAAAATGGATTGCTGCAAGTCCGGAGCAAGCGAATCCTGCCCGCCCACAAAAACTTCCGACAAAAACACCTGCGGTGATGATTGCCTGAACTGCCATTCCTGCACCGTTCATTGTGTAACGAACTTTCTCTCGGCGGAATATAAATCAACACTGCTTCCAACTCATTTTTTTCTTAAAAAACTGAATTTTAAGTACGGAATTCCTTATTTCACTTCTACCATCCAAAACATTTGGCAACCGCCCAAACTAGGTTAATTACTTAATCGACAGCCAAAAGAATGTTCTTTTAGCACCTCTTTTTATTCAATTAACTTATTTTAAAAATGAAAATTTTACTGAAAAGCTTTCTGCTTTTTTCGACCTTATTTTTTTCTCTCCCATCTGCCCAAACCCTTTCGAAAGCAAAATTCACCGTGAGAGGAGAATGTGACATGTGCAAAGAGAGAATCGAAACTTCCGCAAAAAAAACCGGCGCGTCCACGGCTTACTGGAGCGCAGAAACCCAAAACCTTCAAATAGAATTCGATGCCGGTAAAACTTCGGCAGACGAAATTTTAAAAAATATTGCCGGCGACGGTCACGACAACGAAAAACACAAAGCACCAAACAGTGCGTACGACAATCTTCCCTCGTGCTGCCATTACGAAAGAGAAAATCCGCCAGCAAAAATGGCTGAAGCCAATCATCAAATTCAGGAAAGCCAGTATTTCGTGCGTGGAAATTGCGATGAATGCAAAGAAAGAATAGAAACCGCCGCCAAATCTGCAGGTGCAACAGGCGCTTTGTGGGAAGCGGAAACGCAGAAAATCTCCTTAGAATTTGATCCTGCCAAAACTTCGGCAGATCTTATTCTGAAAAAAATTGCAGAGGTGGGCCATGACAACGAGAAATTTCTGACCACGAACCAGGTTTACAGGAATCTTCCGGGCTGTTGTCTTTATGATCGCGACCTTCCGTTTGGGGAAAAAGGAAGCGGTGTTCATTCCGACAATCCAGCACCGAAAAAAGATTTCTCCCGCAACGGGGATCACTACGACAAATCCATCGAGGAGGTTCGTTTGGAGAAATTCAAAGATGCAACTGCATTAAATAAAAAATCCGCGGGTTTAACGTTTAATATTGGCGGCAAGGAATTGTTGAAAGCCGCGTGCTGTAATTTATCCGAAAGTTTCGAAACCAACGCGACGGTGGATGTTTCTTTCAGCAACGCCGTTACAGGAACGAAGCAGCTAAAAATGCTGGGTCTGGACCAAAAATATACGGCTCTTACAAAAGAACTTTTGCCTTCCATTCGCGGTTTGGCAGCGCCATATGGTTTGAATTTAATTCCGGGACGCTGGATCGGGGGAATTCAACTTACGAAAGGTGGCAGCACCGTGGTCAACGGCTACGAAAGCATCACGGGACAAATTAATACAGAACTTTTGAAAGTTCAGGAAAAACCCGAAACTGCGCTCAATATTTTTGCAGACGCTAATGGCCGCGTCGAAACCAATATCACAACGACGTCCCAACTGAATGATCACTGGAATCAATCCGTTCTCCTGCACGGCAATGCAACTTTAGGAAAAACGGATTCGAATAACGACGGATTTTTAGATCAACCCACGGGAAATCAAATCAACGCAGCGTATTTACTGAATTACAACGATTTGGAACATTCCGGATTGGGTTCGCATTTCGGCATCAGTTTTGTGAAAGACGAACGTTTCGGCGGACAAACCGCTTTTGATCCCAAGGAAGAACAGTCGCAGCAAACCGCTTACGGCGTGGGAATCGATCTTTCGCGTTTCGAAATCTGGAATAAAACCGGCTACGTTTTCAAAGACAAACCTTATCAAAGTATCGGCTGGATGAATCAGTTTACAACGCATCAGCAGGACAGTTTTTTCGGAAACAGAAATTACTGGGGCAATCAAAATACATTTTATTCCAATTTGGTTTTCGAAAGCATCATTGGAAATACCAATAATAAATTCAAAACCGGCGCGAGTTTTTTATACGATAAATATGATGAAGACTATCTGGCTAAAAATTATCAACGGACAGAAACTGTGCCCGGTGTATTTTTCGAATATACGTTAACAGGTCTGAAATATACTTTGGTAGCGGGCATCAGAAGCGATTTTCATAATTTGGCCGGAACGCAGTTTACGCCGAGACTGAACTTTAAGTACGATCTTTTTCCGAAAACGATCTTACGGCTTTCGG